>NZ_JBEYXQ010000019.1:0-123197 GCF_040645115.1 Streptomyces sp. NPDC046860 | reverse complement strand
ACGAGGGCGACCCTCCGCCTTGCGATCGCACGCACCAGACGCCGCGAGCCCTGCCCTCCGGGCAGACGACGCCACTTTGCGGACACGACCTAGCGCCGCTTCCTGCGGCTGAGCAGCGTGAGCGCGAGCACCGCGACCGCACCGGCGACCAGCAGGCCCCGCTTGTCGCGCACCTGCTCCGGCGCCCGGTCCTGCCAGAGCTGCTCGGCCTGCCCGGCCCTGGCCCGCACCTGCGTCGCGGCGGTGGCGGCCTTGTCCTTCACCGGGTCGGGCAGCTTCTCCCGCAGCTTCTGCGCGGTCTCGGCCGTCTGCACCTTCAGCGCCGCCGCCTTCTGCTGGGCGCGCGCCTTGACATCGGCCTTGTCGGTGAGCGCCTCCACGGTCTCCCCGAGCTCGTGCCGGGTCCGCTCGACCTGCTCCCGCAGCTCCTGCGGGCTCGCGGAGGCGGACTCCTCGAACGGCTGCTGTGTCATCGCCTGGCACTCTCCTTGATCTCGGCCACATCGGCCTTCACACTGTCGATGGTCTGCTCCGGAGCAGGCGGGGCGGCCAGGCCGACCTCCTTCTTGCCGGTCAGGGCGAGAACCGCCGTGACCGCGCCGAGGACGCCGGTGACGATGAGCGCGGCGGCCCATACCGGAAGCGGTACCGCCAGGGCGGCTATAGCCGTGGCCACCAGTGCCTGGAGAGTGAGGAAGCCGGCGAGCCCGGCGCCTCCGAACAGCGATCCGCCCTTGCCGTACCGCTTGCCCTTCTCCTTCATCTCCGCCTGAGCCAGGCGGAGTTCGCCGCGCACCAGCTCGGTGAGCTGCTGCGAGGCGCGTTGCACCAGTTCACCGACCGGCTCGTCACGGGCCACCGCCGGTTCACGGTCGGGTTCGAACATGACCATCACCCCTCCTGCGTATCCGGTCATCCGGATGCCCCGCATACGCGGAGGGACGCCTGCCCCGGCCCTGTTCCACAGTGCCCTCACACGGAGGGCACCGAGATGGACGGGGCCGGGGCGTCGTGGGTCAGGGCTGTGGCCGGCTGTCCGCCTCGCGGGGGGCCGTCTCCTCCGCCTCGAAGGCGGCGGTGGCCTGCCCGCTGGCGTCGAGGACCTCGTCGCCGAACAGGTCCTGCAGCCAGTTGGTCTGGTAGACGGTGTCGAGGTAGCGCTCGCCGAGGTCCGGCGCGATGGCCACCGCCGTCAGGTCACGGGTGTCGTGGCGGGCCAGCCAGCTCGCCGCACCGCTGACCACGGTGCCCGTGGACCCGCCGAACAGGAAGCCGCGCCGGGCCATCTGGTGGCAGGCCCGGATGGTGTCGGCCTCCTCCACCTTGATGACCTCGTCGACGTAGGACTCGTCGAGCAGCGGCGGGCGCATGCTCATGCCGAGGCCGGGGATCATCCGGCGCCCCGGTTCCCCGCCGAACGCGACCGAGCCCACGCTGTCCACCGCGACGATCCGCACCGGCCGGTGCCACTGCCGGAAGTAGCGGGCGCATCCCATGAGCGTCCCGGCGGTTCCCGTGCCCACGAACAGCACGTCCAGCCGCGGGAACTGGCGGGCGATCTGCTGCGCGGTCGTCCGGTAGTGCGCCTGCCAGTTCCCGGGGTTGGTGTACTGGCTCAGCCACACGTACCGGTCGTCTGAGGCGCACAGCGAGCGGACGTACTCGATCCGCGTGCCCAGGAACCCGCCGTTCTCGTCCAGGTCGGCCACGATGTGCACCTTGCTGCCGAGGGCTTCCATCAGCAGCCGGGTCGACAGGTTGCAGCGCGAGTCCGTCACGCACAGGAACCGGTAGCCCTTGCTCGCGGCGATCATGCTGAGAGCCACGCCGAGGTTGCCGGACGAGGACTCCACGATGACGGAGTCCGGCTTGAGGACGCCCTCCCGCTCGGCGCCTTCCACCATCTCGTTCGCGGCCTTGAGCTTGATGGAGCCGGCGAAGTTGAAGCCCTCGCACTTCAGGTAGAGGGGACATCCGAGGACCGACTTGAGGTCGACGAAGAGACGGCCTTCGTTGAAGTCATGGGGAGCGGATATGACGGGCACGATGGGCCTCCTGGTACCGGGGAAGGGCAGCGCTCTCAGCCGTACCGGCGCAGGTCGTGGAAGAAGTTGTCGATGAGACCGAGGTTTCCGGCCCGGGCCGTCTCGTCGTAGACGTACTTGCCGACGGCGAGGTCGAGGACGCCGAGCCCGAAGGGCGAGAAGACGATCGGCCGGTCGGGCGGCGGGGCGGCACGGCCCAGCATCACGTCGTAGAGCGTGCCGTTGAGGAAGTCCCGGTTCCCGGTGCGCTGTTCGACCAGGTGCGGGGAGGTGTCGGCCTTCAGGCAGTGCTCCACGTCGTCGACGAAGTTCGCCGACGCCATGAGGACTTCGGGCGCCAGGTCGCGCAGCGACACGTGCAGCACCAGCGGGTTGTGCGCGAACAGCGACGCGTCGCCCACGTGCGGTGCGCCCGCCACGGTGGCGAAGACCACCAGATCGCTGTCCCGGATGAGGTCGGCGGCGCTGTCGTGGACGGTGACCTCGGCGCCGGTCCCGCTCTGCCGCAGGTAGTCGCGGAACCCGGCGGCGCTGTCGGCGGCCAGGTCGTGCACGCCGATCGCCTCGAACTCCCAGCCGTTGCCCGCGAGGAAGGTGTGGATGTAGCGGGCGATGAGCCCGGTGCCGAAGAACCCGACCCGGGTCGGGCGCGGCCGGGACCGGCTGAACCAGTCGGCGGCCAGCGCGGCGGACGCGGCCGTCCTGGTCGCGCTGATGATGGAGCTCTCCAGACAGGCGAACGGGTAGCCCGTACCGGGGTCGTTGAGGATCAGGACCGCCGAAGCACGGGGGAGCCCGGACCGGATGTTCTCCGGGAAGCTGGAGATCCACTTGACGCCGTCGACCCCCACGGAGCCGCCGATCGAGGCCGGCAGCGCGATGATCCGCGAGCTGGGCCGGTCGGGGAACCGCAGGAAGTAGGAGGGCGGGTTGACCGAGTCCCCGGCGCCGTGCAGCCGGTAGGTCGCCTCGACCAGCTCCGTGATCTCCTTCTCGCGCCCGCTGAGCGCCTTGTGCACCTGCTCACCGGAGATCACCGCGAACGACGGCGAGGACGCCGGGTCGGGTGCGGCCGGCTGCGCTGTGGTCGGCAGTAGGTCGGTCATCGCTCGCTCGCCTCCGAGTTCGTGCCCCCGGCGGCCAGGCGGCGCGGCTCGGCCATGCCGACCAGCACCTCCCGGTCCCCGGTGTAGGGCTCCCTGCTGTGCGCGGTGCGGACGTTGTCGACGAGCAGCAGGTCACCGGCCTGCCACGGCTCGCGCCTGGTGTGCTTCTCGTACGTCGCGTTGAGCAGTGCGACGACGTCCTCGCCGATCGGGGTGCCGTCCCCGAAACGGGTGTTGAACGGCAGTCCGTCCGCGCCGTAGATGTCCACGAGGTACTCGCGCACCTCCGGGGCGAGCGTCCACTCGTTGAGGAAGGCGATCTGGTTGAACCAGCACGCCTCGCCCGTGACGGGGTGCCGGACGACGGCCGGGCGCCGCTGGGTGGTCCGCAGCGAACCGTCCGGCTGCCAGGCGAAGTCGATGCCGTGCGCCCGGCAGTAGCTCTCGACCCCGGCGCGCTCGGCCGTCCCGAACGACTCCTCCAGGGACGCCCCGATCTCGTCGTTGTAGGACCGGGTGAGCTGCCAGCCCTCCCGCTCGAAACGCGTCCGCACCTCGGTGGGCAGCTCCCGCAGCACCTCCACCGCGTCGGCCACCGCCGTCGCCCCGCCGTCCTCGGGCGCGGTCAGACAGGCGAACAGCATGACGCCGGGAGGCTCCTGTGTGTAGCTCAGCTCGTGGTGCATGCACATCGGCTGGTTGGCCGGCCAGGTCGTGGACGCGTACAGCCCCGACCCGAAGGTCTCGCGCGGCGCGAAGGACTCCCGCTCCGTCATCAGGCCGCCGGTCAGCCGGGCGAACACGGCGCCGACCTGCTCGGGGTCCCGCAGCCCCAGGCCCCGGACCAGCACAGACCCGTGCTCGGTGACCGCGGTGCGCAGCGCGTCGCGGTACTGCGCCGCCCAGCCCGGCACGTCGGCCGGGGGGTCGATACGGGCCATCGGGGGTCTGCCCGGCCGCAGCTCCACATCGAGCGGGCCTGCCAGGGATGAGGTCGACATCTCGGATTTCCTTTCGGTCGCCCATCAGCGGGCTGGGGAAGGGTCAGGAGGAGGCCAGCGGCTCCACCGCGGTCAGGACGGCCTTGGCCGCCTCGGTGGGCCGCAGGCGCGGGAAGTAGTGCCCGCCGTCGGGGAGTTCGAGAAGATCCACCCGGTCGGCCAGCAGCAGCCAGTCCTGGTGGACGTCGGCGTACCCGGCCGTGTGGGGGTCGTCCGCTGCCACCACCACCGACACCGGGGCCGACAGGCGCGCCGGTGGCGGGTTCTCCAGGGCGTCACGGAAGTACTGGTGGGCGCCGAGGCAGTCGTGCCGGTAGGCGGCCCCGACCCGCTCGGCGTGCCGCGCGGTCAGCTCCGCCAGCTCGACGTAGCCGCCCTCCGCGGCCAGCCGCGCGGCGATCTCGGCGTTCTGGCGGGCCGACAGCTCCTCGGCGGCGGCCCGGCGCCCCGCGGCCGTGCCGAGCAGTTGCGCGCCGACGAACAGCCGCGTCACCTCCACCCCGCGCTCGGCGAGCCGGCGGGCCGTCTCCACGGCCGGGGCGGCGCCCGAGGAGTGGCCCCAGAGCATGACCCGCCTCAGACCGCGCGCGGTGATCTCGTCGGCGACACGCTCCGCCACCTCGGCGATCCCGGAGAACGCCTCCTGCCGTCCGGCGAGGTCGTGGCCGGGCAGCTCCACCGCGAGCACCTGCGTCCCGCCGCCCGCGAGCGCGCTCGCCATCGGCTGGAAGTTCACCGCGTTGCCCCCGGCGTACGGGAAGCACACGAGCGCGCACTCCGGCGTCCCGTCCGCCTCCGCCAGCGGCTGCAGCAGTTCGCCGTCCTGCCCGGCCGCGCCGTCCAGGAGGGCGGCCAGGTCCGCGAGGACCGGGGTGCGGGTGATGTCCTTCAGCGACACCGCGCGGTCGAGCGCGATCGTCAGCTTCACCGCCGTCAGGGAGGTGCCGCCGGAGTCGAAGAAGTGGTCCGTACGGCCGATCCGCTCCTCGGGGACGCCCAGCAGCACCGCCCAGGCGGCCGCGAGCCGCCGCTCGGCCGGGGTACGCGGCTCGCGGTCGCCGGCCTCGTCCCGCTCGGCGGGGGCGGCCTGCCCGGCCAGCGCGGTCAGCGCCTTGCGGTCTGTCTTGCCGTTGGCGGTCAGCGGCAGCGCCTGCTGCCACTGGAAGGCGGCCGGGACCATGTACGCCGGGAGCGCCGCGCCCAGCGCGTCGCGCAGCTCGTCCACGGTCAGCTCGCGCCCCGCGTAGAAGGCGACCAACTGCTGCCCCTGGCCGACCCGTTCCGTCACGACCACCGCGCCGTCCCGGACCCCGGGCACCCGCAGCAGGGTGTTCTCGATCTCGCCGATCTCGATGCGGAAGCCCCGGATCTTGACCTGGTTGTCCCGGCGCCCCAGGAACTCCAGCTTGCCGCCCGGATGCCAGCGCCCCCAGTCACCGCCCAGGTAGAGCCGCTCACCCGGCCGGTAGGGGTCCTCCAGGTACGCCTCACGGGTCCGCTCGGGGTCGTTGACGTAGCCCCGGCCCACGCAGACCCCGGAGAAGGCGATCAGCCCCGGCGCGCCCAGCGGCACCAGCTCCAGCCGCTCGTCCACCACCAGGACGCGCACGTTGTTCACGGCACGCCCCAGCAGGACACGCTCGCACACTCCGTCGATGATCTCGTGGTTGGTGTCGTCCGACGTCTCGGTCAGGCCGTAGGCGTTGACCAGAGCGATGCCGGGCTGGACGGCGAACCAGCGCTGGACCAGCTCCGGCTTGAGCGCCTCACCGGTCACCGAGACGAACCGCAGGTCGGGGAAGTGACGGGGGTGCCGCTCCAGGTAGGAGACCAGGACCTCCAGATACGAGGGCACGAGCTGGGTCACGCCGACCCGGCCGCCCACGAGCGTGTCCGCGAACCGCTCCACGTCCATCAGCACGTCCTGCTCGACCAGCAGCGTGCGCCCGCCCGTCAGCAGCGCGGAGACCAGCTGCCACAGCGAGATGTCGAAGCACTGCGGCGCCGTCTGCGCCACCACCGTGCCCTCGCCGACCCCGAGGTCGTCGATCTTGGCGAAGAGGTGGTTGAGCATCCCCGCGTGCTCGCACATCGCCCCCTTCGGCTCGCCGGTGGAGCCGGAGGTGAAGTAGATGTACGCGAGCCCGCCGGGCTCCACCGCCACACCGAGGTCGTCGTCGGCGTGCCCCTCCGCGTAGGCGTCCTCGACGAGCACCTTCCGCGCGCCGGGCACGTCGGCGAGCGCCTGGTCGAGCGTGCCGGTGCTGCCCGCCTCGGTCAGCACCAGCCGGCATCCGGCCCGCGTGAGGGTGGCCGCGATCCGTCCGGGCGGGAAGTGGGGCTCGATCGGCAGGTAGACGCCGCCCGCCTTGAACACGGCCAGCGTCGCGGCCAGCCAGTCGAGATCGCGTTCGGTGACCACGGCCACCACGTCCTCGCGGCTCAGCCCGCGTGCCACCAGGGCCCGCGCCAGCTGGTTGGCCCGGCTGTTGAGCTGGGCGTACGTCCACTGCCGCTCGCCCAGTACGGCCGCCACCGCGTCCGGGTGCTCGCGCACCCGCCGCTCGAACAGCTCGTGCGCCCGCGCGTCCGGCAGTTCCCGCGAGGGACCGGCCAGGCCCTCCAGTTGCTCGTGCCGCTCCGCGTCCGACAGCAGGTTCTCCGTCAGGTGCTCCGCGTCCACGTCGGCCGCCATCAGCTCCAGCGCCCTCAGGTGGTAGCCGGCGATCCGGGCCGCGGCCGTGGCGTCCAGGACGTCCGTCCGGTACCGCAGGACCAGGCGGCCGCTCTCGGAGCGGTGCACGTGCAGCACCGCGTCACCGGCCGGCGGGCCCGGGGCGCCGAACACCACCTCGAACGGCGCTTCCGTGACGCCCAGTTCGCGGCGCAGCTCCTCCAGCGGGAAGTCCCCGTGCGCGAGCACCAGTTCCTGAGCGCGGTGGGCGGCGGCAACCAGCTCGCGCCAGGAGCCGGGGGAGACGCCCATCCGGCACGGCAGGGGTTCGCCGCCGCTGCCGTCGGCATAGCCCGTCACCACGTCCCGCTCGCCGCAGAGGGCGGACAGCACCTTGGCGTGCGCCGCCAGCAGCAGGGTGCCGGCCGGCACCTCCAGGCGCCGGGCGAGGCCGTCCACGGCCCCCGGCAACGGCACCTCGTGCTCCGCCGTACCGGGAACCGGCACCTCGGCCCACCGCGGTAGGGCGGTGGGTCCACCGGCGGTGAGCACACCGCTCCAGAAATCCCGGTCAGCCTGCACACGCGTTCCCATCGGATGCTCCCTCAGCTCACGGACGCCGTGGCGGCGCTTTCCACGGTCGGTGGGGTCCTGCGGCCGGTACCGGCGGGCCGCACCACGGCCTCCGGCATCTCCACGGCGGGGTTGCCGCCCCAGCGCGCGTGCGCGGGGACCTCCTCGCCCTTCATGAGGAAGGAGTCGGGCGCCAGCCGCGCGCCGTCGCCCATCGTCACGCCGTAGTGCACGTGCGAGCCGACACCGAGGGTGCAGCCCTCGCCGAGCGTGGTGCCGTCGGACTTGAACGTGCCGTCCTCCTGCGAGTGGCACTGGACCTTGCTGCCGGCGTTCAGCGTGCAGTGGTCACCGATGACGGTCAGCGTGCGGTCCGTCATGTAGCAGCCGTCGTCGAAGACCCTGCGGCCCATGCGGACACCGATCAGGCGCCACACGAGGGCCTTGAAGGGGGTCCCGTTGTAGATGTTCAGGTGCCGGTCCGGCACCTTCCACAGCCGCTCCTGCGACCAGAACAACGGGTCGTAGATGGAGCACAGCATGGGGCGCAGCCGCCGGAAGCGGGTGAGGCAGCGCTCCACCAGCACGTAGTAGAGCGTGGACAGGAGCAGCGTCAGCGCCATGTAGGTGGCGATCACGACGTGCCCGAGCACGCCGTACAGCTCCACGGTGGCCAGGGCCAGCAGCGTCAGGCCGAGGACGTGCAGCCAGCGCAGGAACAGCATGAACGCCATCGAGCGCAGGTTGAAACGATTCTTCGCCGCGAGGTTCCGGCTCAGCGCGTCCCCGGTGCGCAGCACGTCGAACCGGGAGTCGCGCTCCACCGACCGCGGGATCTCGAAGCACGGCGAGCCGAGCAGCCCGACGCCCTCCCGGATCTCGCCGTCCAGCGGCACCATCACCTTCGTCGCCAGCAGGCAGTTCTCGCCGGTGCGTCCGCCGGTGGGATAGGCGATGTTGTTGCCCAGGAAGTTGTGCGCCCCGATCGTCGCCCGCGACACCTTGAACGACGTCGCCGAGTAGTCCGCGTTGATCACGGACAGCCCGTCGGCCACCATCGTCCCGCTGCCCACCGTCACCAGCAGCGGAGTCTCGTGCTGCAGCTCGGTGCCGAAGTTCGACCCGGTCTGCTCGACGTGGGAGAGGTCGTACCCGATGCCCCGCAGGTAGTGCACGATGTACGAGCTGTCCCCGAAGAGCCAGGCGAAGAACTTCACGTTCGTCGTCCGGGCCACCGTGCGGTGCACGGCGTACCGGAACCCGTAGAGCGGGAAGACCCGGTCCGCCGGGACCACCAGGCTCAGCAGGCGCGGCAGGGTGCACATGACGAGCAGGCCCAGGACGATGAAGCCGACGAACAGCGCCAGGGACAGGACGACCCCGTCGGTGAGCAGTTCCCCGGGGGGCAGCGCTGTCTCGGGCTCCAGCCGCCTGCGGACCGCCGGCACGGCGTTGAACAGCATGTACAGGCCGCCCACGCCGAGCGGGATGTAGAGCAGGAACAGCTGGAGCAGCGAGGCGAGGGCGAACCACACCCGGCGGAAGGTGCCGCACCGGGCGGGCGCGACCCGCAGGTAGTCGACCTCGGTGACCTGCGCGGGGGAGCCGTGCCGGTGCTCGCCGTCCGGGACGGCCTGGCCGCGGTGCAGCGACGAGGAGTGCCCGAGCTGGGCGCCGTCACCCATCGACGTGTCGATGTCCAGGACGGTCTTCTCCCCGATGTACACGTCCCGGCCGAGGGTGATCCGGCCCGTCTGGATGTGCCCGGCGTGCGCCCGGTACCCGAGGAAGAACGAGTCCTTGCGGATCACCGTGCCGGAGCCCACCGTCAGCAGGTCGGTGCAGACCGGGACCGAGTGGGAGAGGATCGTGACTCCCTTGCCGATCCGCGCGCCCAGAGCCCGCAGGTAGAACACGTACAGCGGGTTACCGATGAAGAGGATCATCGGATTCGCGTGGAGCAGGGCCTTGACGACCCAGAAACGCAGATAGCGAACGCCCCAGACGGGGAACTCGGCGGATTTCCAGCGCCCCACGAGAATCCACTTGGCGACCACCGGGAAGACGCACAGCGCCACGAATCCGATACCGCCGAAGACCAGGGACCGCAGATACACGTCGACCACGCCGGAACCGGTGGCCACCCATTCGTAACCGCTCGCACCGACGAAACCGGCGGCCAGCGAGTAACCCAGGAAGATCAGCAACTGGGCCGTGCCGCACAGGGCGTGGGCGAGTCCGCTCGGGGGCGTGACCGGCTCCGGCGCCTGATCGGCGGGGGAGAGACGGTCGGGGGATGCGGCGTCCGCCGCGGCGGTCTCCGCCAGCGCGGCCGTCAGGGAGTGGATCGTGGGGTACCGGTAGATGTCCTTCATGGACGGGGAGGGCAGATCCTCCCGCTTGCGGACCCGGGCGCAGAACTGCGCCATGACCAGGGAATTGGCGCCGAGGCCGTCGAAGAAGTGCGCGTCGGCCGGAACACTCTCCACGCCCATGACGCCGGCCAGCGCTTCCGCCAGGCGTGATTCGGTCTCCACGACCGCCAGGTCCGGGCTGTGCCGGGCTACGACGGTTTGCGCGTCCGTTCCTTCTATATGGACGTCCGAGGACTGTTCCACCATGTGATCTCCTGGAGATCTTCTGGATCGCTGGCTCGGCAACGTGCTCTTCACTGATCACGAACTGCCGCTTCAGTTTCGGCCCGCCGTCGTCAGGCTGCCACTTCGAATCGATCACCCCGCGAGCCGGAAAACGCCCGGCAGGCCCGTGATCCCTGGGTCGCCGCAGGTGCGGGGCGCGTCAGGGATCACCTGAATGGCGGACTTCACGGACCGGGCGCCGGTGGCGGTGCGCCCCGGGGTGTCCGATGCTGGACAGGCCGGAATCCGCCCTGCTCGCACCGCCCCGCCTGCGCGTGACGCAGGCCGCTCAACGGGAGAGGCCATGGACCCCACCGCCGCCGCGAAGCACGCACTCGAGACCGAGCCGCAGTACATCGACGCGCCGATGACGGCGGCGGCCGCCTTCCTGGTGCTCACCATCAACGACGGCGAAGCGGCCATGGACAAGGCGCGGTCCGTGGTGGCGAGCATCGAGGACCTGGTCAAGGACATCAAGATCCAGGTGAACACCGGGGTCTTCACCTGCAACCTCGGCATCTCGCACCACGCCTGGGCACCGCTGACCCGGAGACCGATGCCGAAGGAACTCAAGCCGTTCCAGGAGATCCGCGGCGCCCAGCACACCGCGGTCGCCACCGAGGGTGACCTCCTCTACCACGTCCGCGCGGACTCGGTGGATCTCGTCGTCGAGTTCGAGAAGATCCTCCTGGAGGCGTTCGGCGACTCGGTGACGGCCGTGGACGACGTCAGCGGTTTCCGCTACTACAACGGCCGTGACCTGCTGGAATTCGTGGACGGCACCGCCAACCCGATCGGCCTGTCCCTGCCGGCCGCCACCCTGGTCGGCGAGGAGGACCCGGAGTACACGGGCGGAAGCTACGTCGTGATCCAGAAGTACCTGCACGACCTCAAGGACTGGCGCGCCCAGACCACCGAGACGCAGGAACAGATCATCGGCCGTACCAAGTTCGACAACATCGAGCTGCCCGACGCGACCGAGGGACAGAAGTCGCACAAGACCCTGTGCACGATCCAGGACGCGGAGGGCGAGCATGACATCCTCCGCGACAACATGCCGTTCGCCACGCCCGGCAAGGGCGAGTACGGCACGTACTTCATCGGCTACTCCCGCCACCTGTGGGTCACCGAGAAGATGCTGGAGCGCATGTTCATCGGCGACCCGCCGCCGCTGCACGACCGCATCCTCGACTACTCGCGCGCGGTCACGGGAGTCACCTTCTTCTGCCCCGCCCGGAAGTTCCTGACCGGCCTCGCGGACTGAGCCGCACACGCTCCGCGACTGAATCGGGCGGTCGGGGACAGTCGCAGGGGAGGCGACTCATCCGGGAGGAAGCATGACGCTGGTCAAAGCGGGCGTGGTGGTGCTCGACTGTGCCGAGCCGGAGAAACTGGCCGCGTTCTACGAGGAGTTGCTGGACGGCGAGCAGACCGTCGCCTCCGCCAACCTGGTGCAGATCCGCGGTGCGGACGGCTTCCGCATCGCCTTCCGCCGCGATGTCAACGCCACGCCCCCGAGCTGGCCACGCCCGGAGAACTCCCTGCAGGCCCACGTCGAGTTCATGGTGGAGGACCTGGACGCCGTCGAGCGGCGGATCGTCTCGCTCGGGGGCCGGCCGCTGGAGACCCGGGACGCCGTCGGCCCGCACGAGGAGCGCGGCTACGCCGATCCGGCGGGCCACTCCTTCACGGTGCGGGTGGACCCGCCCACCGCGCCCAAGCAGGGCTGAGCCGGGGACGAGGACCGGGGGTGAGAGCACGCCGATACGCCCCTCACCCCCGGTCCTCGTCCGCTTCAGTCCCGGCCGCCCTTGTCCGCCACGGGCCACACACCCGTCGACCGCTCGATGGCCTTGGCCCCGGTCCGGTCCACGGCACTGCGGACCACCGCGAAGATCGCGCCCTGCACGGCGGCGGCGAGCAGGATCTCGCCCCAGCCGCGGTCCCGGTCCAGCGCGTCGGGCGCGTCCTCCTCGTGCCGTATCGCCATCCACGCCTTGCGGAAGGCCAGTCCGGCCAGCGCGCCGCCGGCCCAGCTCATCACGAAGCCGGCCGGCTTGTAGGTGAGCGCGAGTTTTTTCTTGGTCTTGTTCTTCGCCATGTCACGCTTCTTCCTCGTACAGCCGCCCTCATGCAGGCCGTCCCGCCGCGCTCACCAGCTCGTGCGGGGCGACCGGGCCGGGGGCCGTCCCCTCGCCGAACGGCCGGCCGCCCAGCTCCTCGCGGTGGTGCGGGCTCAGCCAGCCGGACAGGTCCGGCCCGAGCGGCACGATCCCGGTCGGATTGATCCCGGAGTGCACCTGGTAGTAGTGCCGCTTGATGTGGTCGAAGTCGACCGTGTCCCCGAAGCCCGGCGTCTGGAACAGGTCCCGCGCGTACGCCCACAGCACCGGGTTCTCCGCCAGCTTCCACAGATTGCACTTGAAGTGGCCGTGGTAGACCGGGTCGAAGCGGACCAGCGTGGTGAACAGCCGGATGTCCGCCTCGGTGATCGTGTCCCCGACCAGATAGCGCCGCCCCGCCAGCCGCTCTGCCAGCGCCTCCAGCCGCCGGAACAGCCGGGCGAACGCCCGGTCGTAGTCCTCCTGGCCGGAGGCGAACCCGGCCCGGTACACCCCGTTGTTGACGTCGTCGTAGACCTCGGCCATCACCTCGTCGATCTCGTCCCGCAGGGCCTGCGGGTACAGCTCCGGCGCGCCCTCGCGGTGCAGGGCCGTCCACTCGGTGGCCAGGTCCAGGGTGAGCTGCTGGTAGTCGTTGGTGACCAGCTCGCCGCTCGGCACGTCCACGATCGCCGGCACGCTCACCCCGCCGGGCGCGCCCGGCTCCCGCTTCTCGTACGCCTCCGCGAGGTACCGGATGCCGAGCACCGGGTCCCGGCCGCCGGGGTCCAGCGTGAACCGCCAGCTGCGGTCGTCCTGGACCGGGTCGGTGATCGCCATGGGCAGCGCCCGCTCCAGCCCGAGCAGACGGCGTGAGATCACCGCCCGGCTCGCCCACGGGCAGGCCCGCGAGACCACCAGCCGGTAGCGTCCCGACTCCACCGGCCAGCCGTCCCGCCCGTCGGCGGTGATCCGGTCCGTGAAGTGGCTCCGGGACCGCTTGAACTTCTTGTGACCGTAGGCGCTGTTGCCGTCGCCACCCATGTCGCCTCCTCGCCGCGCGGCACCCGGCCGCGCGATGTCCGCGCCACGCCCGCGGGACCCGCGTGACGCGTGCTTCACGTTCCGCCTGACGCGTTCCCCCTTTTCGCCGGGGGACCCCTGCCGGCCACCGGCCGCCTCACCTGTCCTGGGACAGGCGCAGCAGGTCGGCGAAGGTGCCGCCGGCGTGGACGAGATCGTCGTACGTCCCCTGCTCGGTGATGCGGCCCTGGTCCATGACGACGACCCGGTCCGCGATCCTGGTGTTCTCCAGCCGGTGCGTGATCACGATCGTGATCCGGTCGGCGGAGATGGCCTTGATGTGCTCGAAGATGGCGTGCTCGCCACGCGGGTCCATCTGGGACGTGGGCTCGTCCAGGATCAGCAGCGGCGGACGGCGGTACAGCGCCCGGGAGCAGGCGAGCCGCTGCCACTGGCCGCCGGACAGCTCGGTGCCGCCGAAGATCTCGCGGGCCAGGAGGGTGTCCAGACCGGCGGGCAACTCCTCCACGGTCGGGCGCATGCCGACCGCGTCCACCGCGTCCCAGACCGGGCCGTCGTCATGGCTGCGGGGCTGGCCGAGGGTGACGTTCTCCCGGACCCGCAGCGGCCACTGGGCGAAGATCTGCGGCACCAGACCGGTGTGGTCCCAGACGGACGCCGGGTCGGCGGCGGCGAGATCGGTGCCGTTCCAGACCACCCGGCCCTTGTCCGCCAGGTAGATGCCGGTGATCAGCCGGGTCAGCGTGCTCTTGCCGGAGCCGTTGACGCCGACGACCGCGAGGATCTCGCCGCGCCGCAGCGCCAGGGAGACACCGTCCACGGCGGGCCGGTCCTTGCCCGGATACCGGTAGCTGACCTCCTCCAGCCGGATCTCCTCCACCGGCGCCTGGACCGCCACGCCTCCGCGCCGGGGCGCCCGCTCCGCGGCGTGGTCGAAGAACGCCTGCATGTCACCGAGGTAGAGGCTCGTGTGGAAGACGGCCGCGCCCTCCACGACGAGCTGCGACAGCGCGGACAGCGCCGTCTGCACCGCGACGACCGCCGTGGCGGCGACCGCGGGGGCGACCCGGCCGGTGACGGCCAGCCAGGCGAGCATCCCCCAGGTCGCGGTCAGGAAGAGACCACCGGCGAGGGAGGAGAGCAGCGAGATCCACAGCGTCCTCGGGGCCGCGGCGAGGGTGCGCCGGTCCACCCGCTCGGACAGGGCCCGGTACCAGTACAGGAGGTAGTCGGTCATGCCGTTGGCGCGGACCTCGTCACCGTACTTCGGGGTCGTCGCCCACCAGCGGGTCATCCCCCGGACGTTGCGGTCGGCGATGTTGGCGTAGTGGATGTCGTAGTCCACCCGCGCGGTCAGCACCGCGCCGACGGCGGCCGGGGCGACGGCCAGCAGGAGCAGCGGCAGCACCAGCGGGTTGAGCACGGTGACGACCGCGCCCGCGGTGACCATCCTGATCAGGGCCGACATGAAGCGCTGGGCGTCCATCACCATCACCTGGGTGCGTGTCACGCCCATCTCGGCGGCTTCCTGCCGGTCGGAGAAGCCGTCCACCGCGCACGCCGCCGCCTCCACCCGGCAGACGGCACCGACCAGGGTGGTGTCCATGGCGGTCGTCAGCGGGGGCGTGACGCGGCGCTCGGCATAACGGGCGACGGCCAGCGCGGTGCGGGCCGCGGCACTCGCGCAGGCGACGACGACCAGAGCGGGCAGGGCCGCCCGCAGCCGGTCCGCCACCTCGCCCGCGCCGAGGAGCGCGCCCATGGCCCCGGCCGTGGCGGTCAGCAGGACGGCGGCCGACGCCCCGGTCGTCGCCTGGCAGCCGAGCAGCAGCAGGACGGCACGACGGTCGACGGCCCAGGCCATGGCCGCGATCCGGCCCAGCACACGCGGGAGTTGGGCGCACAGGCCACGGAAACTGGCCTCGCCGAGCGGGTTGACGGAGTAGTGGCCGGAGTAGGTGATCTCGGCCGGGGCGGGTGGTGGGACGGTACGGGACGATGAGCTCAACTGCGCGTCTCCCTGCGTGACGGAATCCGGTGGACGATGCGGGTACCGGGGTCAACGACAGGGAGCGGGATATCGAACACACGTGTTTCGGCCGCAGCGGAGTCCGTATCGGGAGGCGTGATTCCGGGAGACCGGGAATCACGTCGTAGGACTCACCGCGTCGCGCTCATGCGCGGCGCTGTCCGAATCGCCGCGGCCGATACGCGTGTGACGGATGAGTTCCGTTCAGTCCTTCAGGCGCTCACGGTCACCCATGATCACCATGGGCCGGTCGGCGGGGTCGAGGGTGCGCAGCAGGGTCTTCATGCCGGCCTCCGGGACGGTCACACACGCCGACGTGCCGTCACCGTGGTCCAGGTGCAGCCAGATGCCGCCGCCCTTCTCCACCCCTTCGGGCCGGCTCCAGTCGTAGGGCGGGGTGCCCGCGAGCCGGTTGTAGTTGATGGCGATGACGTGGTCGAAGTCGTGCGCGTGCGCCTCGTCGTCCTGGTCCACCGAGGCCGCGTAGGCGTTGTCGTCGTACCAGTACGGCAGTTTGCTGCCGGGGCCGCGCAGGGTGCCTCCGGCGTCGGTGAGGGAGAAGAGGCCCACCGGCGAGCGCTCGTCGTCGAGCTGATGGTCGGTCGTCCAGCCCCGGCGGCCGTTGTGCGAGGGCCAGCTCGCGGACTGCTTCCAGCGGGCGCCCTGCTTCTCGTACAGCACCGTGAGTCCCTCGGCGGAGTCCCGGTCGTCGCCGTAGACGACCACGAGCTGCCGGGTGGCCGCCGGGATCTGGCTGCCCATCCGCTTCCCGACACCGGGGACGCCCGTACCGGCGTCCGGGGAGGAGGAGCCGGACACGGCGGGGTTGCCGTTGCCCGCGGCACCGCCGGAACGGGACTTCTGGCCGGAGTCGCCGCAGGACGTGGTCACCGCCAGCAGGACACCGCACAGGGCGGCCGCGGATATGGCGTGCCGGGTGCCACCGTGCCGCGCGTATCGGGGATGGGACGGGGAGTCAGTGGAGTTCCGCATGATCAGAATCCTGTGGCGCGACCGGCGGGGCGCGCATCCCGGACCGGCATCCGGCCTAAGCGTCCCCTGTACCGTGGCTCCCCATGACAGTCACCGGGACGGACATCACGGCGGAGCTGATCCGGGACCTGCTGCGCGAGCAGCACCCCGACCTGGCGGGCCGCCCGCTGAAACTCGGCGCGCTCGGCTGGGACAACCAGGTGTGGCGGCTCGGCGACGACCTCGCCGTCCGCATGCCCTGGGCGACGGAGTCGGCGGACGGCCTGCTGCGCAAGGAACACGCCTGGCTGCCCTCGCTCGCCGACGGCCTGCCCCTTCCCGTCCCCGTCCCGCAGCGGCTCGGCGAGCCGAGCGCACGCTTCCCGCGCCCGTGGCTCGTCACCACCTGGGTGCCGGGCGAGCCGGCCGACCGCGCCCCCGCGAGCCGTCCGGACCTGGCGGCCGACGCCCTCGCCGCCTTCCTGACCGCCTTTCACCGCCCCGCCCCCGACGAGGCACCGGCGGGCAGGGACCGCGGGGGCCGGCTGGCCGACACCGCTGACGGTCTCACCGGTGCGCTCGCATGGGCCGCCGGACTCGGCCTGGTCCAGGACCCGGACGCGGTCCGCGCCGTCTGGGAGGACGCCGCCGCCGCGCCCGAGTGGACCGGCCCACGCCTCTGGCTCCACGGCGACCTCCACCCCGCCAACGTCCTCACCACCGACGGCACCTTCTCCGGCGTCATCGACTTCGGCGACCTCTTCGCGGGCGACCCGGCCTTCGACCTCGCCTCGGCGTGGATTCTGCTCCCGGACGGCGCCCTCGACCGCTTCCACGCCGCCTACCGCCCGGCGCCCGACCCCGCGACCCTGCGCCGCGCCCGCGGCTGGGCGGTCCTGCGCGCCCTGGCCGGCATCCGGATCGGCCACGCGGGCGACCAGGGCCTCCCCGGCGGCAAGCCGACATGGGGGCCGCCGGGGAGGGCTGCGCTGCGCAGGCTCACCGCGTCGCTCTGAACGCCGTCCGGGTCTGAGCCGCCAGGTGGCACAGGCCCCTTCGGTCCGCCGTCACACGTGCGGCCTGCGGCCGTGCTCCTGCCGGGGGAAGGTCTGGTCCGCCCCGGGCAGCGTGGGCTTCGGCAGCGTCGCCACCTCCTCCTTCGCCTTCTCGAGCTGCTCCGCCGTGTCGTCCGGCAGGCGCGGCGGGCGTGGGCGGCCGGAGCGGAAGCGGAACGCGCTGGTGAGGTCGCCGAAGGTGCTGCGGCGCCACTCGCTGATGTTGGGCTCCTCCACCCCGGTGAAGTGCTCCAGGAACCGCAGCGCCGAGGTGTGGTCGAAGGCCTCGGAGGCCACCCAGCCGCCCACGGTCCAGGGCGAGACGACGATCGCCGGCACGCGGAAGCCGCCCCCGATGGGCAGCCCCTGCACGAACTCGTCCGGCGTCCCCGCGGGCGGCACCGGCGGCGGCACGTGGTCGAACAGGCCGTCGTTCTCGTCGTAGTTGAGGATGAACGCGGTCTTGCGCCACACCTTCGGGTTGGACGCGATCGCCTCGATCTTGGAGGCGACGAAGTCGGCGCCGGCCGCCGGGAGATAGTCGGGGTGCTCCGACTGGAAGCTGGTCGGCATGATCCAGGACACCGCCGGGAGGCGGTCGTTGCGGGCGTCGTCCTCGAAGGTGCCCTCGGGCTGCGGGCGCACCCCGCGCTCGTACAGCTCTGAGCCGGGGGCGGCGTTCCTGAACGCGGCGAACTGCTCCAGCATGTTGCAGCCGTAGTCGTCGTCCTGCTGGTACACCTTCCAGCTCACCCCGGCCGCCTGGAGCCGCTCGGCGTAGGTCGTCCAGCGGTACGGCTGCGGCGCGGAGTTCCTGATGACCGGGCCGCCCCGCGTGCCGCCGGGGTCGAGCGAACCGGTCATCCACATCAGCCGGTTGGGCCAGGTCGGCCCGAACACCGAGCAGAAGTAGTTGTCGCAGACGGTGAAGGTCTCGGCGAGCGCGAACTGGAACGGGATGTCCTCGCGCGTGTAGTAGCCCATCACATAGGGGCCGTTGACGCCGTCGGCGGCACGGTGGGCGGGCAGCCACTGGTCCATCCTGCCGCCGTTCCACGCCTGGTGCTGCACGGACCAGGCATGGCTGGTGGAGGGGATGGCCTGGGCGCTGGAGGAGTGGGTGTCGAGGTGGAAGGGCAGCAGGTAGCCCTTGGGGTTCTGCGCGTCGGGCTGGTAGAAGACGCTGCGTCCGTCGTCCAGCTTCAGGGCGTGGGGGTCGGCGAAGCCCCGGACCCCGGAGAGGGTGCCGAAGTAGTGGTCGAACGACCGGTTCTCCTGCATCAGCAGGACGACGTGCTCGATGTCGCGCAGTGAACCGCCCGGGGGCGGTCCGGCGGCGACGGCCTTCTGGACGCTCGGCGGCAGCAGGGACAGCGCCGCGGCGCCGCCCAGCGCGCCCGCGGCCGATCCCAGGACTCTACGACGGGTCAACTCGGCCATGGCTGTCCCTTCTCGAGCGCGCGCGGCGCTCCTGCGGAGTGTCGGTCCACCCGGCCCGAAGGCCGGTCCGCCGGTCACTCTCCGCCCGTTCCGGCGGGACGCGTCAGGGGAAGGCGGTGAACATGTGGCCAACGCGCGGGAACGGCTTGACCAGGTCATGACCTTCAACTCCCGTACATCACACGGCAGTTGCCAAACGTTTAAAGAGCGCGACGGAAAGGGCCCCCACCGCGGGTGCGGTGAGGGCCCTTCGCTCTCCCGTGGCCTACAACTCCTTGATGCGGATGTCGCGGTACGAGATCACGTCCGTCGTGCTGTGCACCTGGAGCCCGATGTAACCCGTCGCGTAGCGCCGGCCGTCGGTGCCGGGGTCACCCGCGCGGGGCGGGGTGAAGACCTGGCCGCCGACGTTGTCGAACTCGTTGATGACGACGCCGTTGCGCAGGACCGTGAAGTGCTGGCCCTCCGCGCGGATCTCGTAGTCGTTCCAGGTGCCCTTCGGGGTGACCCCCGCACCGCCCAGGCCCACCCGGTCGAAGCCGTAGACCGAGCCGGTCTTGTACATGTCGCCGGTCGGGCTGTCGAGGATCTGGATCTCGTGCCCGTAGTTGATGGCGACCCACTCCGGCCGGGACTCCTCGGGGTGGTTGTGGACGTTCGGGAACCGGATGAAGACACCGCCGTTGGCGTTGCCCGTGCCCGGGGCGTCGTCGCGGAAGCGGAGCTTGAGCGAGAAGTCGCCGTACTTGCGCTCCGGGAACCACAGCATGCCCATGCCCGGCACGGTCGTGCTGCTGGTGATGGCGCCGTCGCCGGTCAGCGCGAACCTGCCGCCGCCGACCTGCTCCCACCTGGCCAGGGACGACTCGGTGCCGTCGAACAGATCGCGGTACCCGGTCGTCTGGCCGGGCTTGCCGATCTTCGACTGCTTGGCCGCCTTGGTGATCTTGTTGAACTCGCGCTGGTCGATGACACCGTCCGCCAGGAGCCCGTCGAGCACGCCGTCGACGTGCTTGAGGAACAGGGCCTGTGACGACCAGTCCTTCTCGTCCTCGATCAGCTCGTTGATGGTGCACCGGGCGCGGGTCATCCGGTTCGGCACGCCCGTGTCGACGGTGCCGACGATGACCGTCAGCCGCTCGTCGTACTCGGGGCAGGAGGGCGCCGGGACCCCGCCGCCCTGGGCGACGGTGAAGGTGACGCTCTTGGCCGCGGAGGTGTTCCCGGCCTTGTCCGTCGCCCGGTAGGCCACCGTGTGGAAGCCGAGCCGGTCCACGACCACGGCGGCCGCGTACTCCAGGTAGGGGCCGCCGTCGAGGGAGTACTCGACACGGGCCACCCCGGACGCGGAGTCGGAGGCGTTGACGGTCACCTTGGCGCTGGTCACGTACGCGCCGTTCGCGTTCCTGGTGCCGCTGATCGTCGCCGAGGTCTCCGGCGCGGCCGTGTCCTCGGCCGGCGGGGCCACGACCTTGAAGGCCACGGACTTCTCGGCCGCAGCGTTCCCCGCCTTGTCCGTCGCGCGGTAGCGCACGGTGTGCGAGCCGACCGCGTGCACCATCACCGGCGCGGTGTACGACTGCCAGGCGCCGTCCGCGCCGAGCGCGTACTCGACGGTGTTGACGCCCGACCCGGTGTCGGAGGCGGTCACGGTCACCGTGGCCATCGTCAGGTAGTTGCCGTCGGCGTCCTTCTCGCCGCTCACCGTCGCGGAGGTCTCCGGGGCGGTGGTGTCGTCCGTCGGCGGGGCGACCACACTGAAGGTCACGGACTTCTCGGCGGCCACGTTGCCCGCCTGGTCGGTGGCGCGGTAGCGCAGGGTGTGCGAGCCGACCTGGTCGACGACCACCGGCGCGGTGTACGCCTGCCACGGACCGTCGGCGCCGGCCGCGTACTCGATCGACTTCACCCCGGAGGCGTCGTCCGTGGCGGAGACGGTCACCGTGGCCGAACCCACGTAGGCTCCGTCGGCGTTCTTCTGCCCCTCTACCTTCGCCGAGGCCACCGGCGCGTTGGTGTCCTCGCCGCCGGGCTCGGTCACCGTGAGGATGCCCTGCATCTGGCTGTGGCCGGGAATGCTGCAGAAGTAGCGGTACCGGCCGGGCGTCAGCGTCACGTCGACGGTGTGTTTGCCCCCGCTGTCGTCGCCGGGGTTGGCCAGGATGTTCACCGGCACGTCGTGGTTGTACTCGGGGTCCGACACGTCGAAGGTCAGTGTGTGCGGCATGCCGATGTCGTTGCCGGTCGCGGTGCTGTTCTCGAAGACGAGGGTCGCCGCACCGGCCACCGCCGTCGTCGGGAAACTCGTGTACTGGTCGGTGCGGGAACTCGTCGTCCACGTCAGCACCTGGGCCGCCGCCCGGTCGCCGTCCCGTCCGTACGCGGTCGTCGCGGTGAGCCCCAGCATCAGCAGCAGCGCGCCCAGCAGCGCGGTGTACAGGCGCAGAGGTCGATGTCTCACTGTGCCGCCTTCCTGGCCAGATCCTTCGCGGCGGGAGTGGCCTCGCCGCCCGTGTACGTCACGCGCCACAGCGCGGACTGAGAGTCGGAGGTGAAGAAGCCGCGCCCGTAGTCCAGGACGTAGAGCGAGCCGTCCGGCGCGAACTTCCAGTCCATCAGGTTGCGGATGCCGCCCTGCCCGACCGGGATGATCTTCTTCAGCGACTCCGCCGTCACCGGCAGGCCGCCCTTGCCGACCGTCTTGGGGTCGGTCAGCACCGCGTGGCGCGGGTTGTCCGCGTCGTAGAAGTCACCGACGAACCACTTGCCGTCCCAGTACCGCGGCCACGCGTTCGCGCCGGCCGTCGCCGCGTCGTAGCGGTAGACCGGGCCGTCCATGGTGGCCTGGCCGCCGCCCTTGAGCCACGGCAGCAGATAGGTGGCCTCCTCGTTCTTGTAGCTGGGCACGCCCGTCGCGTCGCGCGGGAAGTCCGGGGCGCCCCCCTGCGGGGAGTACCAGATCGTGTTCCCGGTGACGGGCGGCAGGTTCACCAGGCCGTCGTTGTTCGGGGACTCGTTCTTCGGGGCGTTGCAGTCGTACCAGCCCAGCGGCTTCGCCGGGTCGGGCAGGTTGCGGTCGCGGTAGGGCTGCTTGTTGCCCATGCAGAACGGCCAGCCGTGATTGCCCGCCTTGGTGATCGCGGCGAACGTGTCGTACTTCGCCGGGCCCCAGGTGGTGCTGGGCGCGCCCGCGTCGGGGCCGACCCAGCCCGCGTAGAGGATGTCGGTCTTCTTGTCGACGGAGATCCGCGCCGGGTTGCGCACGCCCATCACGTAGATCTCGCCGCGGGTCTTCCCGCCGCCCTCGTCCTGCTCCCTGCCGGTGAAGAGGTTGCCCTCGGGCAGGGTGTACGTGCCGTCCGGCTCCGGGTGGATGCGCAGGATCTTGCCGTTGAGGTTGTGGGTGTTGCCCGCGGTGCGGCGGGCGTCCGCGAAGGACAGGCCCTTGTAGTTGGGCTGCGGGTTGTTGCCCGAGTAACCGTCGCTGAATCCGGACGAGTTGTTGTCGCCGGTGGCGATGTACAGGTTGCCCTTGGAGTCCCAGGCCATCCCGCCGCCCGCGTGGCAGCAACTGTGCACCTGGACGGGCCACTTCAGCAGGACCTTCTCCGAGGCCAGGTCGAGCTTGTTCGTGGTGCGGTCCAACGTAAAGCGGGAGACGCGGCGTTCGGCGATCTGCTTGTCGCGGTCCAGGCCGGAGTGCGGCGTGTAGTGCAGGTAGACCCAGCCGTTGGACGCGAAGCCGGGGTCCAGCTCGATGCCGAGCAACCCCTCCTCGACCTTGATGAGTTCGTCGCCGCCGCCCTTGTTGCCGAAGACGGTCAGGGCGCCCGCGAGCGTGACCTTCTTCGTGGCGGGGTCGTAGACGTGGATCTGGCCGGTGCCCTTGCCGATGTCGGGGTTGTTCCAGTCGGTGACCACCGGCGCGCCGTTCACGCCGCCGCCCCGGCCGATGTAGAGCACCCGCCCGTCCGGCGCGACGACCATGCCGTGCGGTTCGCCGATCTGGTCCTGCTGGCCGGGCTGGTTGGGCTGAGTGACGCGTACGGCCGAGTAGTTGGCGTCGATGGTCGCCTTGCAGTCGGCACGCGAGAGCCGGGTGGTCCACAGCAGCGCGCCCCGCAGGTGGTCGCGGAAGTCGGTCTCCGCGAACGACTCCACCGTGCCGCCCATCCCCGTGTAGAAGGACCGGCCGCCGGAGTAGTCCCGGCACCAGGACACCGGGTGGTCGACGCCGTTCGCCCCGGTTCCGGGCCGGTAGCTGCTCTCCCTGACCTTGGCGACGGTGTGCACCTTGCCGGTCGGGTTGCTCGTCCAGTTGAGCCACTTGTCGGGCCGCTTCCACTCCAGCGGCAGGTCCTTCGTGGCCGGATGACTCCGGTCGGGGATCTCCACGGTGGCCCGCTGGACGGTCGTGGGGCTGGAAGCCGCCGGGCGGGCGCCGATCAGACCGGTGAACCAGTCGGAGTACGGCTCGGTCCTGGCCGCGTCGTGGATGCCGAGGAAGCCGCCCCCGGCCTTCAGGTACGCCTCCAGGCCGGCTTCCTGCTCAGGGTCGAGGACGTCGCCGCCACCGGTCAGGAAGACCACCGCGTTGAAGGTGCCGAGCCGTTTCTCATTGGTGAAGACCGAGGCGTCGTCCGTCGCCACGGTCTTGAAACGCTGGTCGGCGGGACCGGACAGGCCGATGGACTCGACGGCCTCGATGCCCGCGTCCACGGTCGGCGACTCCTCGGTGGCCGAGGCGTGGAAGACCAGCACTTTCACGTTCTGGCCGCCCGGCGGCGACGGGAGCGACGACGCCCTCGGCTCGGGTAACGGCCTGGCCGTCGCGGCGGTTCCGCCGCTCAGCAGGGATGCCGCCAGGGTTCCGGCCGCCAGGGCCGCCGCCGCTGCCCGCCGGGATCTCGACCGGTGATGTGGTGCGCTCTGCATGGGTCACCCACCCTCCGTGGTCTCAGCAACAGCGCCAGAAGCTAGACGCCTTTCAACCACCCGCCAATAGCTACGGACGGAATCTCACCAACTTTGTCCTGGGTGTGGATAAACGGGATGAGCGGCTCTACCGTGACCGTCCCCAGGGGGCTCTCGCGCCCCGACCGTCTCCTTCACAGCAATGGAGAGACCGGTATGGCTCTGGACAGAAGGACTTTCGGGCGACGGATGCTGGCCGGGAGCGTGGTGGCCGCCACCGGCACGGCGACGCTGTCGGTGGCCTCCGCCCCCTCCGCCGCGGAACCGGCCCCGCCCACGGCCCCGGCGGGCGGCCAGGTGCGCCACCTCAAGCTCTACGCCGAGAAACTGCCGGGCGGCCAGCTCGGATACGGCCTGGAGAAGGGCAAGGCGACCGTGCCGGGCCCGCTCATCGAACTCGTCGAGGGCGACACCCTGCACATCGAGTTCGAGAACGCCACCGACGCGGACGCGAGCCTCCACGTGCACGGCGTCGACTACGACATCGCCAACGACGGCACCCGCATGACGGGCAGTCACGTCGAGCCGGGCGGCACCCGCACCTACACCTGGCGCACCCACGCGCCGGGCCGCCGCAAGGACGGCACCTGGCAGGCGGGCAGCGCCGGCTACTGGCACTACCACGACCACGTCGTGGGCACCGACCACGGGACCGGCGGCATCCGCAAGGGCCTGTACGGCCCGGTCGTCGTGCGCAGGAAGGGCGACATCCTGCCGGACAAGCAGTTCACGATCGTCTTCAACGACATGACGATCAACAACAGGACCGCCGGTGAGACCCCGGACTTCGAGGCCACGGTGGGCGACCGGGTCGAGATCATCATGATCACGCACGGCGAGTACTACCACACCTTCCACATGCACGGTCACCGCTGGGCCGACAACCGCACGGGCCTGCTGACCGGCCCCGACGATCCCAGTCGCGTCATCGACAACAAGATCACCGGCCCGGCGGACTCCTTCGGCTTCCAGGTCGTCGCCGGGGAACACGTCGGCGCGGGCGCGTGGATGTACCACTGCCACGTCCAGAGCCACTCCGACATGGGGATGGCCGGCCTGTTCCTGGTGGCGAAGCCCGACGGCACCGTGCCGGGCCACACCGGCCACCATTCCGCGGCCCACCACGCCCACTGACGTCCGTGTCCGCCCCCGACCTTTGTCCTGTGAGTGGAGAAAGTGGGTACGAATTCCCGCGCTACTTCTTCCCAGTCCCGGCAGCCGCTGCTACGTTCCCCCCGGACGAACGCGACGGACGGCCTGCACCGAGGCGGGGAGGGACTCGTGAGACGCATGACGGCACGACCCGCCAACGCCCACCAGGCCCGCCTGCTGCGCCTGTTGCGCGACGAGGGACCCAACTCCCGTGCCCAGCTCGGCGACCGGGTCGACCTCTCCCGCTCCAAGCTGGCCGTCGAGGTGGACCGCCTCCTGCAGACGGGGCTGATCGTGGCCGACGGCCTCGCCGCCTCGCGCGGCGGACGCCGCTCCCACAATCTGCGGCTCGCCCCCAACCTGCGCTTCCTCGGCATCGACATCGGCGCCACCTCGGTCGACGTCGCCGTCACCAACGCGGAACTGGAAGTGCTGGGCCACGTCAACGAGCCCCTGGACGTGCGCGAGGGACCGGTCGCGGTCTTCGAACACGTCCTGGCGATGGCGGCCAAGCTCCGCTCCTCCGGGCTGGCGGAAGGCTTCGACGGCGCCGGCATCGGTGTCCCGGGCCCCGTCCGCTTCCCGGAAGGCGTGCCGGTAGCGCCGCCGATCATGCCGGGCTGGGACGGCTTCCCCGTGCGGGAGGCGCTCAGCCAGGAACTCGGCTGCCCGGTCATGGTCGACAACGACGTCAACCTGATGGCGCTGGGGGAGCAGCACGCCGGGGTCGCCCGCTCCGTCGGCGACTTCCTCTGCGTCAAGATCGGCACCGGCATCGGCTGCGGCATCGTCGTCGGCGGCCAGGTCTACCGGGGGTCCACCGGCAGCGCGGGCGACATCGGGCACATCCAGGCCGTGCCCGACGGCCGGGCCTGCGCCTGCGGCAACCGGGGCTGCCTGGAGGCCCACTTCAGCGGCGCCGCGCTTGCCCGCGACGCCCTGGAGGCGGCCGGCCAGGGACTCTCGGCCGAACTCGCCTCCCGCCTGGAGCGGCACGGCACGCTGAGCGCCGTCGACATCGCCGCCGCGGCCGCCGCGGGGGACACCGTCTCGCTCGACCTCATCCGTGAGGGCGGCACGCGTACCGGCCAGGTCATCGCGGGCCTGGTCAGCTTCTTCAACCCCGGTCTCGTGGTCATCGGCGGCGGGGTGACCGGCCTCGGCCACACCCTGCTCGCCGCGATCCGCACCCAGGTCTACCGCCAGTCGCTGCCCCTGGCGACCGGCAACCTCCCCATCGTGCTGGGCGAGCTGGGCCAGAACGCCGGAGTCATCGGCGGCGCCCGCCTCATCAGCGACCACCTGTTCTCCCCAGCGTGACCACGCCGTAAGGCACCACCCGCCGGACGGCCGCAGGAAACAGCGCCACCGCACCGCTCTGCTCTGCCCAGGTCCGCCCGACCCCGTCGGCGTACCGCCCTGAAACAGGCCCGCACGCCCGCCGAGGGGAACACACATGGCACCAGAACCACCACTGCTCAGCATGACCGGCATCACCAAGGCGTTCCCCGGCGTCCGGGCACTCGACGGTGTCGACCTCGACGTCCAGGAGGGCGAGGTCCACTGCCTGCTCGGCCAGAACGGCGCGGGCAAGTCCACCCTCATCAAGGTCCTGGCCGGCGCCCACCAGCCCGACACCGGCACCGTCCAGTGGCGCGGCGAACCCGTCACCCTCCGCTCGCCCATGGCCGCCATGCGCCTCGGGATCGCCACCATCTACCAGGAACTCGACCTGGTGGAGCACCTGTCGGTCGCCGAGAACATCCACCTCGGCCACGAGCCCACCAGGGCCGGGTTCGTCCTGCGGCGGCGGACGGCACGCGACTCGACGGCCGCGCTGCTGCGCCGGCTCGGCCACACCGAGATCCAGCCGGGCCGCCTGGTGGGGGAGTTGTCCGCGGCGCAGCAGCAGATCGTCTCCATGGCACGGGCGTTGTCCCATGACGTACGGCTCATCGTGATGGACGAGCCCTCGGCCGCGCTCGACCCCGACGAGGTCGACAACCTCTTCCGCGTGGTCACCGGGCTCACCGCCGAGGGAGTCGCGGTCGTCTACATCTCCCACCGGCTGGACGAGATCCGCCGCATCGGCGACCGCGTGACCGTGCTCAAGGACGGCCGGGCGGTGGCACGCGGCCTGCCCGCGAAGACCACCCCGACCCGCGAGGTCGTCACCCTGATGACGGGCCGCGACGTCGAGTACGTCTTCCCCGAGCGGCCTGCCCGACCGGCTTCCGAGGAACCGGTGCTGGAGGTCAGGGGACTCGCTCGCGGCGGGGAGTTCGCCCCGCTCGACCTCGTGGTGCGGCCCGGCGAGATCGTCGGGATCGCCGGACTCGTCGGCTCCGGACGCTCCGAGATCCTGGAGACGGTCTACGGCGCCCGCAGGCCCGACACCGGACACGTCCTCGTCGACGGCCGCCCCGTCCGCCCCGGCAGCGTACGCGCCGCCGTCCGCGCCGGGATCGGGCTGGCCCCCGAGGAACGCAAGGCGCAGGCGCTGCTCATGCTGGAGTCCGTCACCCGCAACGTCTCGGTGTCCTCCCTGGCCCGCTTCGCCCGCGCGGGGTGGATCGACCGGGGCGCCGAACTGGGCGCCGCGCGCGCCGCCACCCGCGACCTCTCCCTGCGCCCGGACAACCCGTCCGTGCCCGTCCGCACCCTCTCCGGCGGCAACCAGCAGAAGGCCGTCCTGGCCCGCTGGCTGCTGCGCGGCTGCCGGGTGCTGCTGCTCGACGAGCCGACCCGCGGTGTCGACGTCGGCGCCCGCGCCGAGCTGTACGCCGTGGTGCGCCGCCTCGCCGACGAGGGCCTCGCCGTGCTGCTGGTCTCCAGCGAGGTGCCCGAGGTGCTCGGCCTCGCCGACCGTGTCCTGGTGCTGAGGGAGGGCCGGGTCGTGCACGAGGCGCCCGCCCGCGAACTCGACGAGCACCGCGTACTCGACCTCGTCATGGAAGGAAGCCCGGCGTCATGACGCAGCCCGTCTCCCCGCCCCGGTACGACAGCGGCAAGGCGCCCGCGGCCGCACGGCCCCCCGCCTGGCGCATCCTCGCGGCCCGCGCCGACGTGCGCACCCTGTCCCTGCTCGGAGTCCTCGCCGTCCTCGTCCTGATCGGCGGCATCACCAAGCCGGACGAGTTCCTCGACACCCGCAACCTCCAGCTCGTCCTCACCCAGGCGTCGGTCATCGGTGTCGTCACCGTCGGCATGACCTTCGTCATCACCTCCGGCGGCATCGACCTCTCCGTCGGCGCGATCGTCGCCCTCGCCTCGGTGTGGGCGACCACGGTGGCGACCCAGGAGTACGGCTTCGCCGGCATCCTCTTCACGGCGGTCGCCGTCGGCGTGGGCTGCGGACTGGTCAACGGCCTCCTCGTCGCCTACGGAGGCATGGTCCCGTTCATCGCCACCCTCGCCATGCTCGCCTCGGCGCGCGGACTCGCCCTCCAGATCACCGACGGACGCACCCAGATCGTCTCCGTCGACTCCGTGCTGAGCCTCGGCGAGCGCGACGCCTACGTCCTCGGCATCCCGCCGCTGGTCCTGGTCTTCGCCGTCGTCACCGTCATCGGCTGGCTCGTGCTGAACCGCACCACCTTCGGCCGCCGCACGGTCGCTGTCGGAGGCAACGCGGAGGCGGCCCGCCTCGCCGGCATCGACGTACGCCGCCAGCGCCTCTACCTCTACCTGCTCTCCGGACTGTGCTGCGGCATCGCGGCCTTCCTCCTGATCATCCTGGCCGGATCGGGCCAGAACACCAACGGCAACCTCTACGAACTCGACGCCATCGCCGCCGCGATCATCGGCGGCACCCTGCTCAGCGGCGGCCGGGGCACCATCACCGGCTCGGTGCTGGGTGTGCTGATCTTCACCACGATCACCGACATCTTCGCCCTGAACAACCTGCAGAGCGACGTCCAGCAGATCGCCAAGGGCGCGATCATCGTCGCCGCCGTGCTGGTCCAGCGCCGTACCGCGAGCACCTCCTGAGGAAAGGGTTCACCGCCATGCGACCCACCGCACCGACATCGCACACCAGCCGCAGAGGACTGCTCTTCGGGACCGCCGCCGTCGGCGCCGGGGCCTTCCTCGCCGGATGCACGAGCAACGAGCCGAAGGACGAGAAGACGGGCGCCGAGGACCGGCCCGCCGACGACAAGCCCGGCAAGCACGTCACCATCGGCTTCGCCGGCCCCCAGGCCGACCACGGCTGGCTCAACGCCATCAACGACAACGCCAAGCGCCGCGCCCGCACCTACTCCGACGTCACCCTGGAGATCACCGAGGGCTCCAACGACACTGCCGCGCAGATCGGGCAGATCGAGACCCTCATCAACAAGAAGGTCGACGTCCTGGTGGTGCTGCCCGCCGACGGCAAGGCCCTCACCCAGGTCGGCCTGAAGGCGATGCGCGCGGGCATCCCGGTCGTCAACCTCGACCGTGTCTTCAACACCCCGCAGGCGTACCGCTGCTGGATCGGCGGCGACAACTACGGCATGGGCCTCAACGCCGGGCACTACATCGGCGAGAAGCTCAAGGACACCCCGGACGCCCGGGTCGTCGAGCTGGCCGGCCTCGACAACCTGGAGCTGACCAAGCAGCGCACCAAGGGCTTCGACGACGCCCTCAGGAACTACCCCAACATCCGCAAGGTGGCCCGCCAGGCGGCCGACTTCACCGTCGAGTCCGGCCAGGCCAAGATGGCTCAGCTCCTCCAGGCGCAGAAGAAGTTCGACGCCCTGTGGAACCACGACGACGACCAGGGCGTGGGCGCGCTGCGCGCGGTGGAGCAGGCGGGCCGTGACGGCTTCCTCATGGTCGGCGGCGCCGGGGCGCTCTCCGCGTTCCAGGCCATCCAGCGGGACGACGGCGTGCTGAAGGCGACCGTCCTGTACCCGCCCACCATGTCCGCCTCCGCCATCGACCTCGCCCGCGCCCTCGGCCAGGGCAAGGGCGTGGGCGGCATGGCCGAGTACGAGATCCCGGCGTCCGTCACGCTCTACTCCGCCGTGGTCGACAAGGACAACGTCGCCCGGTACATGCCCACCGGCTTCCGGTGACGGGCCCCCGCCCCACCCGGGCGGCACCGCCCCGTACCAGGACGAGGAGAGGACCCACCGCATGGCACAGCCGCAGAGTTCAGCAGGGGAGCAGCCCGGGCACCCCGGCGCCGACGGCGCCCGTCCGGGCCCCGGGAGCAGGCCGCCGTTGCGCGTCGGGATGGTCGGGTACGCCTTCATGGGCGCCGCCCACTCCCAGGGTTGGCGCACGGCGGGCCGGGTCTTCGACCTGCCGCGCCAACCCGTCCTGTCCGTGCTGTGCGGCCGGGACGGACCGGCCGTGCGCGCCGCGGCCGACCGGCACGGCTGGTCCTCCACCGAGACCGACTGGCGTGCGCTGATCGCCCGCGACGACGTCGACCTCGTCGACATCTGCACACCCGGCGACAGCCATGCCGAGATCGCGCTCGCCGCCCTGGCGGCCGGCAAACACGTGTTGTGCGAGAAGCCGCTCGCCAACACCGTCGAGGAGGCGGAGGCCATGGCGCGGGCCGCCGAAGAGGCGTACGCCAACGGCCAGTTGGCCATGGTCGGCTTCAACTACCGCCGGGTCCCCGCCATCGCCCAGGCCCGGCGCATGATCACCGAGGGGCGGCTCGGGACCCTGCGGCACGTCCGGGTGAGCTATCTCCAGGACTGGCTGGTGGACCCGGAGTTCCCGCTGACCTGGCGGCTGCGCAAGGAGGCGGCCGGCTCCGGCGCCCTCGGTGACCTGGGCGCCCATGTCATCGACGTCGCCCAGTACCTGGCGGGGGAGAAGCTCGCCGGGGTCTCCGCGCTCACCGAGACCTTCGTACGCCGGCGCCCCCTGCCCACGGGCGGTCCGGGGCAGGTCACCGTGGACGACGCGGCCGTCTTCACGGGCCGGTTCGCCTCCGGGGCGCTGGCCTCCTTCGAGGCGACGCGGTACGCCACCGGACGCAAGAACGCCCTGCGGATCGAGCTGAACGGCGAACGGGGTTCCCTCGCCTTCGACCTGGAGCGGCTCAACGAGCTCTCCTTCCACGACGGCACCGAGCCGGGCGCGCACGCGGGGTTCCGCCGCATCCTGGTGACCGAGCCCGACCACCCCTACCTGGACGCCTGGTGGCCGCCGGGCCACGGCCTCGGCTACGAGCACACCTTCGTCCACCAGGCCCGCGACCTCGTGCACGCCATCGCCGAGGGGCACGTCCCGGTTCCCTCGTTCGCCGACGGCCTGGAGGTGCAGCGCGTGCTGGCCGCCGTCGAGGAGAGCGCCGCGAAGAACTCCGTCTACACCCCGATCGCGTTCTGAGGAGGCCCCGGCCGATGCCCCGCACCTTCACCCTGTTCACCGGCCAGTGGGCCGACCTCCCGCTGGAGGAAGTCTGCCGCCTCGCCCGCGACTTCGGCTACGACGGACTCGAACTCGCCTGCTGGGGCGATCATTTCGAGGTCGACAAGGCGCTCGCGGACCCCGGCTACCTCGCCTCCCGGCACGCCCTGCTCGACAAGTACGGCCTGAAGTGCTGGGCGGTCTCCAACCACCTGGTCGGCCAGGCGGTGTGCGACGCCATCATCGACGAACGCCACCAGGCGATCCTGCCCGCCCGGATCTGGGGCGACGGCGACGCCGAGGGCGTACGCCGGCGGGCCGCCGCCGAGATCGCGGACACCGCCCGGGCGGCGGCCGCCTTCGGCGTCGACACCGTGATCGGGTTCACCGGCTCCGCCATCTGGCACCTCGTCGCCATGTTCCCGCCCGCCCCCGAGGCGATGATCGAGCGGGGCTACACCGACTTCGCCGAGCGCTGGAACCCGATCCTGGACGTCTTCGACGCCGAGGGCGTGCGGTTCGCGCACGAGGTCCACCCCAGCGAGATCGCCTACGACTACTGGACGACCCGCCGCGCCCTCGAAGCGATCGGACACCGGCCCGCGTTCGGCCTCAACTTCGACCCCTCCCACTTCGTGTGGCAGGACCTCGACCCCGTCGGCTTCCTGTGGGACTTCCGCGACCGGATCTACCACGTGGACTGCAAGGAGGCCCGCAAACGCCTGGACGGCCGCAACGGCCGGCTCGGCTCCCACCTGCCCTGGGGCGACCCGCGCCGCGGCTGGGACTTCGTCTCGGCCGGACACGGCGACGTCCCCTGGGAGGACGTGTTCCGGATGCTGGCCTCCATCGGCTACCAGGGACCGGTCTCCGTCGAGTGGGAGGACGCCGGCATGGACCGGCTCCAGGGCGCCCCCGAGGCCCTGGCCCGCCTCAAGGCGTACGACTTCGACCCGCCGTCGGCCTCGTTCGACGCGGCCTTCGGCCACTGATCCCGCGCCGGGACGACGGCGCGTCCCGGCGCGCACCCCACCCGCCCCGTACAACTGGCTTCTTCTGGAGGCATTCGTGCACGGGAACGTCCGCCCCACCGGTACCCCCACCAGACCACCGCGCCCCCGGTGGCCCCGCCTGCGCACCGCCGTCGCCCTCACCTGCGGGGCACTCCTCCTCGGCGCCGTACCCGCCCTCACCGGCACCGGCGCGGCCGCCGCCGGCCGGCAGGACACGGCCGCCGCCGAGGACTTCCAGCAGGTCACCCTCGCCCGCGGCGCGGCGGAGGTCGGTGAGCCCATGAGCCTCGCCGTCCTGCCCGACCGCTCCGTCCTGCACACCTCCCGGGACGGCGAACTCCGCCTCACCGACGCCGCCGGCACCACCCGCACCGCGGGCAGGCTGGCCGTCTACTCCCACGACGAGGAGGGGCTGCAGGGCGTCGGCGTGGACCCGCGCTTCACCGACAACCGGTTCGTCTACCTCTACTACGCGCCCCCGATGGACACCCCCTCCGGCGACGCCCCCGAGACCGGCACCGCCGCCGACTTCGCCCCCTTCGACGGCGTCAACCGGCTCTCCCGCTTCGTCCTCAGGACCGACGGCACCCTGGACACCGCCAGCGAGAAGAAGATCCTGGAGGTGCCCACCTCGCGCGGCATCTGCTGCCACGTCGGCGGGGACATCGACTTCGACAAGGACGGCAACCTCTACCTGTCGACCGGCGACGACTCCAACCCCTTCCAGTCCGACGGCTACACGCCCATCGACGAACGCGGCGACCGCAACCCCGCCTTCGACGCCCAGCGCACCTCCGGCAACACCAACGACCTGCGCGGCAAGATCCTCCGGATCAAGGTGGACGCCGACGGCACCTACACCGTGCCCGACGGCAACCTCTTCGCCCCCGGCACCGCGAAGACCCGCCCCGAGATCTACGCCATGGGCTTCCGCAACCCGTTCCGCTTCAGTGTCGACAAGGAGACCGGCGTCCTCTACGTCGGCGACTACGGCCCCGACGCCGCCACCGCCGACCCCGCCCGAGGCCCCGGCGGCCAGGTCGAGTTCGCCCGGGTGACCGGCCCCGGCAACTTCGGCTGGCCCTACTGCACCGGCAAGAACGACGCCTACGTCGACTTCGACTTCGCCACCCGGACCTCCGGCGCGGCCTTCGACTGCGCGGCCCCGAAGAACACCTCCCCCCACAACACCGGCCTGACCGACCTGCCCCCGGCCCAGGCGGCCTGGCTGCCCTACGACGGCGCGTCCGTACCGGAACTGGGCGACGGCTCCGAATCCCCGATGGGCGGACCCGTCTACCACTACGACCCCCAGCTCGACTCGCCCGTGAAGTTCCCCGAGGCGTACGACGGGAACTTCTTCGCCGGTGAGTTCGGCCGCCGCTGGATCAAGCGCGTCGAGACCGGCACGGACGGCGCCGTGCGGTCGATCAACGCCTTCCCCTGGACCGGCACCCAGGTGATGGACATGGCCTTCGGCCCCGACGGCGCGCTGTACGTCCTGGACTACGGCACCGCCTGGTTCGGCGGCGACGAGAACTCCGCCCTGTACCGCATCGAGAACGCCACCGACGGCCACTCCCCGGTCGCCGTGGCCGCCGCCGACAAGACGTCCGGGCAGGCCGCGCTCAAGGTCCGCTTCTCCTCCGCGGGCAGCACCGACCAGGACGGCGACGCCCTCACCTACCGATGGGACTTCGGCGACGGCTCCACCTCCACCGCCGCGAACCCCACCCACACCTACCGGCAGAACGGCACCTACACCGCCACCCTGACCGCCAAGGACCCCTCCGGCCGCACCGGCAGCGCCGGCGTCCGGATCGTCGTCGGCAACACCGCTCCCACCGTGACCCTCCAACTCCCGCAGGACGGACAGTTGTTCAGCTTCGGTGACGCCGTCCCGTTCAAGGTGAGGGTCACCGACCCCGAGGACGGACAGAACATCGACTGCTCCAAGGTCACCGTCCACTTCATCCTCGGCCACGACACCCACGGCCACCCGCTGACCTCCGCCAAGGGCTGCTCCGGCACCATCCAGACCAGCGCCGACGGCGGACACGACGAGAACGAGGACATCTTCGGCGTGTTCGACGCCGAGTACACCGACAACGGAGGCGGCGGCCAGGCCCCGCTCACCTCCCACGACCAGAACGTCACCCAGCCCCGCCACCGCCAGGCCGAGCACTACACCTCCTCCTCCGGCGTCACCCCGCAGTCCAAGGACACCGCCCACGGCGGCAAGACCGTCGGCGACATCCACAACGGCGACTGGATCGCCTTCACCCCCTACGCGCTCGGCAACGCCAAGAAGATCACCGCGCGCGTCTCCTCCGGAGGCATCGGCGGCACCCTGGAGATCCGCTCCGGATCGCCCACCGGTCCCCTCCTCGGCAAGGCCACCGTGCCGGTGACCGGCGGCTGGGACACCTTCCAGGACGTCAGCGCCGTCCTGTCCGGCGCCCCCAAGACCACCACCACGCTCCACCTGCTGTTCAGGGGCGGCGCCACCCGCGCCCTGTTCGACCTGGACGACTTCACCTTCACCACCGGCTGAGCGGAGGGCACCCCCATGCGCACCACACGCCTGCTCACCACCACGGCGGTGGCGGCCGCGCTGCTGCTCGGCTGCGCCACCGGCCCGGCCACCGCTAAGCCCACCGCCGGGCCCGCGGCCACCGGACGGGTCCTGGTCTTCTCCAAGACCGCCGGATTCCGCCACGACTCCATCGCGGACGGCATCGCCGCCGTCCGCCAGCTCGGCGGCACCGACGGCCTCACGGTCGACGCCACCGAGGACGCGGGCGCCTTCACCACCCGCAACCTGCGCCGCTACGACGCCGTCGTCTTCCTCTCCACCACCGGCGACGTCCTGAACCCCGCCCAGCAGCGCGCCTTCGAGGGCTACATCCGCCAGGGCGGCGGCTACATCGGCGTCCACGCGGCCGCCGACACCGAGTACGACTGGCCGTTCTACGGCGGTCTCGCCGGGGCGTACTTCGCCTCGCACCCGGCCGTCCAGCCCGCCACGGTCGTGGCCGAGGACCACGCCCACCCCGCCACCGCCGGCCTGCCCGACCGGTGGGAGCGCACCGACGAGTGGTACAACTACCGCTCCAGCCCGCGCGACCGCGTCCACGTCCTGGCCTCGCTGGACGAGAGCACCTACTCCGGCGGCACCATGAACGGCGACCACCCGATCGCCTGGTGCCAGGAGTACCAGGGCGGCCGCGCCTTCTACACCGGCGGCGGTCACACCAGGGAGTCCTTCGCCGACCCCGCCTTCCGGGCCCACCTGCTGGGCGGCCTGCGCTGGGCGACCGGCGCCGTCCAGGCCGACTGCCGCCCGGAGAACGGCTACCGCCCCCTCTTCGACGGCAGCGCCGCCTCCCTGGAGGGCTGGCGGCAGGCGGGGCCCGGCTCCTTCACCCTCGCCGACGACGGGACGCTGACCTCGTCGGGCGGCATGGGCCTGCTCTGGTACGCCGCCTCCGGTCTCTCCTCGTACTCCCTGAAGCTCGACTGGAAGATCACCGGGGACGGCAACTCGGGCGTGTTCGTCGGCTTCCCGCCCTCGGACGACCCCTGGTCGGCCGTGGACAACGGCTACGAGGTCCAGATCGACGCCACCGACGTACCGGAGAAGACCACCGGCTCCGTGTACGGCTTCCAGTCCGCCGACCTGGCCGCCCGCGACCGCGCGCTGAACCCGCCGGGGGAGTGGAACACCTACGAGATCCGCGTGGAGGGCGAACGCCTGCGCATCTGGCTCAACGGCGTCCCGGTCAACGACTTCACCAACACCGACCCCGCCCGCAGCCTGCGCGACGGCCACATCGGCATCCAGAACCACGGGGACGGCGACCTGGTGTCCTTCCGTGACGTCCGCATCAGGGAACTGCCGGTGAGCGGACGCTGAAGCGGCGGCGGGCGGGAGACGCCGTACTCCCGCCCGCCGTCTCCCCGGCGGCGGCCCGCCCGCGGCCAGGTGCCCATCCGTGACGCGTACGTCCACAAGGAGGCCGAGCATGTCTACGTCCCGTCCCGCCGGCGTGTGGCTCATCGGCGCCCGAGGCTCGGTGGCGACCACCGTGGTCGCGGGCTGCGCCGCGATGTCCGCCGGGCTGCACCCGCCCACCGGAATGCTCACGGAGACTCCCCTCTTCGCCGACTGCGGCCTGCCCGGCCTGTCCTCCCTGGTCTTCGGCGGCCACGACACGCTGGACTGCCCGCTGCCGAAACGGGCCGAGGAACTCGTCGCGGGCGGCGTCCTGCCGCACGGTCTCCCCGGCGCCGTGGCCGCCGAACTCGCCGCCGCCGACGACGAGATCGCCCCCGGCGGCCCGCTCCCGCACGACGACCGTGACGAGGACGGACTGATCGAGGCGTTCGCCGCCGACATCCGCGACTTCACCGCCCGCCGCGCCCCGGCCGGGACGGTGGTCGTCAACGTGGCCTCCACCGAACCCGCCGCCGACGGCGAAACCCTCCCGCCCAGCTCCCTGTACGCGGCGGCGGCCCTGCGCGCCGGCTGCCCCTACGTCAACTTCACCCCGTCCACCGGCCTCCACCACCCCGCCCTGGCGACGGCGGCGGCCCGCAGCGGACTCCCGTACGCCGGCCGGGACGGCAAGACCGGCCAGACCCTCCTGCGCTCGGTGCTCGGCCCGATGTTCGCGCAGCGCGCCCTCGCGGTACGGGCCTGGTCGGGCACCAACCTGCTGGGCGGCGGCGACGGCGCCGCCCTGGCCGACCCCGCCGCGGCCGCCGCCAAGAACGCGGGCAAGGAACGGGTCCTGGCCGACACCCTCGGCGCGCCGGTGCAGGGCGAGGTGCACATCGACGACGTACCCGCCCTCGGCGACTGGAAGACCGCCTGGGACCACATCGCCTTCGACGGCTTCCTCGGCACCCGCATGATCCTCCAGACCATCTGGCAGGGCTGCGACTCGGCGCTCGCCGCCCCCCTGGTGCTCGACCTGGCCCGGCTGACCCTGCGCGCCCGCGAGGCGGGCCTGTCCGGCCCGCTCACCGACCTGGGCTTCTACTTCAAGGACCCGCTGGGCGACGGCCCGTCCTCCCTGAGCGGGCAGTACGCGGCCCTGACCGGACTCGCCGCCCGCTTCCGCACCGGCGGCCGCGCCGCGGAGGCCCGGTGAAGGCGCCCCGGGGCACGGCGACCGTGCCGGGGGAGCGACCGTGCGCCGGCCGGCCCCCGCATCCCGGCGGCCCTTCCGGCCGGGGCGGGGCGAGCCGGGCCGGCGCCTGGGCCGAACTGCTGCGCCTGCCCGCCCTGTTCACCGTCCCCGGTGACGTCCTGGCCGGGGCGGCCACGGTCCACGGCCGCCCCGGCCCCCGCACCCTGTACGCCATCGGCTCCTCCCTGTGCCTGTACGAGGCCGGGATGGCCCTCAACGACTGGGCCGACCGCGCCGAGGACGCCCTCGAACGCCCCCACCGCCCCGTGCCCTCCGGCCGGGTCCGCCCCGCCGCCGCGCTCACCGCGGCCTGCGCCCTGACCGCCACCGGCCTCGCGCTCGCCGCGAGGGCCGGCCGCCCCGCGCTCGCCGTCGCCGCACCCCTGGCCGCGACCGTCTGGGCGTACGACCTGGGCCTCAAACGCACCCCGGCCGGTCCTGTCGCCATGGCGGCCGCCCGGGCGCTGGACCTCCTGCTCGGCGCCGCCGCCACGGCGGGCCGGGTCCGGCCCGCCCTCCCCTCCGCCGCACTCCTCGGCACCCACACCCTCGCCCTCACCACCGTCTCCCGCCACGAGACCCAGGGCGGCGCACCCCTCACCCCCCTGACCGCCCTCGCCACCACCGGCGCCCTCACCCGCCTCCTGACCCGGACCCCGCCCGGCACGACCCCGCCCGGCACGGCGACGCCCACCGGGACCCTCGGACCTGCCCTGCGCGTGGCCGGCGCCCTCGCCTACGCCGCCACCGCCGCCCGCCCCTACTTCCACGCCGCCCTCAACCCGTCACCCCCGCTCACCCAGAGAGCCGTCGGCGGCGGCATCCGCGCCACCATCCCGCTCCAGGCCGCGCTCTGCGCCCGCTCAGGCGCCCCGGTCAGCGCGCTCGCCACCGCGGCCCTGTCCCCGCTGGCCGCACGGTTCGCGAAGAAGGTGAGCGTGACATGACGCCCAGGACCGCACCCCTCACCACCGGCCCCGCCCCGGCCGCACCCGCCCCCGCCACCCTCCGCTTCGGGTACGGCACCAACGGCCTGGCCGACCTCCGCCTGGACGACGCCCTGGCCCTGCTCGCCGACCTCGGCTACGACGGCGTGGGCCTGACCCTCGACCACATGCACCTCGACCCGCTGGCCCCCGATCTCGCCGCCCGTACCCGGCGGGTGGCCCGCCGGCTGACCGCGCTCGGCCTCCAGGTCACCGTGGAGACCGGAGCCCGCTACGTCCTCGACCCGCGCCGCAAACACGGCCCCTCCCTCCTCGACCCCGACCCCGCCGACCGGGCCCGCCGCGCCGACCTGCTGATCCGGGCCGTGCACGTCGCCACCGAGCTCGGCGCCCACGCCGTCCACTGCTTCAGCGGCACCCTCCCGCCCGGCACGGACCCCGGGACGGCCTGGGACCGGCTGGCCGGGACCCTCACCCCGGTCCTCGAAGCCGCCGACGCCGCCGGCATCCCCCTGGCCGTCGAACCCGAACCCGGCCACCTCCTCGGCGACCTCGCCGGCTTCCACCGCCTGCGCCACGCCCTCGGTGACCCCGCCCACCTGGGGCTCACCCTGGACATCGGCCACTGCGAGTGCCTCGAACCCCTTCCGCCCGCCGACTGCGTCCGCGCCGCCGCGCCCTGGCTGCGGCACGTCCAGCTCGAGGACATGCGCCGAGGACGGCACGAACACCTGCCCCTCGGAGACGGCGACATCGACTTCCCCGCCGTCCTGGCCGCCCTGGCGGACACCGGCTACCAGGGACTCACCGTCGTCGAACTGCCCCGCCACTCCCACGCGGGGCCCCACTTCGCCGAGACCTCCCTGCCCTTCCTCAGAGCGGCGGCGCCCCGCACACCCACCGAAGGGAGCAGCGCATGACCCGCCCGCACCCCACCGAGGCACCCGGCGACACCCCTCCCGGCGAAGCTCCCCCACCCGTGCCGGACGACCTGCGCACCCGCCTCACACCCCCCGCCCGCGACTGGCTGGACCGCGCCCTGACCGAAGCCGGAGACACCGCAGGCTCTCAGAACGGCACGCCCGCATGGGAGTTACGCCTCGCCGAAGCCGGCCGCCGCTGCGGCACCGCCCACGCCGACGCCGCCCGCGCCCTCATCCTGCGCGCGGCACGCGCCACCCCGGCCGACCTCGCCCGCGTCTACCACCGGGGCACCGCCGACGAACGCCGCGCCGTCCTGCACGCCCTGCCCGGCCTCGTACCGGGACCCGACGCCCTCCCCCTCGTCGAGGACGCCCTGCGCACCAACGACACCCGGCTCCTCGCGGCCGCCGTCGGCCCCTACACCGCCCGCCATCTGGCACCGCACCTGTGGCGGCACGCGGTCCTGAAGTGCCTGTTCACCGGCGTGCCCGTCGCACGCATCGACCGGCTCGCCGATCGCGCCCGGGGCGACGCCGAACTCGCCCGCATGCTGGCCGACTTCGCCGCCGAGCGCACCGCCGCGGGCCGCCCCGTACCCGAGGACCTGCGCCGCGTGCTCGCCCTGACCGAACCGGCCGCGCCGCCGCACACCGCCCACGAGGACGCCCCCCACGGCAAGGAGTCCTGATGCGCCTCTTCGACCCCCACATCCACATGTCCTCGCGCACCACCGACGACTACGAGGCCATGCGTGCGGCGGGTGTCCGCGCCGTCGTCGAGCCCGCCTTCTGGCTCGGCCAGCCCCGCACCTCCACCGCCTCCTTCCTCGACTACTTCGACTCCCTCCTGGGCTGGGAGCCCTTCCGCGCCGCCCAGTACGGCATCGCCCACCACTGCACGATCGCCCTGAACCCCAAGGAGGCCAACGACCCCCGCTGCACCCCCGTCCTGGACGAACTGCCCCGCTATCTCGTCAAGGACCGGGTCGTCGCCGTCGGCGAGATCGGCTACGACTCGATGACACCGGCCGAGGACACCGCGCTCGCCGCCCAGCTCCAGCTCGCCGCCGACCACGGCCTGCCCGCCCTCGTCCACACCCCCCACCGCGACAAGGCCGCCGGGCTGCGCCGCACCCTCGACGCCGTCGGTGAGTCCGCGCTCGCCCCGGAACACGTCCTGCTCGACCACCTCAACGAGACCACCGTCAAAGAGGCCAAGGACAGCGGCTGCTGGCTCGGCTTCTCCGTCTATCCCGACACCAAGATGGACGAGGAACGCATGGTCGCCGTCCTGCGCGCGTACGGCCCCGAGCAGGTCCTCGTCAACTCCGCCGCCGACTGGGGCAGAAGCGACCCCCTCAAGACCCGCAAGGTGGCCGACCTGATGCTGGCCGGGGGATTCACCGAGGACGACGTCGACCGCGTCCTGTGGCGCAACCCCGTCGCCTTCTACGGCCTCAGCGGACGCCTGGAACTCGACGTCGCCGCGACCGACGCCACCCACGAGGGCAACTCCATCCTCCGCGGCGCCCCCAAGGACACCGCCCCCGACGCCGTACCGGCCGGACAGGAGTGACCCGTGCGCTTCCGCCACCCCGACGGCTCCCTCGTCCACCTCGCCTACTGCACCAACGTCCATCCGGCCGAGACCCTCGACGCCGTCGTCGCCCAGCTGCGCGACCACTGCGAACCCGTCCGCCGCCGCCTGGGCCGCGACCGCCTCGGCATCGGACTCTGGCTCGCCAAGGACGCCGCCCTGGCCCTGGAGAGCGACCCCGGCGCCCTCGCCGCGCTGCGCGGCGAACTCGACCGGCGCGGCCTGGAGGTCGTCACCCTCAACGGCTTCCCCTACGAGGGATTCGGCTCCCAGCAGGTCAAGTACCGCGTCTACAAGCCGGACTGGGCCGATCCGGAACGGCTGCGGCACACCACCGCGCTCGCCCGCATCCTCGCCGGCCTGCTGCCCGACGACATCCACGAGGGCAGCATCTCCACCCTGCCGCTCGCCTGGCGCACCGTCGCCACACCGGACCGCATGCGGACGGCCCGCACCGCCCTGCGCACCCTCGGCGAACGCCTCGACGCCCTGGCCGACCTGACCGGCCGCTCCCTCCGCGTCGGCCTCGAACCCGAACCCGGATGCGTCGTCGAGACCACCGCCGACGCCCTCACCCCCCTCACCGACATCGCCCACCCCCGCATCGGCATCTGCGTCGACACCTGCCACCTCGCCACCTCCTTCGAAGATCCGCACACCGCCCTGGACGCCCTCGCCGAGGCGGGTGTCCCCGTCGTCAAATCCCAGCTCTCCGCCGCCCTGCACGCCGAGCACCCCCACCGCCCGGACGTCCGCGAGGCTCTCGCCGCCTTCGCCGAACCCCGGTTCCTGCACCAGACCCGCACCCTCACCGCCACCGGCCGCCACGGCGCCGACGACCTCGGCGACGCCCTCCAGGACCGGTCCCTGCCCGACAGCGCGCCGTGGCGCACCCACGTCCACGTCCCCCTGCACGCGGCCCCCGCCGCGCCCCTCACCTCCACCCTCCCCGTCCTCGCCACCGCCCTGACCCGGCTCGTCGGCGGCCCGCACCCGCTCACCCGGCACCTCGAGGTCGAGACCTACACCTGGCACGCCCTCCCCGCCGAGCTGAGACCCCGCACCCGCGCCCAGCTCACCGACGGCATCGCCGCCGAACTCGCCCTCGCCCGCGACCTCCTCACCGACCTCGGCCTGAAGGAGCTGCCATGACCGGCCGAACGCCGGACCCGGCGCCGTCCATGTCCCCGTCGCCGTCCGCCCCCGCCTGTCCCGTGCCGCTGCTCGTCATGGACGTCGTCGGTCTCACCCCACACCTCCTCGCGCACATGCCCCGCCTCCGTGCCCTCGCCGGCCAGGGATCGCGGGCCCACCTCGGCACCGTCCTGCCCGCCGTGACCTGCGCGGCCCAGTCCACGTTCCTGACCGGCACGATGCCCTCCGAACACGGCATCGTCGGCAACGGCTGGTACTTCCGCGAGCTGGGCGACGTCCTGCTGTGGCGCCAGCACAACGGCCTCGTCGCCGGGGACAAGCTCTGGGACGCCGCACGCCGCGCCCACCCCGGCTACACGGTCGCCAACATCTGCTGGTGGTACGCCATGGGCGCCGCCACCGACTTCACCGTCACCCCCCGCCCCGTCTACTACGCCGACGGCCGCAAGGAACCCGACTGCTACACCCGCCCTCCCGAGCTGCACGACGAACTCACCGCGAAGTTCGGCACCTTCCCCCTCTTCCAGTTCTGGGGCCCGGGCGCGGGCCTCGCCTCCAGCCGCTGGATCATCGAGGCGACCCGCCACATCCAGCGCACCCGCCGTCCCGACCTGACCCTCTGCTACCTCCCTCACCTCGACTACGACCTCCAGCGCTACGGCCCCGACGACCCGCGCTCCCTCAGCGCGGCCGCCGAGCTGGACGCCGCACTCGCCCCCCTCCTGGACGACGCCCGCACCGAGGGCCGCACCGTCGTCGTGCTGTCCGAGTACGGCATCACGCGCGCCGACCGCCCCGTCGACATCAACCGGGCCCTGCGCCGCGCCGGGCTGCTGGAGGTCCATGAGCAGGACGGCATGGAGTATCTGGACCCGATGGTCTCGCGGGCCTTCGCGGTCGCCGACCACCAGATCGCCCATGTCTACGTCCGGCGCCCCGAGGACCTCGACGCCACCCGGGCCGCCCTCACCGGCCTGCCCGGCCTCGCCCAGCTCCTGGACGACGAGGGCAAGAAGGCCCACCACCTCGACCACCCGCGCTCGGGCGAACTCGTCGCCGTGGCGGAGCCGGACGCCTGGTTCACGTACTACTACTGGCTCGACGACGCCCGCGCACCCGACTTCGCACGCCTCGTCGAGATCCACCGCAAACCCGGCTACGACCCCGTCGAACTCTTCATGGACCCCCTCGACCCCTACGTCAAGGTCAAGGCCGCGACGGCGCTGGCCCGCAAGAAGCTCGGCCTGCGCTACCGCATGGCGGTCGTGCCCCTGGACCCGTCACCTATCCGGGGCAGCCACGGACGCCTTCCCGCGAGCGACGACGACGGTCCGCTCCTCATCTGCTCCACCCCCCGTGCCGTCGGCGACCGCCTCGCGGCCACCGATGTGAAATCACTCCTGCTCCGGCTCGCCGGCCTCACCTGACGAGCCCTCACCGCACCCCTTGGCTGCGGCTGGTTCCCAGTGAAGCACTCACCACTGACAACGCCCTCCCACACCCTGGAGTTCCCCGCATGAGCCGCATTTCGCGCAATGACCCCGAACTCACCCACCGCCTCAGCAGAAGGGGCATGCTGGGCGTCGCCGCGGGCGCCACGGCCGCCGCGCTGTTGGGCGCCGCCGCTCCCGCCTCGGCCGCCACGACCGCCCCCGCGGCCTCCACCGCCGGCCGTGGCCGCCCCGTCCTGCCCCCCGGCCGCCTGGGCATACAGCTCTACAGCCTGCGCGACAAGGTCTCCACCCTCGGCTTCGCCCCCGTCTTCGCCGAGCTGGAGAAGTACGGCTACGACGAGATCGAGTTCGCCGGGTACACCCAGGGATCGGCGGGCCCCATCACCCTGGCCGCCCTCAGGCGCCTGGCCAGGGACCACGGCCTGAACCCGATCGGCAGCCACGTCGGCTACTACTCCGACGACCCGAACGCCTACACCTTCGCCCAGAACCTCGACCGGGTCCTCGACGACGCCCAGGCCCTCGGCCTGAAGCACATCGGCACGGCCTCCGGACCCTTCCGCTACGGCTCGACCGTCGACGCCTGGAAGCGCGCCGCGCAGGAGTTCAACACCTACGGCGCGGCCGCCAGGGCCCGGGGCATGAAGTTCTACCAGCACAACCACTCCGACGAGTTCGCCTTCGCGAGCGACAACCCCCGGGTCCGCCTCTACGACGTCCTGCTGGCCGAGACCGACCCCGGCCTCGTCCACCTGGAGATGGACATCTACTGGGCCTACGCCGGCCAGTTCCGCTTCTCCAAGCGCCCCGACGGCACCCCGGCCCCCTTCGACCCCCTCGACTACGTCCTGGCCGCCCCCCACCGTTACCCCCTCTTCCACGTCAAGGACGGCGTGAGCGACCCCACGAACGAGTTCGGCTACCGCATGACGGACGTCGGCGACGGCGACATCGACTACCAGCGCTTCATCTCCACCGTCACCCACCTGCGCGGCGGCCGCCAGGCGCACCACTGGCAGGCCGAGCACGACAACCCCGCCGACTCGCTCGGCTTCGCCCGCCGCTCCAGCGCCTACCTGCACTCCCTGCGCGAGAAGTGCTGACCTGACACCGTGAACGTCCCTTCGCCGGGCGGGTCCGGCACCGGTCCGCACCGAGTCCTGACCCGCCCGGCCTTCGGCCCTCAGGCCGGGATGTCGCCGACGATCCGGCCGAGGCGGTATCCGGTGGCGTACCTGATGAGTCCGCGCAGCGCGTCGAACGGGTCGCAGGGCCTCGCCCGCCGCCGGTGCGGCTGGTGGGTGAAGGGAATGCCGGACCAGGGGTTGTCAGGGTGATGGTGACTGCCGGGCGGCGCCTGGGGATCGACCGTCCAGTACACCCAGACGCTGTCACGGTGCAGACGGACGACCTCCCCCAGATACCAGGCGGCGTTGCGCAGGAACGGCCCCTCCCGGTCGGCGTCGAAATCGGCCAGAGTGCGGTAGCGGGCCCGGACCTGCCGCTCCAACGCGTCCAGACTCGCCGGGGAGAAGTCCCACTCCCCGGCCTCGCCCGCCTGCCCGGCCCCGCTCATGCCCCGGACCCAGGCCGCGTGCGCGGCCTCCCGGTCGAGGAGCCAGCGCCGTAGCAGGTCAGGGACCGGCTGAGGCCCGATCGGGTCCAGGGGCGAGTGCTCCTTCACCGGCTGCCAGTCAGGACGGCTCCGGCGCAGCCCGTCCACCGCCTCGGCGAGCACGCCGTACTCGCGCTCGAAGACCTCGCCGGACCGCTCGGCGAGCGCGACGTCGACGAGAGTGGCCACGGACAGCGCGGGCAGTTCCAGGGCGGGATCGGGGCGGACCAGGGGATCACCGTCGGGGCCCTCGGCGCCGGGGTCGATGTCCCAACGGCCCCCGCACACGTCCATGAGGACTTCGCCGAGGTAGGGGAGCGCGGCGCGCCGGAAGCCGGCGTCGGAACCGGCGTCGAGCAGCGCCGCCTCCAGCGCGGGCAGCGACGCGGGGCTGTAGTCGAAGGGAAAACCGTCCGGCAGATGGACCTGTTCGAGCCGTGCCGCCAGGACCTGCATGTCGTCCAGCCACCGGCCGAGGAGCTCTTCACGGGTGGGAGAGGCGGGAGTCGGGGTCATGGCCGAAAAGCCTAGGGCGCGCGGGGTCCGAGGTGCCAACTGCCCTTGAAGATGGTGTGGTTGTTGTGCGACACGCCTGTGCTCCCGCTGTGCGTGACGACGCGTCAGGGCTAGGGTGCCCGGCGGGACGGTGGCGACGACGGGGGCCTGCCACCGCCCGTTCGACTTCACCTCGCCCCTTCGCGCCCGCCGACCGCGGGCCCGGAGGGGCTCGTATCAGCGCCCCCTTTCGAGGGACACACCATGGATTCTGCGATACGGGTACGCGGCCGGGCCTGGCCGCGCACCGCGGCCGTCGTGCTCGGCGCGACCCTGCTGGCCGCCGGTCCGCTGCCCGGCCTGAACGGTGACGCCGACGCCGCGCCGCCCAAGCCGATGCTGGGCCGCTGCATGGACAAGTACGGCACCAGCCCGACACCGCCGCCCACGTACAGACTGCCCGGCTACAAGCCGGCCGGGCCGAACCAGTGGAAGACACCCAACGCCGAGGACCGCTTCTACTCCTACGACAATCTCGCCAAGGGCTTCGAAGCGCTCACCGACCCCGGTCTCATCGATCTGCCCGAGGGCGACAGCCCCAAGAACTACCCGTGGGGCAGCGCGGAGAACGCCGTGGCGACCTGGAAGGAGAAGCAGGCCGGCAGCAAGCCGTACACGGGCTCCTTCAACGAGTGGCTCAACAACGTCTACTCCCGCAACGAGGGCAACAACAAGCGCGGCAACGCCTTCGAGTCCGAGGTCGTGAAGTACCTCGACCTCGGCGGCGTCGACTGGATCTGCCAGAAGAACCTCCGCGACCTCAACCCCGGCCTGCACAAGGAGCTCGAACGGGCCCTGGGCAAGGACGTGATGAAGGACGGCCGGGTCTTCGACGCCGTCAACCAGCGCACCCGCACCGTCTACGAGATCAAGTCCGGCGTCGGCTACGACGCCCGCCAGCTCAAGATCGACGCCGAACTCGTGCGCCGGGGCTGGAAGGTCGTCTACATCAACGGCCAGGAGCCCGACGCCAAGACGGTGCAGAAGTACGACGCCGCCAAGGTGAAGTACTACCGGCACGCCGCCACGCCGAACCCCCGGTTCAGCGTGGGGACGTACACGCCGCGCAACACCCAGCTGATGACGCCCGACCCCAACCGGCCCTCCTTCGGCTCCGGCGCCGACATGGCCCGCAGGTCCGCCGCGACCCCCGAGGACGCCCGCCGCCAGATCGAGCGGGCCCGCGGACTGGTCAGCCAGCCCGGCAACAGCCTGCGCGCCCCCGGCGGTGTCGACTTCTCCACCCTCGACATCTCCTACATCGGGCAGACGGACACCGGGAACCTCTCCTACGCCTTCAGCGCCAAGAACGCCGACGAGGAGGCCGCGCCCGGCTACGGCGGCAAGGAGCGGGCTCAGCTCATCTCGGACGCCTTCTTCACCTGGCTCGCCCTCACGCCGGACCACTTCTGGGTCAACCTGAACCCCGACGACCCGGACACCATCATGAAGGCGCCGTTCGACAAGACCGACGCCGGACGGGTCCTGCTCGAGGCCGACATGGAGATGAAGCGCGACTTCGGCCGCGCCGAGGACCCCAAGACGGAGGCCGGGAAGAAGTTCTGGGACGGCATCACACGGGTCGACGGCAAGCCCTGCATGGGCTCCACCCGCAACTGGATCGTCCCCATGAAGGCCCAGGTCCGCATCGAGACGGACGGCGCCTACATCCTGGACGCGCCGCTGGAGGTCAAGACGGTCGCCCAGGACTACAGCACCCCCGGACCGGGTGGCGGCATGCCGTGCACCCTGACCAAGGAGCAGACCGAGCACAACATGGACGTCTACCGGCAGACCCTGCTGCCGGTGGTCCAGAAGCAGGTCAACGAGGCTCCCAAGTACGCCGATCTGCGCCGCGTCTACAAGGCCCGCGTCGCCGCCGAGTACGTCCGCCAGACCGTCGCGGCCGACCCCAAGGCGTTCGGCGGCTCCTTCAGCAAGATCATCAACAGTGACCGGGTCACCCGCTGGCCGCTGCGCGGCAAGAACGCCGACTGGGACAAGAAGACCGTCTGGCGGGAGATGAAGCGCTCCTTCACGGAGGGCGACTTCAAGTACGAGATCCCGGTCGACGGACAGGTCTGGGTCTACACCGTCGGCGGAGTGGACCTCACCAAGCAGCCGCAGCAGAAGGTGAGCAAGGCCCGCTTCGTGGCCGAGAAGCCCAACCTGCCCTCGGTGACCAAGGGTTCACGCAACGAGGCCCTCGGCTACCAGGCCACCGGCACCACGGTGATGGGCGGCGACAACAGCGGCCGCCGAGGCGGCGGCACCCCCACCTCCTCGCCGAAGCCCACCCCGTCCCACAGCCCCACCGGCAAGCCCACCCCGGCCCCGAGCACCCCGGCACCCAGCCGCACCCCGGCCCCGGCCCCGTCCGGCAACGGGGGCCACAACCCGCCCCCCGCCGCCGGTGACCAGAGCGGCAGCATGGCCGACACCGGCACCCAGGCACTGACCCTGGCCGGCATCACCGCGGCCCTCCTGGCAGCGGGCACCATCCTGTTCCGCATCAAGCGCAGGCGCACCGGCAACTGATCCTCATGGACGACGCCGGTCCGGACACCCAGTTCATGGATGTCCGGGCCGGCGTCGCCGCGGTTCAGGACGCCGGTCCAACCCCCCCTGGACCCGGGCGCTCAGGTCCTGACCGTCAGGTACTGCCACCCGCCCCACGTGCTCAGGCTGGCGGTGTCCTTCGTGCCGTGGACGTACTCCGAGCGCACCCGGAACTTCTGGTTCACCGCGCCGGAGAGGCTCAGCTTCGCCGCCACGGTGCTCTTGGAGTCGAGGGTGAAGCAGCCCGAGGTGCTGAGGGTGTGCCAGGCGCCGCTGTAGTACTGCTGGACCTGGAAGTGCACGCACTGGCCGGGCTTGTCCGGGGACACGGTCGTCGTCACCGTGGGCCGTACCGTGTGGTGGTAGACGCGGTACGTCGTGCCGCTGTAGGTGGTGGTCGTGTAGTAGCCGCTCAGGGCCTGGGCCACCTTCGCCTGGGCGCTGACGGCGCGGGTGGCCGTGGCCGGGGCGTAGCGGTGGTCGCCCGCGTAGGACGCGGTGAACGTCGTGCCCGTGGTGACCTTGTACGTGGCCGTCAGGTTGCCCTTGCCGTCCACGGTGCCCGTCTTGACCAGCGTCTTCTTGCCGCCCACGGGTGTGGCGTACAGCGAGACCGTACGGCCGTTGTACGTCGTGCCCAGGTGGGCGGTGACGGTCGCTGTCGCGCCGTAGGCGTAGGTCGAGGCGTTGGCCGTCACGGACAGGCTCGTCGCGGCGCGCGAGACCTGGACGACCGCGGAGGCCGTGGCCGCGCGGTGGTCGGTGTCGCCCGCGTAGCTGACCGTGTAGGTGTTGGCGCCGCCGGTGGACGGGGTGTCCTTGACGGTGATCGTGCCGTTCGCCGCCACGGGAGCCTTCCACGTCACGGGCGTCGTGGAGTGCGCCGCGTCCGTCCGGCTCACGGTGACCGTCTCGCCCCCGGCGTACGGCCCGTCGCCCAGCACGGCGCCGAAGCTCAGCGCCGCACCGCGCGGGGCGGACGCGGGCGCCTTGAGGGTGAGGGTCGGGGCGTAGGGGGAGATGACGGTGCTGACGTCGTTCGAGCCGGGCTGGTGCGTGGCATCCCCCTCGAACGACAGGCGGTAGGTGAACCAGCCCGCCGCCCCCGGATCGTCCGTGACCGTGAACCGGCCGGTGGCCGGGTCGACCGGGGCGGCGGGGAGCCGCGTCGACTCGTGGGTGTCCTCGTTCGTCCGGGTCACCAGGACGCTGTCGCCCTGGGCGAAGGGCCCGCGGCTCAGGTCGGTCGAGACCGTGCCGGTGAAGGCCACCTCGTGCGGCGTCGCCGAGGTGAACTCCGGGTACGGGACAGTGGTTCCGAGCCGGGGCAGTCCCAGCCGCAGCGAGGTGGTCGCGGGCCGGTGCGTCGCGTCCCCGGCGTAGGACACCTGGTAGGTGTAGGTGCCCTCGTCCTGGCGGGTGTCGGTGACGGCGAACGAGCCGTCCGCGCCGACGGTGGCGTCCGGCAGGTCGGTGCCGTCACGGGTGACCTTCAGCGTGGCCCCGGCGGGCACGATGCCGCGGCCGCCCACCGTGCCGCGCAGCGTGAACTGCTGCGTGGGGATCGGGTACGGCATCGGGGCGGTCAGGGACAGCTCGGTGTCCGTGAGCTTGGCGTCGCCCAGGACATTGAGGGAGTAGGTCCCGTCCTTCCGGGTGACGGCGTAGAGCGTGTGCCCGTCGCCGCCCCAGGCGAGGCCGTCGCGGGTGACGGTGCCGGCCGGGAAGGCGAAGTGGTTCTCGGCGACCTGGCCGGACCCGTAGACGTAGGCGCCCGCACCCGTGCCCGCGGTGGCGCCGAGCGCCATCGTGCCGTCGGAGTCGAGCGCGACGGAGCCGGGGGAGGAACCCACCCCGCCGGTGAAGTACACGTACGGCCTGGCGGCACTGAGGTCGGCCGTGCTGTAGACGTACACGGCGGGCGACTGCGGGACGAGCAGCCTGGTGCCGTCCGCGGTGACCTGGACGGGTCCCGTCGCGCCGCCGCCGAGGCCCATGTCCACCTTCAGCGAGGGCTCGCCGGAGGAGACGTCGTAGGTGGCGATGCGGATCATCGAGGGCAGGTCCTCCTGCACCGCGAGCACCCCGCCGCCCGTACTGAGCAGAGGAGCGGCCGACGTACGCGGCATGACGGGCTGCGGGGTCGGCGCGGGGTCGTCGGCGGAGGGGTCCACCGAGCCCACGGTGCCCTTGCCGTCGTCCGTCGTGTAGCCGTACCAGACCTTGCCGCCGGCCACGGCGACGGAGACCGGGGCGCTCCCGGTGCCGGTGCCGACGCGGCGAGTCTCGGTGAGCGTCGCCGTGTCGATGGCGGCGATCGCGTCGCCGTCGGTCAGGGCCGCGTACAGCGTCCGGCCGTCGGCGGACAGCGCGAGGCCGTCGGCGCCCTGCTCGTCGTCGATGGTGGCGACGGGGGCACCGGACAGGTCGGTCACCACGATGCCGGTCGTGCCGGCGCCCTGGCTGAAGAAGAGGTGCTGGTGATCACTGTCGACGACCATATGGGCGTAGTGCGACAACGGCAGCGTGGCCGTGCCCATGCCGTCGGCCCGGGCGGCGGGACCGGTCAGTCCGACGGTGGCGGTGGTCAGCCCCGCGACGACGGATATCGCCGCCGCGAGCGAGACCTGCTTGAGGCGCATGGTGCTCCTGGAGAGAGGGAGGGGGAGCGGCGGCCGCACCAGCACGCCGGTCGCAGGCATGACAATGCGGAGCCGCACAGGCGTGAGACCCCTGACCTCCCCGTTTGGTTGCACCGCCGGGCCGCGGATTTCGGGGCGCTCGCACCGCTCCCGCCGGGCCGCCACGGGCGATGCGCTTGCGACGAGCCGGTGAATCGTGGCCGTTGCTCTCTGGTAAGAGCCTGTCTCGCCGTGTAGCGTCGCTTTCAGATGTCGTGTTTCGCAGTCCCTGCCCACGCTCCGGCGTGGGCGTTTTGCTGTGCGGTGCGGGCACAGGGCATCACGTTCGGGTCCGCGCGGTGCGGGTCCGACATCGACCGGAAGGCTCAGCATGACCAGCGGTACCGTCAAGTGGTTCAACGCCGAAAAGGGCTTCGGCTTCATCTCTCAGGACGGCGGCGGCCCGGACGTCTTCGCGCACTACTCCAACATCAACTCTTCCGGCTTCCGTGAGCTCCAGGAGGGCCAGAAGGTGACGTTCGACGTCACCCAGGGTCAGAAGGGCCCCCAGGCGGAGAACATCACCGTCGCCTGACCTTCATGCGTGGAACGGGCCTTGGAGCATCTCCGGGGCCCGTTCCGCATGTGAGGGGCTTTCCGTACGGCCGTCCACCGCACCGGCACGCCGCACGCATCCTGCCTCGAGCACCCCTGAAAGGGTTAAGCGGCAAGGCTAATTCGAGGGATAAGTGCTGCTAGGTTGGGGTGCGGAGGTGAGGCCGGGTGGTGTCACAGGAGGAACTGTTCGCCGCGGTGGACGCGCTGGCCGCCGAGGACCCGCAACTGCCGCCGCCCGCCGAGCGCGCCCGGCTGCGGGAGGCCGCGGGCATCACACAGGCCCGCCTCGCCCAGGTCCTGAAGACCACACCCCAGACCGTCAAGAACTGGGAGAACGGCAGGACGGAGCCACGCCCCCCGCGCCTGGAGGCGTACCAGCGACTGCTGGAGGCGTGGTCGGCGAAGCACCCCGCGCCCGGCACCCCCGTTCAGCCGCCCGCCGTTCCGGTACCGCTCACCGCGTCCGCCGCGACGCCGGCGGCTCCGTCCGTCCCCGCCCGCGTCTCCGAGGCGCAGGAGCCACCCGCGCAGCCCTCCGCCGAACCGGACACCACCCCTGCCCCGCCGCCCGCGCGCTCGGCCCGCACGCACCGTCCGGCCGCCCGCAGGACGACCACGACAACCGCCGAGGACCCGCGTCACGCGTACGGGCCCCTCCTGGTCCTGGACGCGGACGGCACCGCCTACGGCCAGAACGGCCTGGTGCTGGAGTGCCCGGCGCGCACGGTGCCCCAGCTCGTGGAGTGGACCCTCGCCCAGCCGGTCGGCGCCCCGCCGCTGAACCGGAACGGGCAGCCGTCCGACCCGCTGGTGGTACTGACCGCGCGGGCAGCCGTCCGCCTCGGCCTGCCGGAGCGGCTGGAGGGCCACGAGCAGCGCGCCGGCCTGCGCCTGCCCGACGACCACCCCCTCGTCAAGCAGATCGCGCGGGCCAAATGGAAACTGACCCGGCGTGGATTCGGCCCGTGGGCGCGCGTCTACCGCCCGGCCAAGGCGGGGCAGCGTCAGTGCGTCCAACTCGCCGTGCTGTCCTGGGGTGCCCTCGACGAGCGTTCCTGGCCGGGCCTGTCGGCCGCGGAGCCGGAGGAGATCGCCGCCGCGCTCACCGCGTACGCCGCCCGCGTACTGACCCCGCGCGGCGGTACGGCGGTCAACGGGCTGGAGCTGATGACCGCCCTCCGCCCGCCGACCCGCGCCGCACGGGACGAGTCCGGCAACGGCTGGGTCTCCGCCCACGTCCCCGGTTCGCTGGGCACGCAGCCGGTCGACCCGGCCCCGCCCGAGGCCACCCCGGAGCATCCCCTCGCCCAGGGCTGGGAGAAGGGGTTCCTGCGCGAGGAGGTGTACGACTGGGTCCGCGACCTGGACACCGTCACCACCGAGGCCGCCATGCCGTTCGCCATCGGCCTGGACGTCAACGCCGCGTTCCTTGCGGCCGCCTCCCGCACGCCGGTCGGCCTGTGCGCCCCGGTCCACGTCGACCGGCCCGCGTTCGACAAGAAGGTGCCCGGCTCGTGGCTGGTCGACCTCTCCCACATCGAGCTGGACCCCCGGCTGCCCTCGCCGTTCACCCCCTCCGGGGAACGGCCGGCCGGACCGGCCTGGTACCAGACGCACACCGTCGCCTACGCCGTCGAACTCGGCCACAACGTCAACGTCTACGAGGCGTACGTACGTCCGGAGGCGGGCGCCTACCTGGACCCGTGGCACGACCGGCTCAGGGCCGCGCTGCTGGACACCATGGCGGACCTCGGCGTGACGCCGGGCATGGACGACACCGCGTTCCTCGCGGCGATGGAGCAGGCACGCCACGGCGACCCGGGCGCCCGCGCGGTCCTCGCCGCCGTCAAGGCGACCGCCAAGGGCGGCATCGGCAAACTCCAGTCCCGCGCCCGCGGCCTCACCTACGTACGCGGTGAGCGCTGGCCGGAGCTGGAACGCCCGACCTGGCGCCCGGACATCCGCGCCGCCATCATCAGCAAGGCGCGCGTGAACATGCACCGCAAGATGCGCGCCATGGCGGGCGTGGGCCTGTTCCCGCTCGGCGTGCTGTCCGACTGCGTGGTCTACCCGGCCCCGACCGAGAGCCCGCTGGACCTCCTGCCGTACAGCGAGAGCGGCAAGCCGCTCCCCGGCGCGTTCCGCCTCGGCGTCGCCCCCGGCCTGGTCAAGCTGGAGGGCGTCCAGACGACGGAGTGGGCCATCGACCTCATCGAACAAGGCGGCAACCCCGCCCAGCTCATCAAGGGCGGCGGCCACGACGCCGTACTGCACGGGGGAGAGTAGAAGACACCCATGCCACGCCGGATCCGCCCGCAGACAGGCCCCGCCGACGACGCCCTGATCGGCCAGGCCATCGAACGCGCCAGCCGCGAGACCTACACCACCACGCCGCCCCGCACTCTCCAGGGCCAGATCAACTACCTGCTGCGGAAGCTGGGTACCGCCCGTGCGGTCGCCGCCGAGATCGGGGTCACCGCCGACTCGGTCAACCGCTACCGCCGGGGCGCCCGCAAGCACCCGCCGTCCCACGTCCAGAGCCGTATCGACGAGGCGGTCCGCTCCCGCTGGCAGCCCCGCGTCCAGGAACGCGCCCGCCGCCGCGCCGCCCAACAGACCGGCATGACCGTCGAGTTCCGCGCCACCTTCGGCTACACGGCCCCGATCGGCACCACCGACGAGGCCCGCGAACGCCTGCTCACCCTCCACCTGCCGGCCCCCTGGGCGAGCCGCCTGCTCGACGCGCAGTACGGGCGCACCACCGAGAGCCCCAACGAGGTCCTGGCGCAGGCCGCACTCGACCTCTACTTCCAGGAACGCGGCACCCGCGCCCGGCGCCTGGACGTCGAGATCACCGGCATCGACTACATCGCCGCCCGGTTCTGACGGGGGCCCGCACGGCAGCCGGGCGCGACGCGAACTCGGACATAAGCGTCAAACCCCACGATCGCTGCTTGAATACTCTCCGTAGTCGTCCGTGATCAGCGCGGCGACCGAACCGAGGAGAGAGATCACTCATGCGACGCGCGTTCATGAAGGCCGCCGGCGCGGCCGCCGCCGGTGTACTGGCCTTCGTCGCGGCCCCGCCCTCGCAGGCGCTCACGCCGGGCCGGCAGACCAGCGCGGCGGCGGAGAGCCCCGCGTACTTCGTGATGACGGACGTCTCGCGGGAAGAGTTCGTCATCAAGCTGACGGAGAGTGACGACATCAAGCACGCCCGGGACCTCGTCAGCGGCGAGACCCGCGAGCGTCCCCACGTGCTGACCCGGATCGTCAAGCGGCAGGCTCCCCACAACCCGCGCTGGAGCTACAGCAACAACCCCGAGGCGACCGACTTCTTCGACGTGGCCATCGAAGTCTGCGACGCGACCATCCCCTACGTCGAGGACCACCTCGACGAGGCCGGCGGCGCCTTCCTGCCGGGCCTCGTCTGGTGCGACTGGAGCTCGCGGCTGGTCCGGGAGGTCCCGGCCCCGTAGGCAGTCGGCTCGGTGCATCCTGCGGTGCGCGTCCTGCTCGGAGATCAGGAGTTGCCGTATTCGGACCAGGTTGGCGGTCGAAACGCCAACCTGGCTGCGGGCATGCCCGAACCCTCGCCGAGCGCCTCGGGGTCCTCGATGAGGTTTCCCGCAGCCCGAGGGCTGTGTTCGCTGTGGGCTCCCCGCGCCTTCGGGCGGCTCCGCGTCAGGAGACGTGCAGGACGATCTTTCCGGTCGTGCGCCCCTCCTGGCTGAGCCGCCATGCCTGGGCGGCCTCCGCCAGCGGCAGTTCCCGGTCGATGTGGACCGTGAGCTTCCCGGCGTCCGCGAGGTCGCTCAGTTTCGTCAGCCCGGCGTGGTCGGGACGCGCGAAGGCATAACGGCCGCCCCGCTCACGGACCGCCGGGTCGGCGATGGACACCACCCTGGACGGGGACTTGGTCACCTTCAGGGACACAGCGGTGGCCTCGCCGCCGTAGAAGTCCATGGACGCGTCCACCCCTCCGGGGGCCAGCGCCCGCACGCGCTCGACGAGCCCCTCTCCGTACGTCACGGGCTCCGCGCCCAGCGAGCGCAGGTAGTCGGCCTTGGCCTCGCTCGCCGTACCGATGACGCGGACCCCCGCGGCCGCCGCGATCTGGAGGGCGAAGGAACCGACGCCGCCCGCCGCGTTGTTCACCAGGACCGTGTCCCCCTTCGTGACGTCCGCCGCCTCCAGCGACTGCAGGGCGGTCAGGCCCGCCAGCGGCAGTCCTCCCGCCTGCTGCCAGGTGAGCGAGTCGGGCTTACGGGCGACCGACCGGACCGGCGCCGGCACCAGCTCGGCGTACGTACCGTGCTGCGCCGTGTCCGTCCGTGCGTAGGCGATCACCTCGTCGCCGGGCGCGAACTCCGTCACGGCAGGACCGACCCGCTCCACGACTCCGGACAGATCCCAGCCGGGAGTCAGCGGGAGGTAGGTGTACAGGATGGGATCGAGGCGGCCTGCCGCCACTTTCCAGTCCACCGGGTTCACTCCGGCGTAATTGACGCGTACGAGGACGGTGTCCGGACCGACCTTCGGCTCGGGCTGCTCGCTGACCTGTGGTGCGTCGCCGAACGCGGCGACGGTGACTGCCTTCATGCCGGGTCCAACGACACGCACACCGACATCACTTCCGCCCCGGCCGGTTCCGGGACGGAAATTCACGCGGGTGCCGCATCGGGAGTCGTCCATGGACGACTTCACGAAGTCGCGGGGGCGAGCACATCGCCGCCCGCAGGATCGCCAGGCTCTACCAGTCCTACGACTTGCTCGTCTCCCACCGCGTCCGGCCCCACCCGTGAACTGGCCGCATTCATGGCCCAGTTGAACGTGCTCACCACCGTCATCGACGCGGCGTCCGCCGCCCAGGCGGCGGACCGCCCACTGGCCCCCGAAATACCGGAGGCGGTACGGCGCATGGCCGACGCGACAACGGCGGCCCGCGTCCGGGTCAGTCGCGGAGCACCGCCTCCCTCGCGGACCGAGGTCCGCCACTTGGCGAGGGAGGGCTACACCCTCGCGGCCGCCCCCGCCACCCACCCCGCAGGACCGAACCCGGCACACGGCGTCCTGGAACCGTCTCGGCAGGAGGTGGCGGCGGCCAGAGGAATCTCGGCGCCCCGCTGACCGGATCGGGCATGCGCATCACCTCACTGCCGACGGGCGGCCGGAACAACGCGGCGCGTCGGCGCATGCTTCCCGCGCACACTCCCGCGAGTCCGCGCGGCCTGCGCACGCAGGGGAGTGGTCGGCTGGGAGTACGTGCAGAACCACCCGCGCAAGCAGTCTGATCTGAAGTCGCGGCAGCACCCTGGCCGGTGTGCGCGCCCGCCGCGCGAAGGTCTCCCGGGCGCGGATCAGCTCTTTATCGCGCGTGGGATCGGGCTCGATCCGGTACGCGGGTATGCCGTGGCCGTGGCTGTCGACGGCGTCGAGTCCCACCAGGGCGAGACCCAGTGCCAGGCCCGGAGTCGCCTCCAGCCGCCTGCGCCGTGCCCTGTCACCCTGAAGCGTCACCTCCAGATACCGGAGGGCCGCCAGAACCGGCTGTGTCTCAGGACGGTCGAGCATGTCACCGCTTCCCTCTGTCGGCAGGCTGCCCCGGCTTCTCACCCGGCACGCCCGTCCGATGATCGCCATGGATGCCGTCAGCGCTGTCGTGCCCGGCGCCGGAGAGGAGGTCGTTCCGGAAACGGACTCAGTTCGGGGAGGCAACTCTCGGCGCTGCTGGGCCAGGTGACCGCATCATGGATGTGCCGGCAACCCGATGGCGACTGTTCCGCGACGCGGGCCAGATGCTCACGCGTGAGGTCGGCGCCGCCGAAAGTGAGCCGCCCGCAGGCGCAGGGGTCCACGCGCATCGCCGTTTGGACGACCGTGTCGAGGGACAGCGCCGAGGCGACGGATTCGACGGCGACGAAACCGAAGTCGAATGCGATCTTGAAATCGCGATGACGTTTCTCCTCGGAGAACAAGCGGCTTCCAGCCAATGGCATATGCGCTGCTCTGCACTTTGCCAGAGAGCATTGATTCCCATGCATGCACCCCACAACAGGAATACGTCCTGGCGGTCACTGTTCGAGCGGCTGGATCACACAAATGCATTCACGCGCACTTCGCCAATATTGATAGTGCATTTAATGCCCGCCGCGCGTGTCTGCGTGAATAGGAAGAATTTCGAGTTTCCGGCGTGAAGAATGTGTGCATTTCGTGCTCGACCCGGTCGGGGGGGCATACCCCGTGGGCTTGCGCAGCGCAAGAGGCACGTCGTCGCCGGATCGGCACCTGGCGATGCCGCTCCGCGGGTCACTTCAGCCCGAGCGCGTCCCCGGTCGACGTCTTCCGCGAGGTGGTCGTGGAGCCGGGGTAGTACCAGCGCCAGTTGCCCGCCGAGGTGACAGTCACCTTGGCGGTCAGCTTTCCGGCGTCGCCCGTCTTTACGGTCTTCACTGTGCTGTACTGCGCGGCACCCTTCTTCCTGAATTGGAGCTGGACCTGCTGACCGGTGAATCCGTGGTACTTCCGGTCCTCCCAGTTGGCCCGCGACAGCGCGCCGGCGAGGGTCGCCGTGCTGCCCTCGGAGACTTCTTGGCGCAGGAGGTGTCGGTCCAGTCCGCGTAGCCGATACCGGTGGAGGGGCTGAACGTGCTGACCCGCGTCAGCCCCTTCACGCCCGAGTTGTCCTTGATGGTGATGGTGATCGGGTGCCGCATCGCCATCGACGTTCCCGCGACGACGTTGCCGCCGCCATTGACGACCGCCTTCACGACCCGTACGTCGCCACGCCCCTCCGTGTGCGCCTCGGGAGGCCGGTTGCGGCCGTGCCGGACGCGGGCGTGCGTACGCCGCTATACGGCGTTTGCAATTAGCCCGCGCATGCAATTAATGTCGGACCGTACCGCCCACGACAGCAGCAAGAAGAGGTGGACCACCCATGACCATCCCGAACGTCACCCTCAACAACGGCGTGCGGATGCCCCAGCTCGGCTTCGGCGTCTTCCAGGTTCCCGACGACGAGACCGCCGCCGCCGTCGGCCACGCCCTCCAGGCCGGCTACCGGAGCATCGACACCGCCGCGATCTACGGCAACGAGCGCGGCACGGGCCGCGCGATCGCCGAGTCCGGGATCGCCCGCGACGAGCTGTTCGTCACCACCAAGCTGTGGAACGACGACCAGGGCCACGACAGCACCCTCGCCGCCTTCGACGCCTCGCTGGACAAGCTCGGCCTCGACCACGTCGACCTGTACCTCGTGCACTGGCCCACCCCGGCCCGTGACCGCTACCTCGACTCCTGGCGCGCCCTGGAGCGGATCCTCGCCGAGGGCCGCGCCCGCGCCATCGGCGTCTCCAACTTCCAGGTGCCCCACCTGCGCCGCCTCATGGACCACAGCGGCATCGTCCCGGCCGTCAACCAGATCGAGCTGCACCCCGCGCTCCAGCAGGCCGAGCTGCGCGCCTTCCACGCCGAGCACGGCATCGCCACCGAGGCATGGAGCCCGCTGGCGCAGGGCGCGGTCCTCGGTGACGAGGCGATCGTCGCGGCCGCGAAGCGGCATGGAGTCAGCCCCGCCCAGGTGGTGATCCGCTGGCACCTGCAGACCGGCAACGTCGTGATCCCGAAGTCCGTCACGCCCGAGCGCATCCGCCAGAACCTCGACGTGTTCGGCTTCGAGCTGGCCGACGACGAGCTCGCCGCCATCGCCGCCCTCGACCGCGGCCTGCGCACGGGTCCGGACCCCGACACCCTCAACTGAGCCCCGGGCCGTGGTTCCTTCCACCCGAAAGACCTGACATGAGCATCCGTCATCTGCTGCCGGGCCCCGTCGGCTTCGGCGCGGCCCCGCTGGGCAACATGTTCCGCTCCCTCACGGACGAGGAGGCGCGGACCACCCTGCGGGCCGCCTGGGACCACGGCATCCGGTACTTCGACACCGCCCCCGTGTACGGGGCGGGCCTCGCGGAGACCCGCCTCGGCGAGTTCCTGTCGCAGTACGACCGTTCCGAGTACGTCCTGTCGACCAAGGTCGGCCGCCTGATCCTGGACGAGTTCGAGGAACCGTCCACCCGCGAACTGGGCGAGAAGGGCAACCTGTTCCAGTACGGTCTGCCCAACAAGATCCACAACGACTACAGCGCGGACGCGACGCTGCGCTCCGTCGAGGACAGCCTGAAGCGGCTGCGCACCGACCGCCTCGACATCGTCTGGGTGCACTCCGTCGCGCAGGACTTCTACGGCGACGACTGGATCGCCCGCTTCGAAGAAGCGCGCACCGGCGCCTTCCGCGCCCTGACCCGGCTGCGGGAGGAGGGTGTCATCAAGGCGTGGGGCCTCGGCGTCAACCGGGTCGAACCCCTGGAACTGACCCTCGACCTCGCCGAGCCCACCCCGGACGCCTTCCTGCTGGCCGGCCGCTACACGCTGCTCGACCACGAACGCGCCCTCCAGCGGCTCCTGCCCGCCGCCCTCCGGCACGACGTGGACCTCGTCGTCGGCGGCCCGTACAGCTCGGGCATCCTCGTCGGCGGCAGCCACTACGAGTACGGCGAGGCCCCGGCCGAGATCGTCGCGAAGGTGGAGCGGATCACCGCCCTCGCACGCGAACACGGCATCGGCGTCAAGTCCGCGGCACTCCAGTTCGTCCTCGCCCACCCGGCCGTCGCCGCCGTCGTCCCGGGCGCCAGCAGGCCCAGCCGCATCACGGAAGACCTCGCCGCCCTCGACCAGCCCGTCCCCGCCCCCTTCTGGCAGGCGCTCCGCACGGAGGGCATCGTCTCGACCGGGGCGCCGGTACCGCAGAGCTGATCGGGACGACGACCTCGGCCGCCCCGCCCTCTTCGCGCTTGCTGTGCACGTCCGGGGTCGTCACGGAACGGGACCCACGTCACCGGCAATTGTCACCGGCGACCGGCTTCCATGGATTCGTAGACCGGCAACCGCCAGGCACCGCCGCGGTCTTCCTTCGAGTACCGCGCGACAAGGTCCGGGATGCGGAGGAAGCAGGCCACCGCGGTGGCGTTCTGGAAGGCGCTGACGGCGCGCTTGCTCAGGGGCAGCCCCACGCGCAGGATGCGCGGGTTGACCTCGGCCTGGATCTCGTCGACGAAGGGCCGCAGGACGCGGTCATAGTTCGCCAGGGCGGTCGCCAGGTCGTCCGTGGTCCGGTTGATCTCACCGGCCAGGACGTACGCGCCGATCAGGCCGCCCGAGATGCCCATGCCGCTGTACGGAGAGGCGCAGTGCGCGGCGTCGCCGGCCAGGACGACGCGCCCCTTGGACCAGGTGCCGGTGCGCACCTGGACGATCTCCTGGGAGTAGAAGAACGGGCTCGTCCTCATGCCCTCGACGAAACGGCCGGTCTGCCAGCCGGCGTCGGCGAACCTGTCGGCCCAGAACTTCCGCTGCTGCTCGACAGGCGCGCGGTGGATCGCGGAGGCTTCCGCCGACTCCTCGCGCAGTACGAAGTACGCCTGGGTCTCGGTCGCGTTGTGACTGCGCCGCATGATCTGGCGGCCTCCCGGCACCATGTAGGTGTCGCGGATGTTGCTGTCCGAGGCGATGCGCGGCACGAACCAGTAGGCCATGTGGATACCGACGCGCCAGTACGGGTCGACGCCCTCCGGCAGCAGCGCCCGCCGTATGCGCGAGCCCTGTCCGTCGGCACCTACCAGCAGGTCGTACTCACCGGAGGACCCGTCCGAGAAGTGGGCGGTGACGCGGTGCTCGTCCTGGTCGAAGCCGTCGACGCTCTTGCCGAAGACGTACTCGGTGTCGTCTCTGGTCGCCCGGTGCAGGATGCGCACCAGGTCGCCGCGCATGATCTCGTACTCCGAGGTGAGGGTCTGGCGGCCCCGGCCGGACGCGTTGGCCATGATCGTCGCCTTCGGCCTCCCGCGTGAGTCCACGAAGGCCACCCCCGCCTCGTCCACGAGGTGACCGCGCACGGTCTCCAGCAGTCCCATGCGGCGGACCGCCTCGATGCCCTGGCCGCGCAGATCGACCTGTGCTCCGGCGGCGCGCAGCGCGGGGAAGCGCTCCACGACCGTCACCTGGTGGCCGCCACGGCTGAGCCAGAAGGCCAGTGCCTGCCCGGCGATGCCGCCCCCGGCGACCAGAACCCGCAGCGAGCGCCTCGCGCCCCTGTTCGTCACGCCCGACCACCTCAAAATCTATCAGTGATTGAATCCTCTCCAGAGTCTTCTATCACCGATAGAATGTCAACGTGACCAAGATGAACCGTGAGACCGTCGTCGCCGAGGCGCTCGATCTGCTCGACGAGGTGGGCCTGGACACGGTCAGCACCCGGCGGCTGGCCAAACGGCTGGGCGTCGAGCAGCCCTCGCTCTACTACCACTTCCGGACCAAGGGGGATCTCCTCGCGGCCATGGCCGCGGCAGCGATGGCCCCGCATGCCGACGCCCCGCTTCCGTCGCCCGAGGACGACTGGCGCGCGTGGTTCCTCGCGAACTCACGCAGCTTCCGTCGCACCCTGCTGCGACACCGGGACGGCGCACGACTCCACGCCGGCAGCACCCCGACCGGTGACCTCGACCGCATCCGGCACAAGATGGCCTTCCTCGTCGCCTCCGGCCTCCCCGAGCGGGACGCGCAGATGGCGATGCTGGCCACCGGCAGATTCACGGTCGGCTGCGTACTGGAGGAACAGGCGGAACAGGCGGACACGGGATCAACGGACGGCCAGGACCTGCCGCCCGACGTCCCGGCCCTCGACCACGAAGCCGCCTTCGAGGCGGGCCTCGCCCTCATCCTGGACGGCCTGGCGCAGCGGACCCTCCCCGGCTAGGCGAGCCGTCGACGCCGTCACATCAGGGGGTTGTGCAGATCAAGAACTTCGCCGAGGTAGATGCGAGAAGCGCCCTCTGTCCGTACGGCAGAGACACGGATGCGCTCGCCGGGCAGCAGGGCCAGGAGCATCAGAGGTCCGGGCACGCGGTGGGTGGAGAGTGCCGCTGTCCCGGCTGAGGCCGGTGCGACGCGTTCGACCTCGATGAGGTCGACTTCGCTGCCCACCAGGAGTTCCGCGACCTGTACGAGTTCCCCCTCGTCACCGTCCGGGCCGCGCCCGGTGTGGACCAGGGACTCGGACGCCCCGATCACGGAGACGGGCGCCCCGGCCAAGGCGTGCTCGACGACGGCGGGGTCCGCCAGATCCACTCCGAGGATGCTCCCGTTGAGATGGTCGCAATGCTCCCAGAACCCGTCGTGCTGCCGTACGGAGTAGTACAACTCCTCGGCCAGCAGACCGTCGTTCCTCCGATGCAGAAGCAGGACGAACCCGAGGCTGCCGCTGACCCAGACATCGGCGACGACGGGAGCACCGCTGAGAACGGTCAGGCGATCCGCCCTTGCTTGTCGAGTGGTCGAGCCTTGACGTTGCAGGGCTGCGCCCGCGATGTCAGCCAGTGGTTCTCTCATGACCCCGTTGCCTTCTCGATGCGTTGTACGCCCACGTGCCTTCCGTCGCAAGCGCACGCCCGTCCCGTGCCTCGACCGGTATCCACCGTTGCCTGGCGCGGGCCGGGGCGTGGTCGCAGGATGGAACCATGTCCGATCACCCGCCGCCCCGGACCGAGTCCGTCTGGGACTACCCCCGGCCTCCCGCGATCCGGCCCGACAGCCGACGCGTCCGCGTGGAGTGCGCCGGCGTCGAAGTGGCCGACACGCGGCGGGCCCTGCGCGTGCTGGAGACCTCGCACCCGCCCGTCTTCTACCTCCCTGCCGAGGACGTGAACACCGACCTGCTGGTTCCAGCCCGTGGGAGTACGTGGTGCGAGTGGAAGGGGCGGGCGGTGTACTGGGACCTGGCGATCGGCCCCTACATCCGCAGGCGCGCCGCCTGGAGCTACCCCAGTCCCACGGGCGGCTACGAACGTCTCACCGACCACTTCGCCGTCTATCCCGAGTCAGTCGACCTGTGCACGGTCGACGGCGAGGTCGTGCGCGCGCAGGAGGGTGACTTCTATGGCGGCTGGGTCACCGCCGAGATCGAGGGTCCGTTCAAGGGCGGCCCGGGTACGGCGCTGTGGTGAGCCACTGGTCCGGGCGCGGGCTGGGCACGCTCGGGGCGGGTGCCCACGGGGATGGCTGTGCGACCGAGGCGGCAGGCCGTGCGCAGTCGATTTCGGGGAGCTGAAAGCCCTGTTCGAACCGACAGATGCGCTCACGGCTTGTGGGTCACCCAGAGGAGTTCCGCCGGCCAGCGGTGTGCCCAGTCGGGCGGGTCGGTCTCGTTGTAGCCGTTGGGTGTTCCGGGTTCGGGCCGCGGCTCGATGAGGTCGTCGATGACGAGACCCGCGCCGCGCAGGACCCTGACCCAGTCGCCGTAGGTGAGTTGATAACTGGTCGCGCCATCGCCCTCGGCGATCGTGTCCAGCCCGAAGTAGTCCTGCCGAAGCGTTGTGGTCACGCGGCTGGCGGCCTCGTCGTAGCAAGCCTCGAACCACGGGCTGGCGACGTTGAACACCAGACGTCCGCCTCGGCGCAGGACGCGTGCGGCCTCCGGGACGGCGCGATGTGGCGGTGCCCAGCTCAGCCCGCCGAAGTCGCAGAACGCCAGGTCGAAGCTCTCGGCGGCGAAGGGGAGCTGTTCGGCGGCACCTTGCACCAGCGGATAGCGAGCCGCTCCCATCGCCTGTTCCGCTGCCGCGAGTTGGGCGTCGGACAGGTCCAGTCCGACCACGGCGGCACCCTCGGCCGTGAGCGCCCTGGACCACTGGCCGGCGCCGCAGCCGAGTTCGAGGACACGCTTGCCGGTGACATCGCCCAGGGCGCGCAGGTGCGCGTCGGGGATGGAGTACATGCCCCACAACCGGGGCGCGGCGCCGATCTGCGGATCGTGCTCGTGCTGGTAGGCGCTGCTGATCCGGTTCCAGAGCCGCCGATTGGCGGGGATGCTGTCCACGGGCCGACTCCAGCACCGTCTGCCGTGAGCGGTCAACATGATTGGCGCACTGGTGAGTGGCGGGGAACCCTCGCAGGTGCTCGGCACCTACCATCGGGAGATGCTGACTCCCGCCCTGTACACGAGCGACGGCCACCCCCGCTCCGACATCGTCATGGCCGAGCTGAGCCTCACCGACGAGGCCACAGCGGCGGCGGTTCACCGTATCGGTCGGCACGCCTACGCGGTCGAGGCCGAGTTGATCCGCTTCGACGGCATCCCGGCCCTGCTTGAGAGCCTGGAAGAGATGCGGGCCCAGCCGCTGCGGTGGCTCGGGGCGATGGCCGAGGGCGAGATCACCGCGTTCGTCGCCTGGCGGGACCTGCCCGAGAACCTCATCGACATCGAGCGCGTGTGCGTCGATCCCCGATGGTTCCGCCGCGGCCTGGCCGCGGCCCTGCTAAGGCATCTCCTGACCGACCTCGCTCCCGGACGCGACGCGCTGGTGAGCACCGGCGCCGACAACCGTCCAGCCGTCGCCCTGTACGAACGCCTGGGCTTCTCCCGTATCGACACCATCGAACCCGCCCCCGGCCTCCGGCTGGCCCGGTTCAGGCTGACCCGTCGGACCGACGGGGTCGGAACGATGCCGTGGTGACGTGGACGTACCGGACCCCGACCCCTCACTGGATCAGGTCGGTGTGCGGATGCCCGGGCGACGTCGGGCAGACGTAGATCTGCATGTTGTCCGTGCTGCCCACCTCCACCTGCGTCGGCTGTGAGGGGTTCTGGCCCGCGTAGGAGGAGCCGGTGGCGGCGGCCTGGTCCTCCTGCGGCGCCCAACTGTGACCGTCGCCGCCGTCCCACTCCCAGGAAGCGATCGTCAGCAGCGGCACCATCCGTGCCTCGCACACCGCGCAGTAGCGGGGGTTGGGGTCGGTACGGCCCCAAGGGGGCCAGCCGCCGACCTTCCAGCCGGGTGCGTCGCCCAGGTGAACGGAGTAGAAGTCACGCGGAGACTCCTCGTAGGAGCTGTCCACAGCGGTTCCGGCCGCCTGCCATCTGTCCCAGTCCTCCAGCATCCCCTGCAGCTCCGGGCTCAGATCCAGGATGTTCGGGTACTCGGTGATGGCTTCCGGCGCCAGCACGCACGTCTCCGGCACGTAACCCGGGTAGTCCGCCTCGTACGGCTCCGGTGGCGTGGCGAGGACGTCGCCCACCTCCGCGGCCGACCGCCAGAACAGTGCGGTGGCCGGCTTGTAATTCGGTTCGTGCTCATAGGGGCACCACAGAACCTGCAGCAGGTCGGCCTGCCCCGGCGGCCGCAACAGCGGTATGTCGCGCAGGAACAGCTGAGCCACGGGCAGCATCGGAACCGGGCACTCGGCGGGCAGCGGCGGGCCTGCAGCGTGCCGTTCGGCGAGCCACGCGGCATTGCGTTCCTTGAGTGCCTCCTCCTCGGGCGTGAGCACGGGAGGCGGGTCGCCAGGACGCCACCGGGACCGCAGGCGTCGCTGGAGCCGCACTTCGGCCGGCGACTTGCGGAAGCCGGTGTCCACATGTAGGTGTACGTCCTCGCAGTACGGCCACGGCTCCCCGGCCGGCCACAACAGCGGCCCGCCGACCGAACTGTCCCTGACCGAAGGCGATCCCGGACGCGGATGCAGCCGGACGGCAGGCCGCGCCAGCTGAGTCAGCTCGGGAAAGACCGCGGTCACCTCGACGGGCCGCGGGGGAGTGGTGCGTACGAATCCCATGCCGGTGATCCTGTCAGCAGCCACTGACAGTCCCGTGCCGCGATGACCCGCGTCGGCGCTCAACTGGCCGCAAGACCCGCCCAACAACTTGGTCCGGCCTGACAATGTGCGGTCCCCGACCGGCACTTGGGTGCTAGTTTCCCTGCCGTGTCGGACCACCGTGATGAGACCAGGACCGCCTACGACGGCGTCGTCGAGCTGTACGCGTCGATGTTCGCCGACGGGCTGGAGGCACGCCCGTTCGCGCGGAACATGATCGGTACGTTCGCCGAGCTCGTGCGGGGCACGGGGCACCTGCGGGTTGCCGATGTCGGATGCGGCCCCGGCCATCTGACGGCCATGCTGCACGACCTGGGGCTGGACTCCTTCGGGCTGGACCTCTCCCCGGGCATGGTCGCCCACGCCCGGCAGGCCCACCCAGGGCTGCGCTTCGATGTGGCGTCGATGGAGGAGCTGCCGGTCGAGGACGGCGTGCTCGGTGGCGTGCTGGCCCACTACTCGATGATCCACACCCCGCCCGAGGAACTGCCCGCCCTCCTCGCTGAGCAGGCGCGGGTCCTGGCACCGGGAGGTCTGCTCCTGGTGTCCCTCTTCGGGACCGAAGGCCCGCACCCCGTCCGCTTCGACCACAAGGTGGCGCCCGCCTACAGCTGGCCGGCGGAGCGGTTCGCCGACTTGCTCACCAAAGCCGGACTCGTCACGACGGCCCGGCTGCTCCACGACCCGGAGACCGAGCGAGGCTTCCTCGACACGCACCTACTGGCCCGCCGCACTTAGCGGGGTGTCTCGCCGATCGCGCCGGGCTCACGGGCGTGAAGAAGCACTCGCCGCGTCGAGCTCAAGAACTACTGGGCTCGGTTGGGCCCATTGGCGGCGACCGTTCATTGACGTGAGCCGGGTGCCCGAACGCACCACGAAGATCGGCCGGGTGTGGTTCGCTGCTGGGGTGACTTTGGACCTGGAGACCGTCGCCTTCGAATCCGCCGAGGCATTCCGGACATGGCTCGACGAGAACCACGCCGTCTCGTCCGGCATCTGGCTCAAGCTGCGTAAGAAGGGCCCCGGAATCGTCGCGCTCGACTACGCCCAGGCGCTCGACGTGGCCCTCTGCTACGGCTGGATCGACGGCCAGAAGGCCAAGTTCGACGACGAGTGGTGGCTCCAGCGCTTCACCCCGCGCAAGCCGCGCAGCAGGTGGTCCAAGGTCAACCGGGACAAGGTGACGGCCTTGATCGAGCAGGGCCGGATGCGTCCTCAGGGACAGGCCGAGATCGACCGCGCGAAGGCGGACGGCCGCTGGGACGCGGCCTACGACAGCGCGAAGACCGCCACGGTGCCGGACGACCTCGCGGCGGCCCTGACCGCCGACCCGGCCGCGGCGGCCTTCTTCGAGACACTGGACCGGCAGAACCGCTACGCGATCCTGTACCGGATCCAGGACGCCAAGAAGCCCGAGACCAGGGCGCGCCGGATAGAGAAGTTCGTGGCGATGCTGGCAAAGGGCGAGAAGCTGCACCCTTAGTCCCGCGGCGGGAACACCGCCGCCCGGCGCTTCGGACGCTGATCGTCGCGCTCGACCATCACTCGACCGTCAGCAGGAAGAAGCCCACATACAGAAGCATGAGGAGCGAGCCCACGACGGCGGCCAGCAGGAGCGTGCCGGCGACGCGGGCGCTCAACGTGCCCCAGAACTCCCTCCGCCTACCGACGGTCGTGTCGGTGCGCAGCTCGGACGGTATGTCGACGCGTCCTTCGGCGATGGCCACCGTGGCCCTGCGCACGTCCCCGGGGTGGAAGTGGTAGAAGGTCGGCTCCGCCCCCCACGTGCCCCGGCTTTCCCCGCCGAAGCGGCGGACGCGGACGTCCGCGAGGTGAGCGGCTGTAGGCAGCCAGTCCTTGCGCACCGGCCACAGCTTGGCGACCTCGGCGCTGCTGAGCCAGGGCTCCTCGTCTTCCGTGGCTTCAGGTCTCTCCGGGTCCGGCGTAGGCGGCATGCTTCCCCCTTAATGCGGCAGGCGTCGTCCCGTACATACCCATTTTCCCGCCGTCGACAGAGCGTCTGAGACGCCGCGCCTCGTTGTCAGAGCCCTGTGCCATCATGCGTACGCGTCCTGGGGGAGCGGGCCGCGGACTGCTGATCGACAGGGGTGGGGATGGGCGCGGATACGGAGCCTGACGGTTCGTCGAGGTCCGACGAGGAGTGGGACCGGTTCCTGCGCGAATCGGTGGCGGGCGTCCCCGACTCGCCCAAGGAGCCGTCCGCGCGGGCCCGCGACGTGGCGAAGCGGCTGCGCGCGGTGCCTGGGGGTGGCGTGGCGGGCCGGGCCAGCCACCCGCCCGCGAGGCCCAAGCGGCGTACGGGCGGGTACGTGGTCGGACTCCTGGCCGTGCTGGCGCTGCTCGGGGTGGCGCTCGCGCCCCAGCGGTGGGTGAACCTGATCACCGGCGGCACCGACTCCGCGCCGCTGTCGGCCCAACGCCCTACGGCGGACCAGCCGTTCCGCGGCTCACCTGCCGCGCGCTGGGCGAGCGGACCGGCGGGGATCACCATGCCGAAGGCCGAGACGGTCGGCTGGATGGACGCGGCGGAGGTCGAGCGGGCCCTGGCCCGCAGCCGGGACTTCGTCGTCGCCTCCGGCCTGGACCGCGGGGTGCTGCGGGGCGAGCGTCCCGAGAAGGCGATCGCGCAGATCAACCCGCACCAGAAGGACGTCCAGGAACTGCTGCGGGTCGCATTCCGAACCCCCAGCGAGAAGAACGACCCCCTTCTGCTGTTCAGCCGGTTCAAACCCTCCCGCGCCCACCTGGTCGGCGACGTCGTGAAGACCCGGGGCGAACTGACCTACCGGGAGGGCGAGCGCGGCGCGCTCCAGGTGACCGCCGACGTCACCTTCGTCTACCCGGTCGCCCGCGCCGACGCGGGCGGAAGTGTGGACGGCAACGACGAGATCGTACGCACGATCGTCCGACGCGAGCTGGTCCTGAGCTGGGACGACCCCGACAAGGTGGTCACGGAGCCGGGCACGTTCTCGATCGTCTCCTACAAGTACAACGTGACCAACGGCGGCTGCGGTGCCCCGACGGGCTATTTCGTCCCGCCCTTCGGCACTGACCACCAGCAGGCCGAGGCCGACAGAGAGATCGACCCGTACGAACGCGGCACACCGGTCGTGCGGGGCGAGTCCTCCGGGGAGGAGTGCGGCAGGGCGACGCGGTCCTAGTCAGCCGGAGATCCGTCGGCCTCACCGCCTCTGCGAGGCCGCCCGCAAGAGCTGCCCCGATGCCCTCCTCCTCAGGCGTCCTGCTCGATCGTGACGTCCAGTTGTTTCATCAGGGGTTGCTCGCTCTGGGAGCTGTAGTCGCTGATCGAGATCAGCTGGTTCAGCTCCGGCATGTAGCCGGCCGCGACCCCGCGAGGGATGTCGTGCTTGACCGCGAGGAACCCCTTCAGGGTGCGCTCCGTGCCGTCCTTCGCGTACGCCGTGATCCTGGTCGGCTGGAACTCCTCCAGGCCGCGCTCGTCCATGTCCTCGGCGTTCATGAAGACGAGCGTGCGCAGGTTGTGGATGCCCCGGTAGCGGTCGTTGTCGGTGTAGATCGTCGTGTTCCACTGGTCGTGGGAACGCATCGCGCCCAGAACGAGCCGTCCGTCGCGGGGCACCACGTCGGGCAGCCGGGCGTGCGAGAACTCGGCGCGGCCGCTGGGGGTGAGGAAGACCAGCTCGCGGGCGGGCTGCTTGATCCGGAAGCCCATCGGCAGCCGGACACGCCGGTTGAAGTCCTCGAAGCCGTACAGGACCTTCGACATGGTGTCGCGGATGCGGTCGTAGTCCTCGACGTACCACTCCCACGGCGTCGCGGAGTCCGGCAGTGCCGCCCGTGCGAGGCCGGCGATGATCGCGGGCTCCGAGAGCAGCTGCGGCGAGGCCGGGTGCTGGTTGCCCTGGGACAGATGCACCATCGAGTCGCCGTCCTCGACCGACAGCCGCTGCACGCCGCCCCGCTGGACGTCCTTCTCGGTACGGCCCAGGCACGGCAGGATCAGCGCCCGCTTGCCGTGGACGATGTGGCTGCGGTTGAGCTTGGTGCTGACGTAGACCGTCAGACCGACCTTCCGCAGGGCCGCGTACGTGTACCTGGTGTCCGGCAGGGCGAGCGCGAAGTTGCCCGCCATGCCGACGAAGACCTTGATGTCCCCGCGGTCCATCGCCTCGACGGTGCCGATGACGTCCAGCCCGTCCTCACGCGGCGGATCGATCCCGCAGACCTCGGCGAGCTTGTTGAGGAACTCCCGCGTCGGAGCGTTGGTGATGCCGCAGGTCCGGTTGCCCTGCACATTGCTGTGGCCCCGGTTGGGCGCTGCCCCGGCGCCCTCGCGGCCGATGTTGCCGCGCAGCAGCAGGACGTTGATGATCTCGCGGATGGTGTCCACGGCGTGCTCGTGCTGGTTGACGCCCAGCCCCCAGGTGATGATCGACCGGTCGGCGCCGCGGTAGATCGAGGCGGCCTGGAGGATGTCCTCCTTGGTCACGCCCGACTGGTGGACGATCTCGTCCCACGAGGTGTCCTCGACCAGCCTCCGGTAGTCGTCGAACCCGGTCGTGTGGCGGCGCAGGAACTCCCTGTCGATCGCGTGATCGTCCCTCTCGGACAGCTCCAGGGTCGCCTTGGCGATGCCGCGCATCAGCGCCATGTCGCCGGCCGACCGGGGCTGGATGTCGAGGTTGCTGGTCGGGGTGGCGTGGAAGGTCGCCATCGCCAGGATGTCGTGCGGGATGATCGTACGGGTGGCACCCGCCTCGACCTGCGGATTGATGTGGACGATCTTCTTGCCCGCCCGGTAGAGCTGAGCCAGCGGCGTGAGCATGCGCGGGGCGTTGGAGGCGGCGTTGATGCCGATCACGAAGACGGCGTCCGCGGCCTCCCAGTCCTTCAGGTCCACCGTGCCCTTGCCGGTGCCGAGCGAGTCGAGCATCGCGCGGCTGCCGGCCTCGGTGCACATGTTGGCGCAGTCCGGCTGGTTGTTGGTGCCCAGTTCGCGCGTCATGAGCTGGTAGAGGAAGGAAGCCTCGTTGCCCAGCCGTCCCGAGGTGTAGTACGAAGCCTGGTCCGGGTTCTCCAGGGCGCGGACGGCATCGCCGAACAGCTTGAAGGCGTCCGCCCATCTGATCGGAACGTAATGGTCCGTGTCCGGGTCGTACACCATCGGCTCGGTGAGCCGCCCCTCCGCCTCCAGGTCATGGTCGTTCCAGTCGAAGAGCGAGGTGACGCTGTGCCGCGCGAAGAACTCGCGGGTGACGCGCTTGCCCGTCATCTCCCACGTGGTGTGCTTGATCCCGTTCTCGCAGAGGTCCAGCGCCAGGTCCTTGGTGTCGGGCCACGCGCAGCCCGGACAGTCGAAGCCGCCGCTGTTCTCCTGGTTCATCTTCAGCATCTCCAGCGAGCCGACCACGACCTCGCGCTCGTCGACCAGGAACTCGGTGACCGCCTTCGCCGCGCCCCACCCCGCTGCCGGATGCGTGTACGGCTTCGACTCGGGCGGCCCCTTCGGCAGGGGGCCGACCCGCGGCTCCAGCGGCTCGCCGGCCGCGGCCTTCTCCTGCCGTGCGGTCTCGGCCGCGGCCTCGAACAGCTCATCGTCACCCATGATCGGCCCCTTGCCGTCATACTTCCTTTTCCTCACTTTCGAGGCTATGTGCCTACTGCCTGACCGGCATGGGCAGAGCCGGGTTCAGGGGGCGTCGATCGTTTCGGTTTCCCAAGGTCAAGGACGGAGCCACGCGGGGTTACCGGTGAGTCGCCTCAGCGCGGTGTCTGCGGGACGGGCTCAGGGGGTCCGGCCTGAATCGTGGGTGCTGGACCTGCTGGGGTACGTCGCAGAACGTGAGGCTGCGCGACCTTGCCTGCCTCCAGAACTGGCCTCCCGCGTCACGAGACGCGGCGACCTCCCGCGCACAGCGCGTGGTCGATCAGGGCGCTGCCGGCGTTCTCCTGGGCCAGGATGTGTTCCGGGGTGTCGCCGCGCGCCTCGGACATGGAGACCACGGCGCTTCGACGGCCGTCGTCGGTGACGCCGTTCAGGGTGATGTAACCGCCGTCGCCGCCCTCGTGGCTCCAGTAGGTTCCTCCGCAGGTCAGCGGGCGCTCGACCAGGCCGAGCCCGTATCGCCCACCGGGCCAGAGCTGCTGCACTTCCGCGCTCACGGGGACGGTCTGCTTCATCTCGGAGAGTTGGCGCGGCGGCAGAAGGCGGCCCGAGATGTGCGACATCCCGTGAGTTCCCCTGCGCCCCGCTGATTCGCTGGGCCTGTGGCCAGGGGGTTCTTCGTCTTTCGTGTGCTCTGCTGGCTTGTGACGTAACTTCGGGATTCTTGAAGCGTTCTCATCTCGTCCGACCGATTTGCAGTCGGGTCGAAGGTGAGGGGGCTCGGGTTGGCGGCGCTGTCAGTCGTACGGGACCTGCGTGAGCACTGGGCGCCCGCGTCGGCGGAGGAGCTGGAGCGGTTCGAGACCGATGTGCTGTCAGGGTTCGTACTCGCACGGGCCTCGGCAGGTCTGGCGGACGGTACCATCCGCGGCGACGTCGGTCACCTGGATCAGATCAGGTCTTGGTTCGGCCGGCCGCTGTGGGACATGGAGCCCGCCGATGCGGACGTGTACTTCGGGAAGGTGCTGCGGCAGTCGCCCAGTGGCACTCGGCTGGGCCGGTCGCAGGCGCTGAGCACGTACTTCATGTTCCTGGAGCTGCGGCACAAGGTCGAGATCCATCGGATGACCGGCCGGGTGGTCGAGTGCCCGATTGACGAGATGAACCGGCCGCGCGGGGCCAAGGACGCCCAGCTGCGGATCCCGCCGAGTGAGCCGGAGATCGGGACGTTGTTCACCGCCTGGGGCCGCGAGCTGGCCACCTGCCGGAAGTTCGCCCCGACCGCCCGGAACTACACCGCCTCGAAGTTGATGTCCCAGGTCGGCCTGCGGGTGAGCGAGGTGTGTGGGCTCGACCTGGACGACATCAAGTGGGACCTGGGCCGCTTCGGCAAACTCCACGTCCGTCACGGTAAGGGGGCCCGCGGCTCGGGTCCGCGTGAGCGGATGGTTCCGCTGATCAATGGTGCCGACCGGACAGTGCGGTGGTTCATCGAGGACGTGTGGGGCCAATTCGACGACGATCACACTCGCCCTGGTGCCCCGCTGTTCCCCTCTGAGCGCAAGAACACTGACGGCTCCGCCCGCCGGGTCGGCGACGACGCCCTGCGCAACGGGCTCGACAACGCGGTCCAGGCTCATCTGCCGAGCTGGACGGACAGGTTGACACCGCACGTCCTGCGGCATTTCTGCGCGTCCCAACTCTACGGCAATGGGCTGGACTTGATCGCAATCCAGGAGGTCTTGGGACATTCCTGGATCGCCACCACGATGCGGTATATCCACGTGCAGCAGACCCGGGTCGAGGACGCCTGGGTCGCCGGGATGGAACGGGCCGCGAGGCGGCTGGAAGGACTGGCCCGATGAGGTGGAACCTGCGGCTGACCGCCGCGAGCAAGGGTATCTGGAAGGCGTCCGAGCTCCAGCGGAGCCTGGCCGAGCATGGCCTGGTGATCTCGGCCGGCAAGATGTCCGGGCTGTGGTCTGGCCAGCCGGTCTCGCTCAAGCTGGAGGACCTGGACGTCATCTGCGTGGTCCTCGGCTGCGAGGTGGGAGACCTGCTGATCCCCGAACCGGAGAAGGTCAGCCGCCCTGGCCAGGCGGAGGAAATGGAACGGGCCGCGGTCGGTGCGGGAACCGCCGCACCGAAGGTGATCCCCAAGCGCCGGGACGGCCGGTCGCTGCCGCCGGAGTGATCCGGTGGCACGGTTCCCGAAGGGCTACGTCAAGCCCACCGACTCCTGCGACAGCTGCCTGGCCTGGGGAAACTTCAGCGGCCGTCTCTGCCCCACCTGCTACATGTTCGGCCGCGGCCACGACGCGGCCGTATGCACTGGCTGCCGCCGCGACCAGCCGCTGAAGTGGAACTACTGCCGCCTGTGCTGGTGCCAGGCCCGTCTCAATGCGAAGGCCGTCGTCGGCCGGCCCATGGACGAGACGGACGTGCGGGGCCGGCTCGCCGCCGTCCGGCATCATCAACTGTTCTTCGTCGGCATGCACTACCGCAGGAGACCGACCCTCGCGGCTCGGACGCGCGGAGGACGGCGGGGAGCCACGCGCAAGCCGCCTCCTGCACCGGCCAGGCGCCCGGATCCCGGCTGGCGGCAGCTACCGCTGTTCGCACAGATCCCCCGTGACTACAGCCGGCTCGCCCTGGCCAGCCCATGGCTAGCCTGGGCAAAGTACCTCGCCCACCGGCTCGCCGAGACCCGCGGGTGGGGACGCAACATCCGCTTCGCCGTCAACCGGGGCCTGGCCCTCGTCCTCACCGGCCACGTCGAGGGCGACGTCATCCGGCACACGGAGATCTTCGCCCCGCTGCGGGCCCTGGACCTACCGGTCGGCCACACCGTCACGGTCCTGGACAAGATGGGGATCTTCGAGGACGACAGCGAACCCTCCTTCGAACGCTGGCTCGCCGAGAGGCTGGAGGGTCTCGCGCCCGGCATCCGCTCGGAGGCCGAGCGCTGGACCCGCCTCCTGCGCGACGGCGGCCCCCGCAGCCTCCCGCGGCGGGAAGGCACGGTCTGGCTCTACCTCAACCGGGTCCGCCCGGCCCTGCTGGAATGGTCGAACCCCTACGACCACCTGCGTGAGGTGACCCGCGATGACGTCCTTACCTACATCAAGACACTGCACGGCCACCAGCGCCACGACCAACTCGTCGCCCTGCGCTCGCTGTTCACCTGGGCCAAGCGGAACGGGCTGATCTTCCGCAACCCCACCAGTCGGATCAAGGTCGGGCAATACGAGTACGCCGTGCTGCAACCGCTCGTCCCAGAGCAGGTCGATCGCTCCGTCGCGGCGGCCACCACCCCGGCGACGCGGCTCATCCTCGCCCTCGCAGCGGTCCACGCCGCCCGGGTTGCCCAGATCGCCAACCTCATGCTTGACGACCTCGACATCGGCAACCGTCGGCTGACCATCGCCGGACGTGTCCGCCCGCTCGACGAGCTTACCCTGAAGCTGCTGCTGGACTGGCTGGAGCACCGGCGAAACCGGTGGCCGAACACCGCGAACCTCCACCTGCTGATCAACAACCAGACCGCCACCAGGACCAGCCGCGCCAGCAACCACTGGATCAGCGCTTCGATGCGCGGGCAGGACGCGACGCTGGAGCGGCTCCGCGTCGACCGCCAACTCGAAGAGGCCCTGACGCACGGGCCCGACCCACTCCACCTCGCTGAGGTGTTCGGCCTCGATGAGAAGACCGCGATGCGCTACGCGGACTCCGCACGGGCTCTGCTGCACCAGGCCGCTGAACAGCCACTTCAGTGACGTCTGCTTGACCGGTTCACGCCTTTGCTGAGGATGAGCACGCCAGGCAGAGTCAGCATCCGGGTTCGATCGGCGGAGACGATGTCAGGGCGAGAGCAGCATTCCGCAACTGGGCCGCCCATGTCTGCTGGTCAAGCCCCAACGTGTACTCGATGCAGCAATCGCATTGCGGGATCAGCGCCACGAACGATTGCTCCGCCGCGGTCTCGACCTCCGTCTCCCACCAGTCGTCCGTCGCCAGGTCGGCGGGAGTCATCTCTCCAGCGACGAGTCTCGCCGCCATCCGGCGCAGAGCGTGGCGCCGTGCCAGGCCCCGATCCGGCAGCCCGATCCCGGACTCCGCAAGTGCTTGCTCGAACGCTTCGCGAATATCGCGGGCATCCGCGTTGCGAGGCCAACCGGCGAGCTCGCACAATGTCGGGGTGTCCAGTCCGGCTGCGAGCGCCTCAGCAGCGATCATCGGCAGATCCTCCGGGCGTATCTCATCCGCCTGATAACGACACGCCACCTCACCCAGAGATGTGAGCCCACTCTGCACAGAGGTTTCCGGTTCCGGTGTCGTTCCTTCTGCTCTCATGACTCCTACGGTGTCAGCACTGTTTTCAGGGAAGGCACCCAGGGGTGGGCCCGCTCTGCATCACCCCGTGTGTTCGCATGAACCCGGGGCACGAACCCACGAGAGCACCACCGCCGCCCTCGGGTTCCCACGGAAAGTCCTTCAGTTTCCGTGAACTCGCGGGCCTCGCAGCGCGCGGAGAAGACGGTTCTCATCCCGCGTGGTCGTGGCGAACGAGGTCTCGTGGTCCACGGCGACTTGATCGGTGACGTTCACCAGGGAGTCAGGGCTGAAGAGTTGGTAGCCCTCGGCGTGCGGCCGGGGCAGGGTGGCGGAGGTGCCGGTCCAGCGGGTCTGATCGAGGCCGAGCGGGCGCAGGACTCGGTCCTCGATCTCCTGGTGCGCGGGGTGACCGGTGGCCCGCTCGACGATCATGCCGAGCAGGACGTATCCGGGATTGGAGTACGCCCACCCCCGGCCGGGCCGGAAGACCGGCACGTCAGTCATGGCACGGGCCACCAACTGCTCGGGGCTGTAAACGTCGTGGCGCTGCAGGTAGTACTCGTCCGCCGTGGTGTAGCCGGGCATGACGTTGTTGATGCCGCTGGTGTGCTGGAGCAGTTGACGGACGGTGACCCGTCTGCCGTCGTTGCCGTTGCCCTCCACCACTCCGGGCAGCCAGTGGTCCACGGTGTCGTCCACGGACAGCCGGCCTTCGGCCTCCAACTGAAGCACCACGGTGGCGACCAGCGTCTTGGCTGTGCTGGCCATACGGAAGTACCCGTCGGGGGAGAGGGGGCGGCCGGTGCGCAGGTCGGCAGTGCCACTGGTGGCGACCGATTGCCGACCGTCAGGCGCGATCGTACGAGCCTGCACGCCGCTGACACCGAGGGCGTGGATCGCTTCGGTGTCCCGGCGTAACTGGTCCAGCGAGGCCGAGGAATCCGCGGGCCGGGCGCTGGCGGTGACTGTCCCTGTGGCGAGCAGGATGGCGGCGGATAGCGTTATGGCGAGTCGGATGAGTGAAGTCGGAGGCATGGCCAAAACCTAGGTCCGGCCGCAAAGCGGGGACGATCCGGCGCACCTCAGGTTCGGGAGGGGGATAACCTCCGGTGCCGGGAGCCGATGTGATGAGACGTTGACGGTCACCAGGGAGGGCGATCTCAGCGGGGCGGCACGGCCCTGGACCAACTGCCGAACCACTGCTCGGCACCCCAGTCCTCGTGCCGTTGCACCTCGGTGAACCCCAGCTTCGCCGCGAGGCGCATCGAGCGCTTGTTGGCGGTCTGAGTGGTGAGCACCACCGGCTCGCCGGGCAGCGCCCCGGCGCACCATTCCAGTACAGCCGCGCATGCTTCCGCGGCGTAACCGTGTCCCCAGGACCGCGGCAGGAACAGGTAGCCGAGTTCGGCCTCCGAGGCTCCGGGGTGGACGTGCACGGGATGCTTCGGGTCGCGCCGGTCGAGCGTGACGATCCCGATCATCGCCCCGCCGAGTTCGGCCACGAAGAGGCCAGGGCGCCGCGTGGGAGTCTCGGGCATGGTCCGCTCAAGTTCCTCTCGCTGCCGGGGACCACCGATGTAGGTGCCTACTTCGGGCGAGGCGAACAACTCGATGGCCGCCACACGGTCCCGCGCTTCAGGCTCACGGAGCACGAGCCTCTCGGTCCGGATCGGGGCAGGGGGCCATGCGACGGGTCCCAACTCAGGCATGCGGGCGAGCCAATCAGCAAGCTCGGCAGCGATCAAGGGGTGGTGCCGCACGCTGTTGAAGGCTTGGGCTGCCGACCGCGGGAGCCTGCGGATGTGCCGGCCCAGCAGCGTCCGGAACGCGTTCCCGCTTCCCGGCTCCTGAGCAGCTCCGCTGAGCAGCACGGTCACGGTGTAGGGACAGGTACAAGGTCGGGCGATACAGCCGCCCCCCCGTCGGTCGGCCGTCGGCTAGAAGATGCCAGCCTGCATGTACCGCGTGATGTTCTCCAGGATCTCGCGCAGCCACAAGCTGCGGGCGGCCGGGAGCCGGACCAGGGTGTTCCGGAAGGTGCCCGGGTCGGCGCGGAACGAGTGATGGGGCCGCGGCATGGGCGGGTCGTCGCGGAGAACGCCGTCGGGCATGGTTCCCGATGCGGGTCGGCTCAGGTATGGCTTGGGGAAGGCCAGCCACAACCACACCCCGAACGGCAGTGGCACCGGGTACGCGGCCGCGGCCGGGCCGGTCGGTCTCCAGAGCTCGCCAGTCTGCGGGTGGGTCGGCAGGAGCAGCATGTCGGCGCTCGTGTCGGGCACGGGCAATCCCGGTCCGGCCAGAACGGCGTGCCGCGCAGGCAGGCCCGGCGGCAGCAGGGCATCGAGGGCGCGTTGGAACACCTCCGTGGGCAGGCCGTGCGGGACGGTCACGGGCAAACCGTCCGAGGCTGCCAGCAGATGAGCGAGCGCCTGACCGACCGCCGCTTCCCACCGCGGGCTCCATGACCACCAGTGGTCCAGCCCGAGCAGCGAACCCCATCGAGTGATCGGCTCGACCGGGTGCGTGGCTTTCCCCTCCAACAGCAGCTCCGCCCAGGAGAGCGCCGTGCTCTCGGTGCCATCGACGGCGACGCGGCGCACGGCCTCCGGCGCGAGCCACACCGCCTGCCAGAGGGAGCAGTCGTCGATCCGGTTCGCCACGGGCAGGCCGCATGCCTCACAGGCCATGTTGGGTCCGTCACCCCAGTCCAGGCCGCAGCAGTAGCCGCCGGCCGCCTCCGGGATGAGTGTGGTGCCGCGCGCGTCCCCGGGTGCGATGACGATCGGGCCGGGCGCGCACTCGGACCATGCGTCGTCCGGCGCGTGGACGCGGCGGGCCGCCGCTTCGTCCGGATCGATCTCGTCCCACCTCCGCCACGGCGGCCCGAACGGCTCCGGGTTCACGGCGAACGTGCCCGACTCCATGAGCACCGGCAGCTGAATCCCGTTCCCGTACTTCTGATGCGCGTGGACCGGCAGCGCGACCTGGGACAGCGGGACGGTGAGCCTTGCACCGCACCCCGCACACACGAAAACGAACAAACATCCCCCGCCGAAGAAACGGAGGTCATCGTCGCAGCTCCGAGGCGGACCGGCCAACGTGTTTTCGCTCCGCAGTCATGCCGGTGCAGTGTGGCGGTCGGCAACGACAACCCGCCCTGCTCCCCGGTCGCAAGAGTCCGAGGACCCGTCGGTGAGCCGCTGGTTGATCAGCAGGCGGCGAGAAGCTCGGCAAGGACGCCTGCCGGGTCGTACAAGACCCGGGCGCCGTCGGTGACGACCCGATGCGTCCCCGGATCGACAGGATCTGTCTTGGCCCAGGTCGGCGAACCGATGCCCAGCTCGACTTCGAGGCCAGAAGCCGTGGCAAAGCGTCGTTCTGTGATCGGTCCCCACGATTGAGTGCGGATCAGTTCGCCCAGCCCGAGTTCCCCGGCCCAGCCATCCTCCCGTAGATACAGGGACTCATCCGTGGTGAGTAGGACGACGTCGACGTCGGAGTCCGGCTGCGCGGTGTTGCCGACGCAGGACCCGACCAAGAGCAGGCCGACGATGTCTCCGCGTCCCGTCGCCCATCGTGTGATCCGGCCGACCACCTGATTGATCTCGCTGCCGCGCTCCGGCGACAGCGCGGTCGGAGGATTCACTGGCTGATCGTCGTGATGCACCTTGAACGTTCCTCGCTGATCGCCCGCGCCGACTGGCTCGGGCAGTTTCTCAGGCGGCTGCCGCGACACTGCGTGCGAGTGCCGCGATCCGGTGTTTGTGATCAAGCAGTGATTGACACCAGCACTGATCACGTCGGAAGGTGCTTGCTCGAACAGCTGGGGTGGGGACGTGGAACAGCAGCAGTACGTGGAGAGATGCTCAGAACTCTTCGCCGTGGGTGGCTACGGGGCTGTGCGAGCAGCGGCCGAAGCGGGGCTGGAGGAACACGGACCGGACCCGGTCCTCTTCCGCTGGCTCGGACAGGCACATGCCGCGGAAGACGACGAGGACCACGATCGTGAGGCTGAGTCCGCGTATCGGAAGGGCCTCGAACTGGCGGCGGACGACCTCGGACTCCTGGTGTCCTATCTGGAACTGTGTCTGCGCTCGGACTCTTTCGATTACCCGGGGCGGGCGCGCCACGCTGTGGTCCTGCAGGAACGGATCGAAGAGCTGGCCCCACCGGGGTCCACCGAACGTGCGCGAGTCGACAGTGTGACGGGCTGGGCCGGACGGGGCTACTGGGACGACCTGAACGTCACCATTGCTCAAGGGGTAGCACAGCAGGAAGCCACCGCGGACCAGAGCGTGCTGGTCACCGACGCGCTACGGCGAGCCGCCCGAGGCGAGTCCGCCGAGGACACTGGGGAAGACCTCCAGGCCGCTGAACTCGCCGCGGCGGTCGAGCTGCTCCAGGGGCCCTGGAACGCGCCACTGCGCCTGCTTCTCGCGCACCGGGTCGCAGCGTACGTACTGACGTTCATCGCAGCGCTGAGCCTGAACAAGGCCCTGGTGTGGAGCGGGGTGTTGGACTTCAGCCTGTGGGGCTGGCTGTTCTGGATTCCCATGCTCGCCGCCGAAGCCAAGCTCCGCCAGGCCAAGAAGCTCGGGCGGGAGCGTGTCATCGCGCGCATCCAGGCACGCCACGACGCAACGCACCTGCCTGCCGGCCCACCCGAGAGCACACCTGTGTGAGTACGCCAGTAAGCGGGTGAGGGTGCTTGTCAGCTCGGATGCGGTCTGATCAGGCTCAGAACCTCGTCCGTGGTCCGGACGTCGCCGAACGACCGGTAGACCGTGTGCAGCGCGGCATTGTGGTCCTCGTCGCGCCGGGCCGCGTTCGCGTCGGCCACCATGAGCACGCGTATGGGCATCGCCCCGTACCTGCACGCGCGATTCACCCTTGAGGGTGATCTGACCAATCCGCGCCGGCTGCGGAAACGGATTCCACGCGTGAAGGAGGACCGGACCGATCGCCGGCGGCAGTCTGCCGTTTGGGCCGGCGGGAGTTGTGGGCCGTGTCGTTCCTCCGCGTCGCTTCTGAACGGCAGCGTCGTGCTGCAGCCCTGGACTGGAGACTGAGATGAACACCCGTACCGGTCGCACCGTCGGCCTTCTCGCCGCCGCCGTCGCGATGCCGCTGGCCCTGACCGCCTGCTCCGGCAGCGACGACTCCGCGAAGTCCGATTCTTTGAAGACGTCGGCGTCGGCGTCGGCGAGCGCTGGCACGACCGACTCCTCCGGCGCCGGGGCGAGCAGCATGGACGAGCCGTTCGGTGCGGCCTGTTCCTCGGTGCCGAAGGACGGGGCGGGCTCGTTCGACGGCATGGCCAAGGACCCGGTGGCCACCGCCGCCTCGAACAACCCGGCGCTGTCCACCCTGGTCTCGGCGGTCAAGAAGGCCGGCCTGGTCGACACCCTGAACAACGCCCAGAACATCACGGTGTTCGCGCCGACCAACGACGCCTTCGACAAGATCCCGAAGGCCACCCTGGACAAGGTCCTCAACGACAAGGCCCAGCTCACCAAGATCCTGACCTACCACGTCGTAGGCAAGAAGCTGGCTCCGAAGGACCTGGAGAACGGCTCCTTCGACACCCTGGAGAAGTCGAAGGTCATGACCGCCGGTATGGGCGAGTCCTACACCGTGAACGACTCCGCCAAGGTCGTCTGCGGCAACGTGAAGACCGCCAACGCCAACGTCTACATCATCGACACCGTCCTGATGCCCAAGAGCTGACCCGCGATCGACGCGACGACTGCCGACCGGGACGTTCGACGAAAGCGTCCCGGTGCGGTTGCCCGTGGTGGCTGCCGGTCCTGATGGGGTCGGCAGCCACCGGGCGACTGCCCGGCGCACGGTCCAGGACGTGTAGAGAGAGGGGAGCCCCCGCATGGATGACGAGCGTTCGGGGTCCACGCCACCACCCGCCAATGCTTTCGTCCCTGTGCCGGGCTGCTGGCTGTGTGCTGTGCTGGCAGCGGTCGCCCGTGACGCCTGGTGGGGTGTGGACGGTCTGACGCTCCGGGATTGGCTCTCCGTCACCGCGGACGGCCTGGCGCACCGCATGACCGCTCACACCGATGACGAACCTTCGTGCGAGGGCTGTGGCGTGTCACTCGTGGCTGACCCCGCAGAACCCCGGTGACGAGGAAGGGCGCGGAGGACGCCTCACAGCTCGACGATGGTCAGGGGCGTGCTGGTCGGCTGTCGTGAACCCCCGGCGGGTTCGGCGGTGACGCCGACGGCCGTGGCACGGCCGAGGGCGCCGAGCAGGACCCGCGCTTGTTCGCCGCCCGATCCGGACAGCAGGCCGGCCGGCCGGTAGACGCCGTTGTCGGCGTACCACAGTTGATACACCCGTTCCTGGCCGAGAGCCGGCAGACCAGACGCGACGAAGGCCGTCTTGTCTTCCCGCCGCGAGACGATCACGCTCGCTTGTCCGCCCTTGCTCATCGCGCCCGTACGCAGGACGGCGTCAGGAGCCGTGAGCACTTCTGCCAGGGCGTTCGCGCGCTGTTCCTCGCGCAGGGCCGTACGATCCGCGTCGCGCGCCTCCTCGTGCTGCCACCAGGCGATCGACCCACCGGCCACTGCCGCCGCGAGACACGCGGCGAGCGCCCAGGGCAGCAGCCGTTGCCCGCGGCTCGCACGCCGGACAGGAGCCTCCTGCCGCGTGTGGTGGATCTCCTCCAGCACGCGAGCGCGCAGGGTGTCGTCCGGGGGCAGTGCGCCGGCCTCGGCGAGCCCGACGATCGCCGCCATGAGCTGCTCCGCCTCCGCTCGGCAGGCGGCGCAGGCAGCGAGATGGTTCTCGAACGCTGCCCGTTCGTCCGGGGGCAGCGCGTCGAGGACGTAGGCGCCCACGGATGCGTGGAGGTCGGGTTCGTGATTCATCGCCCGGCCTCCAGACACTCACGCAGACGGTGCAGACCGGTGCGCATGCGGGTTTTCACGGTGCCGGCCGGTCTGCTCAAGGCATGGGCCACCTCGTCGTAGGTGAGGCCCTCGTAGTAGGCCAGCACCAGCGGCACTCTCAGTTCGCGGTTCAACGCCGCCAGGCAGCGATAGAGCCGACGTTGCTCGTCCCGGCCCTCCACCAGCTCGGCCACCATGTCGAACGGTCGCTCGCTGTTGCACAGGGCAGCCCTACGCTCGCGCTCCGAGGCCGCCTGCGCCGAACGCACCCGGTCCACAGCGCGATGGTGCGCCAGCGCGAACACCCAGGTCCGCGCCGACGCGCGCTCGGGACGGAAGCGGGCCGCTGTGCGCCAGACCTCGATCATGACTTCCTGCGCGACCTCCTCAGCCTGAGACGCGTCGCGGACCACACGCAGGACGAGGCCCCGCACCGCGCCGGACAGGCCGTCGTACAGCAGGGCGAACGCCTCCTCGCTGCCATGCGCGGCCTCGGTCAGGTACCTGTCGAAACGCTGGTCGGCGGCGGACCTGTTCTGGTGCATACGTGCCGGTCCTCTCCCGCCGTCGCGCGTCACCGACCTCGGCCCTGGCCTCCAGACTGGCCTCCAGGCAGCGCCTGCGCACCCGCTGGGCATCGCGATGCCGCGGACTGCGTCCGTTCGGCCCTGCCCGCGCGTCGTCCTCGCCTGTCGTGCGAGGACCATCGCTCGCGAACGGGTGCGTGGTGATGCCCGGCAGGCTCCGGGATCAGCCGTGGCCGGATTCCTCCAGCGTGAACGACGGGTGTCTCCACCTGGCCCGCAGTCGCTCGGTGTCGAAACTTCGCCCCGCGTCGCTGACTTCCACTCTCACAACGGAGCGGAGGTGGCCCGCACGACGAAGCGTCCATGCGACGCACACCTCGCGAAGGCGTGCGCGTATGGCCTCGACGGAGTCGCTCGAGGCGCAGCCGAAACGGTGGGCATCGAGATTCATGACGGATCACCTTCTGGGAATTCGTAGTGGACGGCCCTGCGGATGCCGCTGCCGGCCCGCCTGCGCTTCACGTCGCCCCGTGGCTCGATGACCGAGAAAAGACGCAAAAATGGTCAAACCGTAGCGCTCCTGGGTCCGAATCACAGGCAGAGAGTCCTCAAGATTCGGGAGGAGATGCACCCGATGCGCCCACTCAAGATGAAGCGGCTCGCTGTCCTCGCGGCGGCCGGGGCGATGCTGGCCGGCGGCGCTGCCATCGGCACGGCGGGTACTGCTGCGGCATCCACACCCACCTCGGCGCCTGCCTCACACAGTCAGCATCACAGCGACCGAGGCGATGGCCATCGCGGCTCGCATGGCTACGGGCATGACCACTGGCGCGGCGACCGGCATCACAACCGGTACCACGACGGGCATGGCTACTCGCACCACCGCTGGCACAACAGCTGGTGGAGCGATGGCTGCTGGCACTCCGGATACTGGTACTGATCCGGCCTGCTGGTGAGTAACGGAAAGGGCGGCCACCGCCATCGAGGTGGCCGCCCCCTCCATGACCTGAAAGCTCGCGCGCATGGCCGCTTTGCGCCTTTCGGGTGAATGCGTATCAATAGGGCCATCCTTGTGCAGCTCCGGCCCGGATTACCGGCGTCCGACGCGAACAGCGCGCCGGACGGGCGGCCAGATCCGCCGCCAGATCTGTGAAGGAGAAGAAACATGATGGCTCGTGCGATGCGTGGCGCCGGTCTGCTGATCGCGTCCGGTGCCGTGGTGCTGGGCGGCTCCGCCGTGGCGTCCGCGGACGCCGACGCGCAGGGCGCTGCCGTGGGTTCCCCGGGCGTGCTGTCCGGCAACGTGCTGCAGATCCCGGTGAACATCCCGATCAACGCCTGCGGCAACTCGGTCAACGTGCTCGCCCTGCTCAACCCGGCCTTCGGCAACACCTGCGCCAACCTCTGACAGCACAGGTGATCAACTGATCCCGTCCGCCGCTGACGTCCCTGAGAGGAATGAGGCGGCGGGCGAGTGGCTGAGGTGACGATTCCGCGTCGTCGTAGCCGATGACGGGGAATCACACTGGTGCGCTCACCGCTGTGCCAGCCGGTGACGGTAGCTACGGGCCGCCGTGACGGTTGCGGCCAGCGTCATTCTTGGCGGCACGCTCAATCCACTGGGGGCACGGCGTGGAGTCGTCGTCTCACTTTCGCCAGAACAGATGGTGCGTCATACCGCTGGGGCTCGGTACGACCTCCAGGTGGAACCGGTCGAGCAGCTCATCGGGGGAGTCCCAGAGCCGCAGTCCGGAACCGAGCTTCACCGGGGACACCGCCACGTGCATGGTGTCCACGAGGTCGGCATCCAGGAACTGCCGGACGGTGCTGACTCCGCCGCCGAGTCGGACATCCTTGCCCTGAGCCGCTTCTCGTGCCTGCTCAAGGACCGCGGCCGGTTCGCCGGCGACGAAGTGGAACGTGGTGTCGGAGAGCGTGAACGAGGGACGCTCATGGTGGGTCATGACGAACACCGGAGTGTGAAACGGGGGCTCGTCACCCCACCAGCCGGACCACTCGTGATCTGCCCAGGGCCCGCGCTGCGGCCCGAACTTGTTGCGGCCCATGATCTCCGCGCCGATGTTCCGTGCGAAATCCCGCGTGAGGTAGTCGTCGAGGCCCCGGCTGCCCCCGTGGTCCGTGCGCATCGGCCAGCTCGCCGTGGCGCCGGCCCACGAGAACAGCTTCGCGGGATCGATGCCGTGACCGAACGGGTTCTCAAGCGTCTGGTCCTCGCCGGCGCCGATGCCGTCACTTGAGACGGTGAAGTTCTGCACTCTCAACAGCTGGGGCACGTGTCTCCTCCTGCGTTGCCGATGACAGTCATGGGACTCCCCGGGCCGCGAAAACTCATCGCCGTGTCGCAGGGTGGGTCAGGGACGACTTGGGCCGGTCGAAACCGAACCAGCCGCACGGCCAGACCTGCACCGGCCGCGGGCCTTGCGAACCCGGTGATCACGTACTCATGCCGGTGGTCAATCAACTACTCAGCCACAACTGAGTACGCGCCCGCTGCCGACCTGACGGGCGAGCGGGGACGCTGAAGCCATGATGAGTGCTTACCTGAAGAAGTCTGCCGCCCGGCCCCTGCCCCTCGTGCTCTACGCCGTCGTCTCCGCCGCGCTGTGGGCGGCGTGGCTCGGCTGGGACCAGCAGCGGGACATGCACCCCGACGGCTCCTCGACCGGCCCGTACGAGCCGTGGCAGGTGATCGGGCTGGTGCTGACCCTGCTCGTGCCGGTGTGCTGGGGTGTGCTGCGGCGCCATGTCCCGGGCGTGGTGGTCGGTACGACGGCGGGTCTCACCATCGCCGCCTTCTACGACTGGTCGGACGACGCCACCGGGCTGTTCGGGGTCGGCGTGACGCTGGTCCTGCTGGGCAGCCTCGCCGCGACCAGCACCGTGGCCGCCGCCCTGAGACGTGGAGACGTGTCCGGCCCCGCGTGACGAGCCGACCGTACGGGCCTCGGCCCTACTGGCTGGCTGTGGGTGTGGCTGTCGGGTGCCACTCACGGCGGAGAAGGCCGAAGACCCAGGAGTCGGAGACGTCGCCGTTGACCACGCAGTCCTCGCGGAGGGTGCCCTCGCGGACGAAACCGAGCTTTCCCAGGACTCGGGCCGACGCCACATTGCGGGTGTCCGTCTCGGCCTGGACGCGGTTGAGGTCGAGCGTTTCGAACGCCCACCGCAGGACGGCGTGCGCGCTCTCGGTGGCGTAGCCGTGGCCCCATGTGGCGGCATCGAAGACGTAGCCCAGGGACGCGCTGCGGAAGTCCGGGTTCCAGTTGGTCAGGCCGCACCAGCCGATGAACGCTCCGTCGGAGGCGCGGTCCACGGCCACCCGTGCTCCCGTGCCTTCCGCCTCGATCGTCCGGCAGGTCGCGATGAACCGCTGGGCGCGGGCCGGATCGGTCCACGGCGGGGAGTCCCAGTAGCGGAGCACGTGGGCGTTGCTGTGTAGTTCGTAGAGCGGGGTCGCGTCGGTGTCGGCGAACGGCCGTAGTCGCAGACGACCGGTGTGCAGCTCGGGGGTGGGCAAGGTCATGCGGAGCATCCTGCCGCGAAGTGGGCTCATGCCTGTTGGATCGCCGGCCAGATCGCTGACGGATCCCTGGATCCCGCCGCCGGCACCCACATCATCCGGGCGGACATCGCCTACGGCCTCGGCTACCCCATAGAACTCGAACCTCTTGTCCACTGCGCGTACAACCTGGACTGCTGGGAGGACAACTGGGGAGTCTCTGTCGAGGCACTCAACCGGGAAGCGGTGGAGGCGGCGAAGAAGTTCCTCAGCCGGGAACAGGCAGCCGGGGCGTGAGTCGTTTCCATGGTCGGCCGCTGACGCGGTGAGTCGGGGCGCGGCGAGCGCCAGTGAGCGGGAAAGTTATCGTCCTGGCATGACACGAGAGTTCGATCTCGCCACGTCCCTCGCCGGCGCTGTAGAAGACCCCGGTGGCGCATGGAACTTCATCCGGGGCTTCGCCGCCCACTGGGCCGGCGTCGTGGAGATCGGGGACGGGTGGGCGGAGAGCGAGCTGGTCGCTGCCGAAGAGAGGCTGGGTGTCCGGCTGCCGCCGGTGCTGCGTGAGGCGTATCTGCTGTTCGGACGTCGTCGGGATCTGACGAGCAACCATGATGTACTGCTCGGTCCGGCCGAGTTGTACGTGGATGACAGCAAGGAGGCCCTGGTCTTTCGGCACGAGAACCAGGGGGCCGCATCCTGGGGCATCCTCCTCGACAGCCTCCAGGACGACGACCCCGCGGTGTTCATCCGGCCCGACCTGGCCGACAAGAGCGCCGAGCGCTGGGAGGAATGGGTGGAGCGTCTTTCCCTCTCCTTCGTGGAGATCGTTCTGTCCGAATCCCTGCACGCTGATGGAGAACTCTGCGACTTCCTCGACCCGGACGACGAGAGCCTCGCGCTGCTGGAGGCGAATGCCGCCCGGCTGCCGTTCCCGGCCTATCCACTCGGTGAGGAGGAGCACGCGATCCGGTGGTTCCTGGGCCAGGACGCTCTCCTGCGCGACGACGGCATGGCCATCCTGGCCCGCGGCCGGACGGCGGAAGACCTCGATCGCGTTCGTGACCTGATCCCGGGTGACTGGCTCAACGACTACCGCTGACCGAGGCGCCGTAGCCCCGAATCCGACCTACCAAGCCACCCTGGTCAGCTGCTGCAGCCGCCGCAGGAGGACCCGCATGACGAGCTGCCGCAGGAGTGGCCCGAGTCACCGACTCACTCGTCGAGGATGTTCACGCCTTCACCAAGGGCGCGCAGCAGGACGACTTGGCGGTACTGGCCTTGCGCAGCGCGCCGTAGCGGATCAGCATGACCGGCGGTGACGTCGTGGCCCTCCTCATGGCGCGCATGCTGTGGGCCCTTCGGTTCGGCAGTGGCTGTGGCTCAGGTGAGTCCGCCCGTCACCCGAAGGTTCTGGCCGGTGATCCACCTGCCGTCTGGGCCTGCGAGGAAGGCTACGACATCCGCGATGTCGGCCGGTTGGCCCAGTCGTCCAAGAGGTGTCATGCCGATGACCGCTTGGATGGCTTGCGGGGGATTGGTTCCACTGAGCAGCTCGGTGTCGGTCGCACCGGGGGAGACGGTGTCGACCGTGATGCCACGTTGCCCGAGTTCCCGGGCGGCGATGGCAGACAACTGCTCGAGACCACGCTCGCTCCGTCGCGGCACAACCGTTCAACGATCGCCCGGCCGATCCCTCGGGATCCGCCCGTGATGACGGCAGTTTTGTCCCTGAGCACTGTTCCTCCGCACCGGCAGCAAAAACGATCTAGGCCGCTCGAACTCAGTGGTGCCACTGCTCCTGTTTCGGTGGGTCACCGGATCACTGCGTTACGGGCACGCACTCGGTGAGCAGGTCCAGGACATCGCGCCAAGCTCGCTGTGCGTGCCGTGGGTGGTAGCCGACACCGGGGGGCGCGGCGTGGTCGACCGGTGGGTGGTGGAAAGCGTGCAACGCTCCGCCGTAGACCGTGAGGCGCCAGTCGACGCCTGCGGCCTGCATCTCGGCGGTGAAGGCCTCCCGTTGCGCGGGCGGCATGATCGAGTCTTCCGACCCGACTCCGGCCCACACCGGGCAGCGAATACGTGCCGCTTCGTCCGGTCGGCCCGTGGTGAGTGCGTTGACTGTCCCGATCGCGCGCAGGTCGACGCCATCGCGCCCGAGTTCCAAGGCGATGGCGCCCCCGGTGCCGTAACCGATCGCCGCGATGCGGTCGAGGTCGGCCCGCGATTCGGTGCGCAACACGTCAAGCGCGGCGTGGCCGATGCACCGCATCCGGTCGGGATCGGCGAGCAGCGGCAGGCAACGGGCCAGCATCTCCTCGGGATCGCTCAGGTAGCGACCGCCGTGCAGGTCGAAGGCCAGTGCCACGTACCCCAACTCCGCCAGGGCCTCGGCCCGGCCACGCTCGACGTGACTGAGTCCCATCCCCTCGGGCCCGATCAGGACCGCGGGCCGACGATCGGCTCCGGACGGAAGCGCGAGGTGCCCGATCATCGTCAGGTTGTCGGCTGGATACTCCACTGAACGCGTGGTGACCGTCGTCATGGGACTGAACGGTAGTGACCGTCAAGTTCGCACGGACGGTTGTTCACCGCTGGCGGAAGAGGGTCTGTCTCGGCTGCGTCTTCAGGGCAAGCGCGACCTGAACTACGACGGACTGGGTGCCGCCGAAGCCAGAGCGTCGGGCCTCCGCGGACCCTCCCCGCGCGCTGAACTCAGGCAGGGCCGAGGAGGGTGAGGGGGCGGCGGGCGTCACGCGCATTGCGTGACGCGGGTTCAGATGGTGGGGGTGTCGTCGATGACCGGCTTGTGGATCTCGACGACCGGCTTCCATCCAGCGGTGAACTCGATGAAGTCCGCGCGGGTGGGGTACGTGTCGATCGCTCGACGGTCACGCTTGGGGGTCTCGTTGCCCTTGCGCCCCCGGGGTATCTGCTCCTCGAAGATGTCGACCTTCACGTCAGGGACCTCCTTGAGGCCCTGGCGCCAGATCTGCACGACATCGGCGCCGAACGCCTGCCGGGCCGCGGCGTAGAGGGCGCTGAGCGCCCCCTTGTCCCCGCTGGGGACGAAGAGCGCCAGGTCCAGCACGACGCCGGCGGACTGGAGGACCTCGATGGTCGCCGGCCCGTCCTCATCGGCCACGAACAGTCCGGCTTCATTTTCGTCGTCGGGAAGGCAGGAGATCTCTTCCTGGAACACGGTTCGCGCGGTGATCGAGCCACCCTCGAAATTCTCACCGGGCTTGGTCAGAAAAGCAGGGACGTAGCAGCCGGGAAGCTTCAGTTCTGCCGTGTCGGCGGAAACAAAGATTCTGTCCTTCGTGTCGAGCTTCGTCACGTCTTCCCAAGAGAGACGACGAGCGGAAATTTTCTCCGTGTTCACGATTTCCCTTTCAGGTTGCCCTGTTTTTATTAATGAAGACGCTACCACGAAAACCCGAGGTCAACTGCCCTGTAATCATTGGGTAAATGGTCCCCGGTGGCCTGCGTGAGAGGCTGCCGAAGCGAGTGCCGCTCGGCCGAGGACGTGCATCCGTCACGCAGTGTCTCTCGCTGCGGTGCTAGGGATCAAATGGCGGTTGCATTTCGGTGCGTTGGGTGGCATGGAGGAACTAAGAGAGAGTTTACGGTGGATAACGCCCATAGCGTCGGGGCGGAGAGGCGAGGCGTTCATTCGTCGTGCATCTCGAAGAGCGCAACGGAAACAGAAGGGATGGTCCGGGGATGCCCTGCAGCGCTCGGGTGAAGCGGAGGGAGTCGGCGGCCCGATGGAATCTGTCGAGGGTTGCGGGCGATGCGCCCCCGTACGCGCGGACGGTGGACGTGGCGGCTGGAGGTCTCGGTGACTGGGACGGTGCTACGTAGGCCCGAAGAACCATGGCGGGTCGCCTTCGCGTCTTGCCCCGGAACCACCTTGCGACGAAGAGAAGGCGCGCCCTCATGCCGACACAGCACATCCCGACGGTGTCACCGCCGAGCGGTGAGGGGCGGCGCGGACTGGCCGCGATGACATGCGCCGTGCTGTGGCGGCACCGCCGCTTTCTGGCGCGGGCGACGATACGCGTCGTGGCCCTGTACGCACTGGCCGGGACGTTGATGACGGCCGCGGTATTCGCGCTCGCCTGGCCCTGCTTCACCCGTATGCGCGACCAGCGCGTCTGGTACCAGCAGAACGAGGAGCCCTACCTGCACGACCACACCGACCTGGCACTGGTCGCCCTCGCTGCGCTCCCGCTCTTCCTGCTCCTCCTCGGGATCGGCAGCGCGGCTGTGCAGACTGTGTGTTCCCGGGTAGTCGCCGCAGTCTCCAGTGATTCGTCACAGGATGAGCCGCCGCCCGGCGTGGCCTTCGCGAGGCTGCGGCCGGTGCTCGCCGTGTACGCGCTGCGTGGCCTGATCGTGTGGCCCCTGCCGCTGCTCACCGAGGAGTTCGCACACAGCCTCACCGGCTACCAGCTCGACACCGACGAGCAAGTCCTGGAACGCGGATCCTGGCTCTTCACCTGCGTGACCGCGTCTCCTGCGGTCGCCGTCTTCGTCGCCGTGCTGCTGCGCCTCGCGCTGAGCCTCGCCCCCGCCTGCGCGGCCGCCGACGTTGCGCCCGTCGCGGCCCTGCGCAGGTCCTGGTCGCTGACATGGACGCGCTTCGGAGCGGTCCGTGTCGTCGCGCTCGCGCTCCCGCTGGCCGCGCTCACCGCCGGGGTGGTCCGGCTGGTGGTGCAGGTCGCGCTGCCGCTACGGCCGCTTGTGCGTGGCCTCCTCGAAGCGGCAACGGGAAATTCCTTCGCCGCGTACTACGCCGGCATCCTCGCCCCGGTCATCGTCGGCATCCTGGCCACTGCGGCCGTGATCCTCCCCATCGCGTGCACTGCCTTCGCAATCCTTCATCAACGGCTGTGGTCATCCCGTACTGCTTCCCGAGGAGTGGCCGCCACGGCCTGACACGCCACTGCGCATGGACGTAGGCTGCGTCCGGCCATCCCCGGACGGGGCAGAGCGCGGTGCTCAGTTCCGGCTCCGACTCGGTTTGGCGTGGGCGATATCTGGACGGCCGGGGAGATGCGTGATCGGCTTGGTTCATGACTTCGCTGATACGTCATGTCACCGTGGACGCCGCCGACCCGTTCGTGCTCGCGGGCTTCTGGGCCCAGGCGCTGGACGGCTCGCTGGCTGATGACGACTTCCCGGGGGACCCGGAAGCCTCGGTCACGAGTGCTGCCGCCACCCTGCTCTTCGTCCGAGTCGAGGACGGCAAGGCGGGCAAGAACCGCGTGCACCTGGACCTCCAGCCCCAGGACCGTACCCGGGACGAGGAGGTCGAGCGCCTGCTCTCGCTCGGCGCCACGCTTCAGGGAGACCACCGCAGGCCGGACGGAACCGGGTGGGTGACGCTGTACGACCCCGAGGGCAACGAGTTCTGCGTGGAACGGGGGGTGTCGGAGCGGGCGCGCGACTGACGTCCTGTCACCCTGCTTCCGCGGCCTCGCGGGTGGTCTTCGCCCTCAGCGTCCCCGAAGTTCTCGCCAGAAATAGGGCCTTGTCGATCGGGCCGATCGACGCTGGTCACGCGAGTGGGGCCCAGGCTACGTGAGGCCGCCAGGGCAGAAAGTCATTCCGGTACAAGAACGTGGGGCTGGTAAACGGGAACGTCGAAGCGACTGGACATGGCCTCGAAAGCGTTCTGCTCGGTGGCGCGTTGTGCGGTGAAGCCCGGCGTGGCGGTCGGGCCGAAACCTACTTCGGAGTGCGAGCCGTCCAGTAGGGGGAAGACGGTGTCGCAGAACTCGTCCAGATCGGCACCGTGCGCCTGGCCGGGGCCGGCGAGTGCGGTGGAAACTGCCGGGGGGATGAGTTCCACCACTCGGACCGGGGTGGTTCGCAAGGCGTGACGCAGGTTCACGGTGTAGCTGTGCAGCGCAGCTTTGGCCGCGCTGTAGAGCGGGGCGAACGGCTGCGGGAAGAAGGCTCCGCCGGACGTGACGTTGACCAGTACACCGGGACGTCCGTGGGCCAGCATGTACGGGACGAGCAGCCGGCCGAGGTGGACCGGCGCGGCGAACAGGATGTCGATCTCGTTCTGCGACTCGGCCCAGGGGGATCGGTCCGAGGCGATGCCCACCCGTCGCTGGACACCGGCATTGTTGATCAGTACATCCAGCTCCGGCATGACCTGCACGACGTGATCGGCAAGTCGCTGTCGTCCTTCAGGGTTGGCGATGTCGTTGACGAAGATCTCGAGGCCGGGCAGCCGGTCGGCCGCCGCGGTGAGCCGGCCCGGACTGCGGCCGGTGACCAGGACGCGGTGTCCGGCGGCCAGAAGCCGCTCGGCCAGGCCGAGGCCGATACCCGAGCCACCGCCAGTGATGAGTACCGCTCGCTTCTCGTGAGTTGCCATGTAAACCATCGTGGACCTTTCATGTTTACATGGCAACTCAACGGTAGGGTGACTCCATGACGCAGCCCCTCAACGACTCCGAGACGGCACGGTGGACCGCCTGGAAGCGGGCGAACGAGGCGGTGCTCGCCGCCGTCGCGCAAGAGATTCACCGTGCGGCCGGGCTGTCCGAAGCCGACTTCGCCGTCCTCTCACGTGTGATCGAGAACGGCGACGGCCGCATGCCCCAGCAGGATCTCGGCGACATGCTGGGATGGAAGCGCCCTCGCCTGTCGCGCCAGCTCTCCCGGATGACCGAACGAGGTCTGGTGCGGCGCGAAGACGGACATGGCAGGCGCATGTTGATCGCCGCAACGGCCGACGGCCGGGCCGCCCTCGCCGAAGCCCGCCCGGCTCACGCACGGGCAGTACGCCGAGCCCTGCTCGCACACACCCTTGCTCCAGGCTCCGACGCCTTCTGGGAGGTGATCCAGGAGATCTCATCGGCTCCCGGAGTGACGGACTAGGCCCGGCCGGGCGCTGGGGGTGGCCGGACGCCCGGAAGGCCCGGGAGACTCGAACCGAACGTAACGGTCAGACGACCCGGACGGCAGTCCCAGCGTGTTCGAGCGCGGCGATTTCTCCGGCGGGCGCGCTGGCGTCGGTCACCAGGGTGTGCAGATCGGCGGGAGGGGCGACATGGGCGTAGGCGGTGTGGCCCAGCTTGCTGCCGTCGGACGCGACGACGACACGGCGGGCGGAAGCGATGCTCCCCTTCTTCACCGCGGCGTCGTCGAGGTCGTAGGCGGTCAGACCGTTGGCCGCACTCAGCCCGCAGCAGCCCATGACGGCGGTGTCGAAGCGTAGGGCCGCCAGCGAGGCGAGGGTCAGTGGGCCGGTGAGCGCCCCCTCTGCGGCGCGGGGCTCTCCGCCCGGCACGACCAGCGTCGCGGGGCCGGGTGCCTTGCTGAACAGGTGGATGGCCTGTAGCGACAACGGCATCACGGTGACGGGCCGCTCGCGCAGCAGGCGGGCCACCTCCCGGCAGGTGGTGCCGCTGTCCAGGACGACGCTCTCGCCGTCCGCGATGAGAGCGGAGATCTCGGCGGCGATCCTGCGCTTGGCGTCGACCGCCTCGTGGACGCGCAGCGCGAAGGGCGGCTCCTCGCCCCGGAGCAGCAAGGTGCGCGCGCCGCCGCGAACGCGTTCGAGTACGCCTTGGGCGGCGAGGGTGTCGAGGTCGCGCCGGACGGTCATCTCCGACGCGCCGGTCAACTCGGCGAGTTCCTGGACCGTGGCGCCGCCCGAGTCCCTGACCACCTTCGCGATCAGCCTGTGCCGGTCTGCGTTGCTCATACCCGCGATTGAACACCACCAGAAGTCAAACACTCAAGATGTTCATTCATGCCTCTTACGAACATCTCGCATGTTCGTTAGTGTTCCCGGCATGGAACGTTCGCTACGGGCCGCCCGCCTGGCCACCTACGTCTACTTCGTCCTGTGCGGCACCCTCATGGGCGCGTGGGTGGTGCACATCCCCGCCATCGAGGAACGCGTCGGCATCAGCCACGCCGCGCTCGGCGGCCTGCTGGTGCTGCTCGGTCTGGGCGCTTTCCTCGGTATGCGGGTCGCCGGCCCCCTGACCGACCGCCTCGGCGCCCGCGTCGTCGTCTGCGCCAGTGGCGCACTCTGTGGAGCGTCCCTGGTCCTGCCCGGCCTGGCCGAGAATCCGTGGACGCTGGCCGGCGCCCTGCTGGTCTTCGGGTTCTGCAACGGCTCCCTGGACGTGAGCATGAACGCCCACGCCGTCCATGTGGAGAAGGCCTACGGCCGACCCGTCATGTCCGGCTTCCACGCCACGTTCTCCGTAGGCGGAGTCATCGCCGCGCTCGCCGCGGCGGCTGCGGCGAGCGCGGACGTGGGCCAGGCCACGGGTATGGCCGCCATGGGCTCCGTGGGCATCATGATCGCCCTGGCATCGGCCGGTGCCCTGCTGCCTGCAAAATCCGTCCCCGAACACGGGGAGCCCGCGCAGGAAGCCGAAGCGTCCCCGACCGTCGGGCCGCGCGGTCCCACGCGTCGCATCTGGTTCCTCGCCGTCCTGGCGCTGATGGTCATGCTGTGCGAGGGCGCCGCCAACGACTGGAGCGCCCTGCACCTCAAGGACGTCCTCGGCGCCCCCGCAAGCGTGGCCGCCTTCGCCTACGGCACCTTCGCGGCCGCCATGACCGTCGGCCGGCTGCTCGCGGACCGCGTCGTCGCCCGGTTCGGTTCCCAGGCCGTCCTGCGGTACGGCGCGACCACAGCCGCCTTCGGCATCACTCTCGCGGCCCTCTGCCCGTGGATGTGGGCCGCGTTCACCGGATGGGCGCTGTTCGGCCTGGGCCTGTCCGGTTGCGTCCCCCAACTGTTCAGCGCCGCCGGGCACACCGACCCCTCCACCGCGGGCGCGAACGTCTCACGCGTCGCAGGACTGGGCTACGTCGGCATGCTCGCCGGCCCCGCCGTCATCGGCTGGCTGACCCACCTCGTCGCCCTCAACACGGCCTTCGTCCTCCTCACCGTGCTCTGCGCCACCACCGCGGCCGGAGCCCGAGTGCTGAACACCGCAACCGATCCCGCCCGCGAGAACGAGCCGGCCCCCAGCAGCCTCTGAACGTCTGTGCGGCACGGACGCGCGTCCGCACGAAGTCGGTCACCGTGGAGTACGCCGGTCACCGGTGGAGTACGCCGGTCAAACCCCTTGCGCTGTAGCGCACTCCAACTCGTAGGGTCGCGGCGTTCTCAACTCAGTTACAACGTGGGGGAGTCGCATGCGTCACCGGGTTCTGGGCGGGACGGGTATCGAGGTCAGCGCGTACTGCCTCGGCACCATGATGTTCGGCCGGATCGGCAACCCCGACCACGACGAGAGCGTGCGGGTCATCCATGCCGCGCTCGACGCGGGGATCAACTTCGTCGACACGGCCGACATGTACTCGGCCGGGGAGAGCGAGACCATCGTCGGCAAGGCGTTGGCGGACCGCCGCGACGACGTGGTACTGGCGACGAAGGTCCACTTCCCGATGGGCGAGGGCCCCAACCGGGGCGGCAACTCCCGGCGCTGGATCGTCCGGGCGGTCGAGGACAGCCTGCGCCGCCTGGGCACGGACTGGATCGACCTCTACCAGGTGCACCGCCCCGATCACACGACCGACGTCGAGGAGACGCTCTCCGCCCTGACCGATCTCGTACGCCAGGGCAAGATCAGGGCGTTCGGCTGCTCGACCTTCCCGGCGGAACAGATCGTCGACGCCCACCATGTGGCCGAGCGCCGGGGGCTGCACCGGTTCCGCACCGAGCAGCCGCCGTACTCGCTGCTCGCGCGCGGCGTCGAGAAGCACGTGCTGCCCGTGGCGCAGCGCTTGGGCATGGGCGTGCTGACCTGGAGCCCGTTGGCCTCCGGCTTCCTGACCGGCCGATACCGCCAGGGCCAGGACATCGACCTGAGCAGCGGGCGGCCCAAGCTCAACTCGGCCCGCTTCGCCCCCGCGTCCCCGCTGACCGCCAAGAAGCTGGCGGCCGTGGAGCGGCTGGTGGCCGTCGCCGACGAGGTGGGCTGCACGCTGCCGGAGCTGGCCGTCGCCTTCCCGCTCGCGCATCCCGCCGTCACGTCCGTGATCATCGGCCCGCGCACGATGGACCAGCTCCAGGACACGCTCAAGGGGGCGTCGGTGTCCCTGGACGACGCCGCGCTCGACCGGATCGACGAGATCGTGCCGCCCGGCACCGACCTCTACCCGCCGGACGGCGTGTGGTCCCTGCCGGCCCTGACGACCCCGTCCCTCCGCCGCCGCCCGGCCGACACCAGAGCGGCGGCCGGGATGCAGTGAGGGTCGGCCGGTCCGCCCGGTCGGGGCCGGCTCAGCCCTGCCGGGCGAATAGCGGCGAACACGCGCGGTGCTGCATCAGCGTGTCCACCGGGTCAGGGCTGTACGAGGCGATGCAAGGCGAGGCGGGCAAGGGGAGTGTAGGCGAGGAGTGCGGGCTTCGGGCCGTCCATCGTCAGGCTGGTGGTGGTGCCGCGTTCCTGTGACGTCACCCCGTGGTGCAGCCGGATCTGCATGCGGCCCAGGCGCACCCGCCACGCCCAGGTGCGGTGATCCTCGTCGACGGCTTCCACGAAGAAGGCAACGTGGATGCCGACGACTGATTCCACCGTGCCGCTCATGCCGGGCCGCAGACGGCGGTCGGCGCAGTGGACCGCCTTGATCTGCGGGGACCAGGACGCCCATTCATCGACGCTCGCGTAGCGCTCCCAGACCGTCTCGGGGCCGGCCGCGCCACTGGCGGACAGGGTTACGCAGGCCATGGCGGAGCCGGGAGCCGGCGCGGCGGCCGACCGGTAGGAGCAGGTGTCATCGGTTCAGATCCTCACGCCGGGTGATGGCTGTGCTCGCGGTCTCGTCCCAGCATCGCGGCGACGGCGTCGACTGTCACGGCGAGGTACGGCAACGGGAGCAGTGCCAGTCGTGTGTAGTCCTACGAGGTCCAAGGGCGGGCTTGCCACGTCCGGGGCGGCACCGATGGCACCGGCCGAACGAAGCGAACGCGCGAGATCCCCGGCTCGGAAGACGCTGTCGAACTCGACCGCTCCGGTTCCGGCGAAGCTTCCGACGGCACGACCGTGCCGGCACTCACCGCCCCGTCGGCGCTCACGCGACAGGCGCAGGGGTGTGAGAACCGGTGGCGCCCCGCGTGAGTGCTCGCCGGGCTTGTGCCAGCCTGTCGATCGCTTCGGCCAGTTGACCGGGCGGGAGGGTGTAGGGCAGTCGGATGTTGCGTTCGAACGCGCCGCCGATGCCGAAGCGTGGTCCGGCTGCGATGGTCACTCCGTGGTCGGGTGCGATCGCTGCCAGCCGTGAGCTGATGGGCTGCGGGAACGTCGCCCACAGCGTGATGCCGCCGGTGGGCCGAAGGGCCTGGACCTCGGGCAGATGCTCGGTGAGCGCCTTCTGCAGTGCGTCGCGTTGTGATCGCAGTTGCTGGAGTGTGCCATGGCGCTGGGTCTGGTGCTCGTTCAGGAGTACGGCTGCGGCGAGTTGTTCGACGACCGGGGTGCCGAGGTCCGTGGTGTGGCGGTTGTGCTGGACGCGTTCCAGGACAGACGGTGCCGCCCGGATCCAGCCGATGCGCAGGCCGCCCCAGATGCTCTTGGAGACCGAGCCGATGCTGATCGCGGTCGGCATGTGCAGCGCGAAGGGCTCCGGGCTCGCTCCGTCCAGGGCCAGGTCGGTCATGGTCTCGTCGACGACGACTGTGGGACAGGCGAGCCGGAGGCCGGCGCGGATGCTTGTGGGCATGCAGAGCCCAGTCGGATTGTGGAAGTCGGGTATCAGGTAGGCCAGTTGCGCGCTGCGGGCGACGTCCTGGAGCTGTGCGGTGTCCCAGCCCGACGGTGTCAAGGCGACGGCCAGGAGCCGGGCGCGTGCCTCGGTGAAGGTGCTGATCGCGTGCGGGTAGGTCGGATGGTCGATCAGCACCCTGTCGCGTGGGGACAGGAGGGTACGTGCGAGAAGGGCGAGCGCGTGCTGCGCACCGTTGGTGATCAGGATGTGATCGGGCGCGGTGGGCAGGGAGCGCCGTCGATACCAGCCGGCCACCGCCTCACGCAGCTCCGCGATGCCGTACCGGTCGTAACCGTGCCGCTCGAAGTGCCGCGGCAACTGTTCGAGCGCGGTCGCGAACGCGGTGTGGAGGATCTCGACCGGTGCGGGCGGAGCGGCGAAGGACAGGTCGATGGCCGCATGGTCCGCAGTGCTCCTGCGCTCGGGCGGCGGGTCATCTGGCAGCCGCACCGTCGCCCTGGCGCGTGCCCGTGTGGCGAGGTATCCCTGATCGACGAGAGTGCGGTAAGCGGCGCTGACGGTGGTTCTGCTGGTGGAGAGCGCGGTGGCCAGGTCGCGCTCGCTCGGCTGGGCCGACCCGAGAGGCAGACGTCCGTCCAGGACCAGGAGCCGCAGCCTGTCGGAGAGACGCTGATGTGCCGGACCGGGCCCCTCCTGCCAGGTCCCCAGCATGCGGGCCACCGCGTGCGCACTGACTTTCACCTCGCCAGCATAGGCAATCTGGCTATGGAATCGAGGTCCAGATACTTACAGGCTTGCCGCATGGCATCTCCTGCTTCCGCCGCCGCGCACGTCCCCGTCCAGGTGCGTCACGACCAGCCTGTGCTGACCCGACTGAACGCTCTCGCTCAGATCAGGGCGGGCCGCACGACCCGCCGCATCCTCCAACTCCTGGTCGGCCTGGTCGGATACGGAGCCGCCGTGATGACGCTCGTCCAGTCCGGATTGGGAGCAGCCAGCTGGAACGTACTCACCGAGGGCGTCGCCACACGTCTCGGTGTCTCGTTCGGTTGGGCGACGAACCTGATCTCCCTGCTGGTACTGCTCGCATGGATTCCGCTGCGAGAACTGCCCGGCCTCGGCACACTCCTCAACGTCGCCATCGTCGGCTTCGCAGCTGATGCCACCGCGGCCGTCCTCCCTCCCCCGCAGGGGACACTCGCCGAGATCGCCTACCTCGTGCTCGGCCTCCTCGCACTGGCCTTCTTCGACGCGCTCTACCTCGGTGCGCAGTTCGGGTCCGGCCCGCGCGACGGCATCATGACCGGACTCGTCCGGCTCACCCGCCTGCCCGTGGCCGCGGTACGCACCGGCATCGAGATCGCCGTCGCCGGAACCGGCTGGCTCCTGGGCGGAACCGTCGGCGCCGGCACCGTACTCATCGCACTGTGCATGGGCCCCCTCGTCGGCTACTTCCTCCCGCGTGTAGCAGTGCGCCTCCCCGCCCCCGAGGCAGACGGGCAACACACCGGATGAACGCCGATCCACCACCGCTCCACCAGCACACGCCGCCGCCCGCCGGAGGGCCGGCAACGACTGACTGAACCCTCCCCGACGCACCCGACCACCCGCACCACGAGAGGACGAAGCGATGACGATGCTGCTTGCCCAGATCAGTGACCTGCACCTGGACGGCGGTGAGAGGGCCACCCGGCGCGCCGAGCGCGTCATGGACTACCTGCGGGCGTTGCCGCGTCCGGTCGACGCGGTCCTGGTCACCGGTGACATCGCCGATCACGGTGAGGAGGCCGAATACGAGCAGGCGGCCCGGATTCTCGCTGCCCCCTTCCCCGTGCTCACCTGCCCGGGCAACCATGATGTGCGCCCGGCCTACCGCAAGGCGCTGCTGGGGGAGACGCCCGATGACACGCCCGTCAACCGGCTCCACGACATCTCCGGGACCGCCGTGCTGATGTGCGACTCCACGATCCCCGGCCGTGACGAGGGCCGGCTCGACGCGGCGACGCTGGACTGGATGGACACCACTCTCGCCGCCCTGCCACGGGACACCCCGGCGCTGATCGCCTTCCATCAGCCGCCGGTAGAACTCCACCACCCGCTAATCGACTCCATGATGCTGGAGCAGCCCGAACGGCTGGCGGCCCTGCTGGAGACGCACCCACACGTCGTCGCCGTCCTGACCGGACACGCACACACGGCAGCCGCCTCGACCTTCGCAGGCCGTCCCCTGATCGTCGGCCCGGCTGTCACCTGGACCCTGCGCATGCCCTGGGAAGGCGACAATCCCGCAGACCGGGACCAGCCGCCCGGCATCACCTTCCATGTCCTGGACGACGACCGGCGCCTGACCACCCACTACCGCGTCGTGATCTGAATCAGCCCGAGCGGTCCGACAACGCCGACGTGCGGCCATGCAGTGGATCGACGACAGCTACCACGCCGTCTTCCCGGGTTGCTGCTCGACGGCGGTCTCGGCGGTATCTCGGTCGCCCGTACGGGTTCCGCGTGAGACTCTCCCGCCGCCCTGGCAGGCGTCATTGAGCGCGGCTACGGCGACGACACCCTCGCATTTTCACCGGAGACCTCGGGCGTTCGCTTCGCTCGGCCGGTGCCGTGGGCATCGACCCCTGACACGGTCGTCACCGCGGCCACGGCAGCCCTCCCGTTTTGACTGCTCCGAACCTGGATGAATATGGTCCAGGTATGCGGTTGAGCCGAGGAGTCGAGTGGGCCGTGCACACGCTGCTGAATCTCGCGTGGGCCGGCGGTGACGAGCCGGTGGCGGTGGCCACCCTCGCCGCCGGTCACGACCTGCCGCGCGCCTACCTCAACAAGCAGCTCCAGCTGCTGGTCAAGGCCGGCCTGCTGGAGTCGGTGCCCGGCGCCCGCGGTGGCTTCCGCCCGGCACGGGACCTCGCGTCGATCACGCTCCTCGATGTGGTCGACGCCATCGAGGGCCGCGAGCCGGTGTTCCGGTGCGCCGAGATCCGGCGGTGCGGAACTGTGGGGGAGTGCACGGTGAGCGACTTCAGCACGGCGTGCGCGGTCAAGGCGTCGATGGACCGGGCCGAGCGCGCCTGGCGTGAGGCGCTGGCCGCGCAGACGCTGGCGGACGTACGCCTGCGGGCGGACGCACACGCCCCCGCGATGGACACGTCCGTGCGCCGGGCGTTCGGACTGGACTGAACAGATTTCGATCAGGGCGAGGCTCCTGCCGCGCCCTTTTTTTGGAAGGTGAATCTGGATGAAAAATATCCTGGTTATCGGTGGCGGCTTCGCGGGTGTCTGGAGCGCCATCGGCGCGGTCCGCACGCTGCGGGAGAGCGGTACCGATCCCGCCGACATCCAGGTGACACTGGTGAGCAGCGGCGACGACCTCGTGATCCGCCCCCGCCTGTACGAGGCCGCCCCCGAGACCATGCGGGTCTCGCTGGACCGCGTACTCGGTCCAGTGGGCGTCCGGCGCGTCGCCGCCACGGTCACCGCCATCGACACCGACGACCGGAGCATGGTCGCCCTCGGGCGTGACGCACGCGAGATCGTCCTGCCGTACGACCGGCTGGTGCTCGCCGCGGGCAGTCAGGTCGTACGTCCCGAACTGCCTGGCGCGGAGCACCTGTTCGACATCGACACGATGGGTGCCGCAGCCCGCCTCGACCACCACCTGAAGCGCGTCGCCGAACAGCGCCCCTTCGAGGGGCAGTTCACCGTGACGGTGGTCGGGGCCGGCTTCACCGGCCTGGAGATCGCCACCGAACTGACCGAGCGGCTGCGCGAACTGGCCCCCGCCGAGCGGCGCGACGAGGCATGCGTCGTGCTCGTGGAGCGCGCGGACGTCGTGGGGCCGGAGCTGGGTGCGGGGCCGCGTCCGCACATCGCCGGCGTACTGGCCGACCTCGGCGTGGAGCTGCGCCTCGGGGTGACCCTCGACGAGGTCGGGGAGCGGTCGGTCACCCTGTCCGACGCGGAGGTCGTCCCCACCGCCGCCACGGTCTGGACGGCCGGCATGCGGGCCAGCGACCTCACCGCGCTCGTACCCGGCGAGCGGGACCGTATGGGCCGACTGCTGGTCGACGACCATCTCCGCGTCCAGGGCGTCCCCGGTGTCTACGCGGCGGGCGACACCGCGGCCGCACGCGCCGAGGACGACCACATGGTGACCCAGAGCTGCCAGCACGCCGTACCGCTGGGCAAGTTCGCGGGGCGCAACGTGGCGGCCGACCTGCTCGGCCTCGAACTCGTCCCGTTCGCCCCCGACCCGTACGTCACCTGCCTCGACCTCGGCCCCGCCGGAGCGGTACTGACCTCGGGCTGGGACCGCACGGTGCAGCTCACCGGACAGGAGGCCAAGGAGCTGAAGCAGCGGATCAACAGCGACTGGATCTACCCGCCGGTGGACGACCCCGACAAGATCCTCAACGCCGCCGACCACCGCACCACCTGGCCCACGGCGGAGACCACGGCCTGACACCCACGGGTCCCGGTGCCGCCGTGCGGTCCATCATGGCCGAGGCGGCGCCGGGATCAGGGCCAGGCCGGCGTGCGGACGTAGCGGGGGACAGGCGTGAGGGGATCACCGCTTTCCCGATTCCCGGCAAGTGAGGGTCCCGCCGCGGCGGATCGTGATGAAACGAGGATCCCTGACCTTCGGCAGGATCATGTTCTGCATTCTCCGTTGTTCGGTGTGCCTTGCCGCGACCCGTGACCAGAGGCGGACCGCCTCGTCCCAACCGCCGTAGCTGCGCGCGCGCCATGCCGTGCCGCGCCACGCAGGTCACGTGCCGTTCCCGTTCGCCGCCACACGAATGGGCTACTTGCTTGGCCGTCAGCAGAACATCCGGATTCTCGTCGCTCACCCACCCGCCACGCAGCTCGCGGACACCCTGATCAGCCAGCCGGCGTCGTGCCGCCTCCACGGCCCGCGTCTCCATTCGGGCAGTATGGCAAGCCGCGCCGGAGTCGAGGACAAGGTCAGGCATCGTGATCAAGTTCCGGTGGAGTAAGGGCAGGGGTGTGCTGTGAAGGACTGGCGGACCGATCCGACGTTCGCGATGTGCCGGGAGTTGGCGGACGGGGCGGACCTGGCCTCGTTCTCGGGCGGCCCGTTCGACGTCCGGGCGGTGGTGGCCGGCATCCTGTCGGAATCCTGGCAGGGCCTGGACCTCGATGCGGCCCCTTGGGGCAACTTCCCTCACGGACGTGACGTACGGGACGCCGTGCACCTCCTGCGCGCTGACGGCGGACCCGGCAAGGACGCGACGGATGTGCTGTGGGGCCTGTGCGCCAACGACAGCCGGGCCGCCGCCGCCCTCGCCGTACCGTTCCTCATCCCCCTGGCCATCGACGCGCACCACCCGTATCGCACCGCCGCCCTCACCATGCTCTCCGGCCCCGCCCGCGCCCGTCACCATGGCGTCGCCTCCCGTGAGGAGTTCCTCCTCCATCGCAACGATCCCCGGCGGCACGCCCCCAACACCCACGACGACTACGGCTACGAAGTGACCGGGTACCCGGCCGGCTGGTCGGTGGCCGCCGCCCGAGCCGCGATCACCAGAGCAACCCCCGTACTCCTGCCCCTCCTCGCAGACTCCGCCCCCGCCATCCGCGTCGATGCCGCCTACGTCCTGGCCACCGTCACCGACCCCGACCACTCCATCCGCACCGCCCTGGCCGACAGACTCGGAGCCGAAAGCGACGCCATCGTCCGCGCCGCCCTGCTCCTGGCCACCGCCGAGATCACCCGGGCCCACCCGCACGCGCCGACCGTCACCTGGCTGCGCGACCGTTGGTACGACCGGACCGAAGCCTCCGAAGCACGCCTGGCGGCAGCGGTCGGCTGGCTCTGCCTCACCGACCAGGCCGCACCCGAGGAACTCCACTGGACCGTCGACACCCTCGCCGACGAGGAACGTGCACAAGCCATGGACGCCCTTCCGTGGATGAACGCCGCCTCCGGCACCACCGAACCAGGATTTTTGCGCTGCAGACGCCGCATGCTCCATCCAGAAGAACCCGACCCGGAAACGGCGTTCTGGGACTCCCTGTTCTGAGAGACCGGGTGGCCGGCCTCGTTCTCTGCCGGATCCCGGCCGGTGTGGGCGAGAGCCTGAACTGGAAGAGGACACGCACAGGGGGCCTTCCTCGCTGTCCGGAATCAGTCCTCGCCGCCCTGAGCGACTGCCGTGCGCAACAGTTCGGCCATCGATCGGCCGGCCACCCGCAGCGGTTCCGGATCACGGGCAGCCCGGCTGAGCATGAAAGCCCCCTCCAACATCATGACCATCGAGTACGCGAGGGACTGCGCCGTCTTCGGTTCGGCCACCCAGCGGCCGAACCACCCCGTTGCGGCGCCCACCCACTCCTCGAACACCTCCGCCGTAGCGACCCGCAACACCTCATTGCTGCTCGCGACTTCCAGGGCTACGGTCCCGATCGGGCATGCGTCGGCATAGTCGGCCCCCGCCAGGTCGTCCGCGGCCGCGTCGAATGCGTTCACGAGGGACTCCGCGGGATCCGGCACGCTGTCCAGCAGAGCCAGGACCATACGCCCGTACTCGGCTCCAGACGTCCGGATCATGTCCTCGGCCAGTTGCTGCTTGCCGCCGGGGAAGAAGTGGTAGATCGAGCCGAAGGGTGCGTCCGCCTCTGCCGCGATCCGCTTCAGGCCGGTGGCCGAGTAGCCGTGCCGACGGAACAGTACAGCGGCGGCGCCCCGAATCCTGGCTCGCGTGTCCGACTTTCCCATTGCCTCCCACCCCTCACTCATCGAGAATTAGAGTAGAACGATCTATCAAGTGGGGGTAGAGGTGCCGAGGATCGAGCTGTCGTCCGGACCGATCGACTACCAGGACACCGGCGGTGAAGGGCCTGTGCTGGTGTTCGGCCACGGTCTTCCGATGAACGAGACCCAGTGGCGCAAAGTGGTCCCACTCCTGGACGGATACCGCTGCGTCCTGCCCACGCTGCCCCTGGGCGGTCACCGTCAGCCGATGAACCGAGACGCCGACCTGTCCCAGCGCGGCGTCGCCCGACTCCTGGGCGAGTTCATCGAGGAACTCGGCCTCGACCAGGTGACCCTCGTCCTCAATGACTGGGGCGGGGGCCAGTTCCTCGTGTCGGAAGGTCAGGGCCGGCACATCGCGCGCCTGGTGCTGGTGGCCTGCGAGGCCTTCGACAACTTTCCTCCGGGGCCCGCCAAGGCCATGGCGCAGGTGTGCAGGGTTCCCGGCGGCGTGTGGCTCCTGACGCGGCTCATGCGCGTTCCCGCCTTCCGGCATGTCCGGGGCGGATACGGAGGGATGAGCCTGCGTGGCATCCCCGACGAGATCATGGACGACTGGTTCGCTCCCGCCACCCGCAGCAGGGCCATCCGCCGGGACTTCGCCAAATTCGCCACCGGGGCACCCGGACGCAAGACCCTGCTCGCCTGGAGCGAGCGACTGCGTACCTTCGACCGCCCGGTACTCGTCGTCTGGGCGACCGAGGACCGGTTGATGCCGCGTGAGCACGGCCCCCGGCTGGCCGAGCTGTATCCGCAGGGCCGACTGGTCGAGATCGCCGACTCGTCCACCCTCATCCCCGAGGACCAACCCGAACGACTCGCCCAAGTACTCACCGACTTCCTGATCCAGACCGGAGCAGAGCCGGTCCGACACGCCTCCTGAGCGCGGGGGCGGCAGGCGGATCCGACAGCCACTTTGTCTGGTGCAGGGCGCCGCACCCGGCAGGGGCGTGGACGCGGACGGAACGTGCCGGTCACGAGCTGTGGCGATTGCTGCGCGTGACGTAGTCGCGCAGCCGCACGAAGCGGACGGGGTGGCGAGCGACATCGGCGGGCGTCGGTCAAGCCCCCGGCGGCCAGGCCAACGCCAGGCTGCCCGAGCGGAGCGGGGTCAGCCACGCGAGACTGAATAGAGCACCGAATCGGATGACGAGTGATGCGAAAGCGGCCGCGCGATGAACCGATCGGCAGATGACAAGCGTCCTCCGGACGGAACGGGCCATGCGGCAGAACAGCGGGCTTTCCTGCTGATCGACACCGCGGGCACCGTTGTCGGCTGGAGTGCTGCAGCCGAGGAACTGCTCGGGTACCCGGCAGAACTGGTCGTGGGCCGGCCTCTCACGCAGTTGCTCGGTGACGACCGGGCCGCCGCCGGTGATGCGGTTTTCCGGCACCGGGACGGTGGCCTCGTCGGCTGCCGCATCCGGTTGCGCCGTGAGCAGGCGCAGCCGGAGGGCGCGTGGGTGAAGGTCGAACTACTGCCGGGCGGAGAGGACACGTCCGCGGTCGACAAGGCCCTCCTGGACGCCCTGTTCAACCGCTCCCCGATCGGGCTGTGCCTGCTTGATCCGGAGCTTCGCCTGACACGGTTCAACGCCGCGGCCGACGGAATGCAGGGCATCAGCGCGACCCACGGACTGGGACAGCGGCCCACAGAGGCGTGGCCCACGTTCAGCGCCAAGCATGCCGAAGAAGTGCTGACCACCGTGCTGGAGACAGGTGAACCCGTCCTCGGCTTCGAGAAGACCGGTCGACCACCCGGTGACCCCGACACCGAGCACACCTACTCAGCGGCGGCGTTCCGGCTGGAGGACGAGGACGGCCGCGTCCTGGGAGTCGCGGACACCGTCGTCGATGTCACCGACCGCCACCGCGCCCAGGAGAGGCTGGCCCTGACCGCGGAAGCCGGATCCCGGATCGGGACGACGCTGGACGTGCTGCGCACCGCCAACGAATTCGCGGAGATGGTCGTGCCCCGGCTGGCCGACAGCGTGACCGTGGACCTTCTGGAGCCGGTTCTCACCGGGCAGGACATGCCCCAGCCCCCTGGACAGTCCGGGGGGTCCCTGCGGCGCGCCGCTTCACGGTGCAGGCGAAGCGATGCCGAGCCCGGCGTCTACGCGGCCGACGAGCCCGGCGACTTTCCGGGCGCCGCACCAGCCGCCCAGGCGCTCATCGACCACCAGCCACGCCTGATACGTGAGATCGACCAGGACGACGACGGTGCATGGGTACGTGATGAGCCCGCTCGTGGTGGGCGGATGCGCAAGGACAAGATTCGCTCGCTCATGGTGGTCCCGCTCGTCGTACGGGACTGCGCACTCGGGCTGGTGACCCTCTACCGCTGGTCTCCTGGCCGGCCCTTCGACGAGGAGGACCTCGCCCTGGCGCAGGACCTGACGGTACGCGCCGCCATCGCCCTGGACAACGCACGCCTGCACATGCGTGAGCACAACGCGGTGCTCACGCTGCAGCGCGGCCTGCTACCGCGCGACCTGCCCGCTCCCGGTGCGGTGGAGGCGGGGCATCACATGGTGCTTTCCGGGGCGGGCGGCGACTGGACGGATGTCATCGCCCTTCCCGGAGCCCGTGTCGCGCTCGTGGTGGGCCGTACACCGGGCCGTGGCATGGGCACCGCAGCCACCATGGGCAGACTGCGCACAGCCGTACAGACACTCGCGGCCCTGGACCTCGCACCGGACGAGGTCATGGCCCGGCTCGACGACCAGGTCCGGCAGATGGACGAGGAGTGCGTGGATCAGGCGGCCGCCAGCCCCGTCGGCACCACCTGCCTGTACCTGGTGTACGACCCGGTGACCCGCCGGTGCACCCTGGCGGCGGCCGGGCACACCGGTCTGGCCGTCCTCCGCCCGGACGGCACCGTGACGTTCCCGGAGCTTCCACCGGCCGAACCTCTGGGCCGGCCGGGCCCGCCGTTCGCAAGAGTCGAGCGGCACCTCCCGCAGGGCAGCCGTCTGGCGCTCTTCACACCAGGACTGCTGCAGGCCTTCGACGACGACACCGGACGCGCCGCACTCGCGCGGCTGCTCGCCACCTCCACCGAATCCGTCCAGAGCGCGAGCATGACGCTCACCGAGCAACTGGTACCGGCCGATCCACCGCAGGACGCGGCAGTCCTGATCGCCCGAACCCGGACCCTGGACCCCGCGTCGGTCGGCGAGTGGGAGCTGCCCTCGGACCCGGCGGCCGTCGCCACCGCCCGCTCCCTCGCCACCCGGCAGCTCGACGCCTGGGGTCTGACAGAGGAGCTGTTCGCCACGGAACTCATCGTCAGCGAACTGGTCACCAACGCCATCCGTTACGCCCAGCCGCCGGTACACCTGCGCCTCATCAACGACCGCCGGCTCACCTGCGAAGTCTCCGACGGAAGCAGCTCGGCCCCCCACCTGCGCCACGCCCGCACCACCGATGAGGGCGGCCGCGGTCTCCTCCTGGTCTCGCAGCTGGCCGAGCGATGGGGCGCCCGGTACGAGAACGTGGGCAAGACCATCTGGGCGGAGCAGCCCCTCGGTGCCGCGGCGTAACGGGAACCCCTTCCCGGAGAGCGCGTGAAGTACAGGACCGTGTCCGGCGGTGCCACGGCCGAGGGTCCGAGGTGAGTGCCCTGATGGAACCGCGTGGGTTCAGCTTGTGCCCTCGTGCCCGGAGCGCAGGTCGTCCAGCATCCGGCGCTGGTGGCGGTAGCCGATCGTCTCGTACCCGATCACGGTGACGTAGGGGGCGAGCATGACCACGAGCAGACACACCGCTACGGAGACCCCCGCGGCCGACAGCAGTGCCGCCACGGCGAGCACGACGAGGGTGAGAGCGATGAGCAGGAGGTGGAAGGGGTCGATCGCCGACAGCAGCAGGGTGTGCAGCAGGTAGACCATGAGCAGGTAGAGGCCGGTCGGGAGGGCCAGGGACAGCACGACGGCGGTGGGGCCGAGGTGTGCGTGGTGCTCCATGTAGAGGCCGGCCACGTGGAGTCCTGCGCCGACGCCCGCGATGGCGGTGAACAGGGGGATGTGCCCGTAGCCGAAGAGGTATCCGCGCTTGCGGCGGTGGACGAGGATGTCGCCGAAGGGGGTGGAGAAGTAGGTCCACCACATCCCGAAGGTCAGTCCGACACCGGCGACGATGACGGCGATGGCGTTTCCGGTCCACTGCGTGCCGTCCGGGCCGCCGAGGAGGTCGCCGGAGGAGGCTGCGGTGCCGACGACGCTCTCGCCGAGCACGATGATCGCGAACAGGCCGTAGCGCTCGGCGACATGGTGCGGGTGCCAGGGCGTGCTGCCGGGGCCGCCCTGGGCGAGCACCGGGAGCAGCAGCTCCAGCGTTCCGATCACGACGACGCACACGATCACCGCCACGAGCGGCAGATCGGCGAAGCCGATCACGGTCCAGCCGATCTGGGCGACCAGGGTCCACAGGATGTTCGCCCGGGCCACCTTGGCGAACGCGGGGGACTGCCGGGACACGCGCCACCACTGGAGCACCATGGCGACGCGCATCACGATGTAGCCGCTCACCATCACCCGCAGTTCCAGGTGGCTGCCTTCCTCGACGGAGCGGAACATCGCGGGGATGCCGAGCGCGAAGACGACGACCCCGATCATCTGCACCATCGTCAGTGCCCGGTAGAGCCAGTCGTCCGTGCCGAACGCGGAGGCGAACCAGCTGAAGCTGATCCAGGCGACGCTGATCGCGAACATGGCGAGGAGGAACGCGACGACGGCCTGCGCCGCATGCCCGCCCGCGAGCAGCTCCGCGTAGTGGGAGGCCGCGGTGCCGACCGCGACGACGAACGTCAGGTCGAACAGCAGCTCCAGCGGTGTCGCGACCCGGTGTGCCTCTCCGGGATCGCGTCCGGTCATCGGAATGAGCCGGTGCGCGAGCCTGCCTCTACCGGTACCGCCGGTACTGCCGGTGCTTCGGGATTCGCTCATGCGCATCATGTTCCCCCTGAGGAGACGGTGGACGTCTCAGCCTGCGATCGGGCGCGTACAAAAGAGCGGCGGCCGCGAGCGGTGGCGGAGGCTGGGCGGCGGGAACGTGCAGGCTGCGGGAGAGCTCAAGCGGTGAGCCGAGTTCGGCGGTGACCGCCTGGGCCATGCCCTCGGCGCGGCGGGCGTACTCGGCGCCGACGGCTCCGAAGAAGGAGTGTGAGGGCGCGCCGAGGTGCCGGACGGCATCAGCCGCCCCACCCGGCACCCCGGCCCGCGCGTCGGCGGGCCGGGCAGGCAGGCGCCGGGTCAGGCGCCGTGCGGGAGAAACACGCCGCGGAATCGCATCTTGCCCGAGGAGAGCCGGTCGTACGCCTCGGTGGCCTGGTCGAGGGAGAAGGTCTCGGTGATCGGCTTGACCTTGCCCTGGCCGGCGAGGTCGACGACCTCGGACAGGTAGTGCTGGCCGCCGTGCGTGGAGCCGATGACCTTCTGGCGCATCATGTGGAACGGGATGCCCTCGGAGGAGATGGAGAACGGCCGGGAGAAATCCAGACCGCTCAGGACGACACGGCCGCCGGGCCGCAGGCCGGTCATCGCCTCCTCCGCCGCCTCGAAGGCGTTGGTGGTGACGATCAGGACGTCAGCCCCGCCCAGTTCGTGCAGCTCCTGGCCGTTGGCGACGACGTGGTCGGCGCCCAGCTCGACGGCCAGGTCGTGCTTGTCGGGGGAGTGCGTGACCGCGATGGTCTCGAAGCCCGACGCCTTGGCAAGCTGCAGGGCCACGTGCCCCAGCCCGCCGATGCCCACGATGGCGATCCTCTCGTGCGGCTGCGGCTCGGCATCCCGCAGAGCGCTCCACGTGGTGTAACCCGCGCACATCATCGGCGCCGCGTCCTCGTAGGCCAGACCGTCGGGCAGCAGCACCGTTCCCTCGGCCGAGATCGCGATGTACTCGGCGTGCCCGCCCTGGGCGGCGAAGCCGGTGGTCCGCGGCGCGACGCAGTTCATCGCGGTCTGGCCGGTCAGCGGCAGGTTCTGGCGGCAGTAGTCGCAGCGGCCGCACGCCGACTGCACCCACGTCGTACCGACCCGGTCACCGACCTGACGGGTGTGCACGCCCGCACCCACTTCGACGACCTCACCGACGACCTCGTGGCCCGGGGTCTGCGGGTAGATGTCCCCGCCGTAGCCCTGCGTGGCCCACACGTCGGTGAAACACATGCCCGAAGCACGAACCTTCACCAGTACCTGACCGGGCTCGGGCACCGGGGTGGGGACCTCCTGGACCTCCCACGGCTGGTTCGCACCGGTCATCACAACAGCCTTCATGATCTCGCTCCTAGCTTGCGGGGGGAAACGGCGCGGAAGCGGCCTATCGCAGGATCCGCGCTCGGATCGGAGGACTCGAGACCCCGACCACCGCAGGTAACCACCTGGATAGATACACCGTAACGCCGGGCGGCCGGACTATCAATAACCAGATAGTTACCTCGATGCCGCGAAGAGACACTAACCCGGGACCGCGGCCCGGTCCGGCGTCGGGCGAGGCCGGACGCCGTACCCTCACCCGGGCGGCTCATGGCGCGCCGCCCTCACCCCTGCCGCCGGCCCGCGCGCAGCCGCCCCCGCTGGTCCGGTGCCCGCATGGTGAACCTCACTATCCGTGTAGTTACCAAACGGACTACTCTCTACTCATGCCGCCGGACGCCACTGCCACCAAAAAGCGCCTGCTCGAAGCCGCGTACAACGAGTTCGCCCAGTTCGGGCTGGCGGGTGGCCGCGTGGACCGCATCGCCGAGGCCGCCAAGGCGAACAAGCGCCTGATCTACGTCCACTTCGGCAACAAGAACGACCTCTTCGACCTCGTGGTCGCCAACAGCCTGGCGGACCTGGCCGAGGCTGTCCCGTTCACCGCCGACGACCTCCCCGGCTACGCGGGCAACCTCTTCGACTACCTCCTGGAACATCCCCAGGTACTGCGCCTGACCGGCTGGGCCCAACTGGAACGCCCCGACGCTTCTCCGGCCCAGGTAGACGCCTACCACCCCAAGATCGGCGCCATCTCCAGCGCCCAGCAGCAGGGAATCGTCACCAAGACGGTCACCCCCGCCGACATCCTTGCCCTCCTGCTCGGACTGACGACCGCATGGGCCAACGCCTCGCCCGCCCTGCGATCACTGGCAGACCAACCGCCATGGGATCCGGAACGCCTGCAGATCCACCGCGCCGCGATGATCGCCGCGGTGCAGGCACTCACCACGCTGCCGCCGTCACGGTGGATCGGACATCGCACCAGCTGAAACGGGCGCTGCCGAGTCCTGGCGTACGTTCGAACCCGTGACGCGCATCCTGAAATCCCGGTTGGTGGCCCGATGAGCGGCTGGTGGCTCTACTTGGAGGAACGGACTCGCCGTGAGGTCGATGCCGACGTGCTGCGCGACCGTCGGCTGGCGGCGGTCAGGTCCGTCTGGGAAGCGCTGCGACCCCTGGAGGTCGGCCTGCACGAAGCCGAGCGGGTGGTCCACGCCCGATACGAAGCTCTCGGCGACCGCGTACAGCGCACGCCGCCCGATCCGCTGGACCTCCCCTCGCTCGCAGCCCGGGCCGCAGCTCTTCCCGGCCGCGTGGCAGCGGTGGAGGCGCTCTGGGACGGCGATACGGTCCACGACTGGTTCGTGCTCCTGGTGGCAGTCCTTGACGCCCCGGAGGGGGAGGGGCACCTGGCGACCGTCTACCACCGATCTGACAGCCCTCCTCCTGCCGTTACTGCCGCCGAGGCCGGCCGGGCGCTGGCCGGCCACCTCCAGGTGCCCTTCCACTTCGCGTCACCGGACGTTCCGGATGACGACGCCCCACGCTGGAGGCCGATCCAACGGCTGATGGAAGGGCCGTGACTGAAGACATGAACAGAGCGCGGAGACCCCAAGGAGGCCGGACTGCACAGGGCCGCCCGTTCTCATGGGTGCGGGCGTGGTCGCCGTGTGTGGCGGTCAGGGGGTCAGGAGTAGCTGGCCGAAGTGGAGGTTGAGGTCCTGGATGCGCCAGCCGTCCGGCGTGCGGACGTAGCGCAGATCCTCGCTCTGGTGCACCTCGTTGGGCTTGCCGCCGCCTGCGACGGCGACCCACAGGAGCCAGTTGCCGGTGGCGCTGTCGCCGTCGACGTCGATGATCGGGTTGGTGAAGCTGTGCATGGCGAAGCTGCCGCCCGCGGTCGCCTCGCCCAGCATGGCCACGATGGCGTCGATGCCCTCGGCCTTCACACCCATCGCGGCGCTCTCCCAGACGGCGTCCGAGGTGAAGACGCTCGGCAGCTTGTCGAACGCGACCTCTTTGCCGATCCAGCCCTTGTTGACGTAGTCGGAGTAGGTGGCGGTCAGTTTCTTGATCTCCTCGATGTCCTCCAGCCGCTGTACGCGCTGTTCGAGGGTGAGGTTCTCGGCCATGGCAACTCCTGGTTCGGGTGCGGTCGTGCGGTCGTGCGGTCGTGAGGTCGGGTGCGAAGCGCGAAGGGGTGCTCAGATCCAGGCGGGTGCGTGGCCGTCGCCGATACGGGGTCCGTGGCCGCCGTGGGGGAGGATCTCGCGGATGCGTGACAGGTCGGCGTCGGTGAGGCGGAGGCCGGCGGCCGCGATGTTCTCCCGGACACGCTTCGGGTTCCGGCTGCCGGGGATGGGCGCGATGTGCCCGTTCTGCGCGAGCAGCCAGGCCAGCGCGAGCTGGGAGGTGGTGGCGCCCTTCGCGGCGGCGAGTTCGGTCAGCTGCTGAACCGCCGTCGCGTTCTTCTTTTTCCCCGCCAACCCCGACAGCACCGCCGCCCACGCTGCTGGCCCGGAGCCTGCGTAACCGGACGCAAGCGCGCTGAGAACGAACGTGAGCGCCGCCGCGCGCGTCAGTTAGCGGCAGTGGCTGGCTACTCCTCGGGCTCCCAGGCGATCAGATGCTCGAACACCTGCTGGTCGCCCTCGATCTTCAGGTCGTCCATCGTGAGGCGGCCCCAGACGAAGAGGAGCAGCTGCTCGGCCGTGCCTGTGACCGAAGCGGAGGCGGGAGCGGCATTGCCCGTGAGGGGGGCGGGCCAGGCGCCGGTGTCGTCCAGCACGAGGAGCCAGGAGCGGCCTTCGGCGGCATGGTAGTGAATGGTGGCGGGCTCGTGCGGCCAGGCCGCCGGGGTGGAGTTGCACGTGTCGAGGAACTCGGCCACGCCGTCGATCGCGACGTCCGTCGGCATCGGCTGCACGGCGCCTGCGGCGAGCTGGGCGTCGTAGGTGTGCACCAGCACCTCGTGCACCCGGCGCCGGGCAACGCCCCAGGCAGTCGCAGGCGACACGCCGGCGCTCCACCACGTCCAGCACGCGCGCTCCGGGCCGGCTTCGCGCAGTGCGCTCAGGAGCAGCTCGTTAGAGTCGGCGTACCAGGCCAGCAGCGCCTCGAGCTCGCGTGGCGCCTGCGCGGCGTCCTTGGTCGGCGGAGCCACCGCCGGCCCCGCGGCGACGATCGCGGCCCACCATCGCTGGCCCGTGCCCAGATGCTGCACCAGATCGAACAACGTCCACTCGGGGCAGGACGAAACCGGCACGTCAAGGCTGGGCGCGGCGGCAACCGCACTACGGAAGGCGGCCGACTGCTCGTCGATCAGCTGCAGCAGGGCGGAAAACTCGAGACGGTCTGTCACATGGCCTACTTATCAACGCGGCTCGGCCGACCGCACCCTATTTTTAGGCAGACGAGGCCCTACGCGGCCAGCAGCCACGGCGCTTCAGAAGCGGCAGGCATGGGCACCTTCTCCAGCGCGGCCAACGGCTTCATCACCAGCAGGCGCCCGTCCTGAACGATCGCGGCAGTCACCACGACCAAGCCCTCCTCCCGGTGAAGCCTCGACTCGCCCCCGGTCACAGACTCTTCGCGAGCTCGGCGTCAGCCTGAGGGACGAGGGCGATCGGCTCCGCGTGCTCGCACGCGTGGATCCGCTTCACCCAGCATCCTGCGAAGCCACGGGTGATCGTACTGGCTCGACACGTTCAATATCGCTTACGGCCCTGTCCGCCGGGACGTCTTTCTGTTGGAGCCAACCGTGATCGTCGACGAGTACGGCCCAACGTTGCCGGTCAGAGCACTAGGGTGTCGTCAAAACATCTTGCCCGGGTGGTCTGGACCCCTGGATGATGTGTAGGTGGGACATCTTCCTGTCGACGTGCGTGCTTCGCTTCGGTTCTTCGCCTTCTACTTGGCGAACGGCACCATCGACGTCGACTTGCTCGACGGTTTTGACTACCGGCCGGCTCTCTTCCAGTTCGGTTCGTCGTTGGAGCAGGTCTTCGCGATCTATGGCAACGTGCTGGAGGTCGACGCAGACGGCCAGGTGCTGAACGACGGGGACGCGCAGTACCGTGCCGCACAGTGGATTCGCCGCCTCTGCGACCCGGCGTACGAGGTAGAGCCGCCGTTCCAGGACTGGGAGACCGAACTTCACGGCCCGTGAATGAGCGGGCAGTGCTGGCGTGGACATCACGCCCTGTCAAGAGTGACGCCGAGGGTGACAGTAGTCGCCTGGCAGGACCCGCGGTCTTGTCGTATCGAATGGCAATGTCTCTCCGCCGCTCGTCGTCGCAGTGCGCTGCCGAGGCAAGGGGACCGTCGAAGCGGCGGTGCGCGCCCCGTGCACGTCTCCTTCTCGTCGGAAGTTGCCCGCCGTGTGGACGGTCCGTCAGCGGGTGGCGACCTCGCGTACGGCTGCCGCGATGGCCGTGAAGTCCTTCTTGAGCAGCGCGCCGTGGTTGCTGCTGACCTTTGCGGCGATCCGGATGTTCGGGTTGCGCGCGGTCACCGCGTCGAGGCCGGCGCGGATGCGTTCCTGCTCGTCACCGCGGCTCCCGAACGACGTACCGGAGGCGACCACGTACCGCACCGGGACGGTGATGCCGTCCAGCACCGGGCCCAGCTCGCTTTCGCGGGAGAGCCTGCCGAGCTCGATGTTGCTCTCCGCCTGCTGTTCGGCGGTCATCCGTGGGGCCAGGCCGGTCGGGCGAAGGAGGGGCAGGAACCAGCTCAGTCTGCGGAAGAGCCTGCGGATTCTCTGTTCCATCGCCTCGTCCAGCCAGTCGTAGGGGAAGGCGCCGTCGACGAGGACCGCGCCGAGGGCGCGTTCCGGGTTCCGGTCGGTCCAGTGCGCCCCGACGACGGCTCCGTACGACCAGGCCACCACCAGCGCCCGGTCCACCCCTCTGGCCGCGAGAACGGCGTCGACGTCCCGGACGGCCGCCGCGAAGGAGTAGTCCGCCGAGCGCTTCGATCTTCCGCGGGCCCGCTCGTCGTAGGTGATGTGCCGGTACTGCGTGCCCAGTTCGGCGATGACCCGCTTCCAGTACCCCTGGGTGGCGAACTGGCCGTTGAGGTAGACCACCGGGATGCCAGGACCGCCGGTGTCGGTGACGGCCAGGGCCGTGTCCTCGACCGGCACCATGCCGGTCCATGTCGAACCGTTCGCGGAAGTGCTGTTCTTCATCGTCTGTTTCCCCCTGGTCGCTGGTGGGGCCGGGCTCTGATTTGTCAGAGGCTGCGGGCGCTGATGTCGCCCCTGGAGGTGGTGGCGCTGATCCGGAGGGTGGTGGTGCCGTCGTTCTTGAGGGCGTTGCTGACGCGGCCGTAGCCGGTGGCGGCGTCCAGCGCTGCCGAGACTCCGGCCGCGGCGCCGACCGAGATGTCACCGGCCTCGGTGCGGAGCACGACGGTGCCGCGCTGGGCCTCGGAGACACGGATGGCACCCCGCGTGGTGGTGATCTCCGCGGCGCCGCCCAGACGGCCGACCTCGATGTCACCGTCGATCGCGGTGAGGCGCACTTCGGCGGCCTCGTCGATCTTGATGTGGCGGTAGGCGCCCTCGAAGGTGACGTCTCCCAGGCGTCCGACGACGCGGAGTTCGGCAGCGTCGGCCTTGCCCTCGACGCGGGAGCCGACCGGAAGCTGCACGGTCACCTCCAGGGATCCGGAGGCACCGGAGAACCTGTTGTCCGGCGTCGGGGCCGTGATCCGCAGGACACCGTCGTCACAGGTGACGGAGGTCTGCTCCGCGGCCTTGACGTCCCGGCTCTTGGCGGGGTCGGTGGGCAGGACCTCGACGGTGGTGTCGGCACGGCCGGCCGCGATGAACCGGACCCGCCCGGCGGGGATCACCAGGACGGCGGAGACCGGGGTCGGGGTGCTGAATGTCCGCATCGTTCTCCCCCGAGCGTTCGTGGTTTCTGACATCGAAAACGCTACGTTGCGTTTTATAGTCAGGCAACAAACTTGCCGTGAAGAGATTCACTACGTGCAGCTCATGGCCAATATTTTGTTGCAATGGCCCTGATCCTAATGCAACGGAATCCTGACCCTCATTGCAATGAGTTGAAGGTGAACGCTACTGTGGCACTCAAGGACCGACCCGCGCGAAAGATCACCGAGGAGACGGTTGTGCCGGGAGGCAGACTTACGCACCAGGAGCGCCAGCAGATCGTGCTGGGGCTGGCCGATAACCTCTCGTACGCGGAGATCGCCCGCCGGCTCGACCGTCCGACCTCGACGGTCACCCGTGAGGTGATGCGCAACGGAGGCCCGAACGCCTACCGTGCCGACCTGGCCCACCGCGCCACCGAACGCCGTGCCCGCCGCCGCGGGTCTCCCGCCTCGCCCGGTCCGCAGGCAGCCCCGCGCGAGCAGGGACAAGACACCGAGGCCATGGCGCAGTACGAGGAGACGTTCGCCGCCGTCCTCATGGCCTCGGGTCTCACCAGGATGTCGGCGCGCGTGCTCACATGCCTGTTCACCACCGACACGGGCAGCCTCACCGCGTCCCGGCTCGCGCAGCGCCTCCAGGTCAGCCCGGCGTCCATCTCCAAGGCCATCGCCTTCCTGGAGAGCCAGAGCCTCGTCCGCCGAGAGCGCGACGAAGGACGCCGCGACCGCTACGTCGTCGACGACGAACTCTTCTACCAGGCGACGATCGCCAGCGCCCGCGCCAACGACCGGCTCGTCGAGACGGCCCGCCAGGGTGTCGCCGTCCTCGGCCCCAACACCCCCGCCGCCGCCCGCCTGGAGAACATCGCCCGCTTCCTCGACTTCATCAGCGAGAGCATCATCCGCGCCGCCGAACAGGCCCGTGAAGTCCTCCACACAGAACCGCAAGCGCCCGCATAGGTGAAGAGGGTACCGAGTGCACCGCACTGGGAGATCGAGAACCGGCTGCGCCGGATCCGCGACGTCACCTTCAACGAAGACCGCTCCCAGATCCGCACCGGCCAGACGTCCTGCGGGATGGCCGGTCCGCGTAACCCCGCGATCACCTTCCTCCGCCGCGACGACCGCGCGCACCCCGCTGCCGCCCTACGTCAACACACCCGGGAACCAACCGTCCCGCGTTCCATGGCGTTCAGCTGGCCATACTTGAACAGCAACGGACACCGCCGTTCGGGAGTCGTCCGGGTTGGTAAAGCGACAGGGACGGTCTCGGCGATGTTCGTGATCGAGGCGTCGAGTGTGGCGAGGTTACTGCTGCCGCCTCCGCGCGCCGCCCTTGATCACGGAGGAGACCGATGACTTCTCTTGCCGCGCTGACCGCGTTGTGCATGCCTCCTGCCGTCGTTCCCCCTGCCCCTGACTGGTCACAGATCGAAGACACGCTGGGAATGCCCCTGCCGCAGGACTACAAGGACCTCATCACCACCTACGGGCCGGGCCAGTTCGGCGGCTTCATCACCCTCTGCCAGCCGTATGTCCCTAGCGAATGGGCCGATCTGACCGGCCCCATGCCAGCGCGTCTGCGTCAGCAGATCGAGGAGGTCCGGCAGGCTGCCCGAGATCCCTGGCAACTTCCGCAGTCTCCCGAGAACCTGTTCGCCATGGGGGTCACGGGCAACGGGGACTACCTCTTCTGGGTCACCCAGCCCGCCGACAGCCCGGACCGGTGGATCGTCGCCGTCAACGAGGCCCTGCGCGCAAGCTGGTTCGCCTACAACGGCTCCGTGACCGAGTTCCTCGTCAGCGTCCTCAGCGGGACCACGAGCGTCCCCATGTTCCCCGCAGACCTCCTCGACCATACTCCCGCCTTCATCCCGTCGACGCTCGAAAGCAGCACACCCGCCGCAGCCGCCCGGACATCCGTCAGCACACGCGCCATCCGCGCCTGGGCCAACGCGAACGGATACGACCTGCCCGAACGCGGACGCATCCCGAGCGAAATCATCGACGCGTGGAAGCGGGAGAATCCCAGCTGACTCACATCGGCCACCCTGCCTGCCGTAACCACCACGCCCTCGACGCCTCAATCAGTCGGACGCAAACGTGACTCCAGCCCCACAGCGACCATGGCGTCACCACAGATGCCGCCCAAACCCACACGCATGCCGCCCCCGCCACCACGCATCCCCTTCCCAACATCGCCCACTTGGTTCTGGTTCACATTCCGTGCAGCTGTTACGGAGAGTCAGATCCTCGGGGCCATGCGATGCTGGTTGGGGTGGGCGCGAAGCTGGGGTGAGGTGAGTTCCAGGGCCCGATTGTCGCGTCCGGCGCTCATATGGTTGAGCCAGCGTTCGTACCAGTCGAGGAAGTCGTCGGCGGAGGAGACGTTGGGACCCCAGTAGCCGTCCCCGTTACCGATGAGGACGCGACCGGTGAGGGGACCGTCACCGCGATGACGCATACGTCGGCGCAGCCCATTTCGATGACGTGGAGGAAGAGGTCGCGTCCGTGAGCCTCAGCTCCCGTGCCACTGAAGCCGCGAGGTGCACCTGGCTCCCCAGGCGGATTCATACAGAGCAGGGAACACCGCTCCAGCGGGATGAGGCCGTAGAACGGCGCCGCGCCTGAGCTGCCGATGTGTGTGAGGAACTGCCGGTAGGCGTCGGGCAGGACGATGTCGTGCTCGGTCTCGAATGCTGCGATGCGTGCTTCCGCCAGCTTCGGACCGAGGCGAAATTCGTGTTGCTCTTCACCGAAGGAGTGGCTGCGGAGTGGTTGGAACGGGATCGCGGCCAGCTTGCGACGCAGGCGGGGTATGCGGGGATCCATGGTGCGTCTTCTCTCGTCGCCCTCACCCTATGTGTGCCTGTGGTCAGCTGGCCACAAGTACTCTCTTACGCAGAGTGCGAAGCCGGCGCGGCCGAACATCTGGCGCTTGAGGTCCTGGCGCAGGCCGCGCTGAACCTGTACTTCCAGGAACGCGGCGCCTGCGCCCTGCGCCTAGCGGGAACTCACCGGCATCGGCTACATCGCCGCCCGGTTCTGACCAGCACCAAAGGGCTCGTGTGCCGCGCGTGGGTGAGCCGAAGCACGGTAGTTGTCACCTAGGCAGGTTTGTTGTCACCCGCGTAGTGGAGTACGCGCGCGTTCCGGGGAAGTGCTGACAGCCTGACACTCGCGTCTCACCAGGTCGATGAGGGTTGCGGTGCGCCTTGATCCCTCGTGTGGAATCGCTGCTCCACCTCCTGGTCTGTCTGGAGACTGCGGTCGACCCGATCACCCGGCCATCAGCATCGCCACCCTGAGCGGAGCCCCTCCCCGCGGGCTCACGTTGAGCGGCCTGAGACAAGATCGCATCCTCGGGAAGCGGTCGAAAGCGCCGACCTGCTCAGGCTGATGCGGCTGTTCGGCATCACCGAGCAGACCGCCATGCGCTACGTCACCGCCGTCCACTCCGAACGAACCGTCAAGCTGCCCAGGTAGCCCGACTGGTTCAGCCCTGGAGGGTGGCGAGCCAGTCGGTCAGCAGGCGGTTGACCTCGTCGGGGCGCTCCTGCTGGATCCAGTGGCCGCAGCCGTCCAGGAGGTGGGAGGCCGACAGGCCGGGGAGGGTGGTGGGGTAGGTGTCGATGGCGTCGGACATCCAGGTGGTGGAGGCGTCCAGGGCGCCGCCGATGAAGAGGGATGGCTGCTTGATCGGGGCTCCGCGGTGCGGGGCGAGGTCTTCCCAGTCTCGGTCCATGTTGCGGTAGCGGTTGAGCGCGCCGGTGATCCCTGTGCGCTCGAACTCCCCGGCGTAGACATCGAGGTCGTCCTCGGTCATCCAGGCCGGGAGGACCCCCGTGGGGAAGCGGTCGCGCAGTCGGCCGCCGCGGGCGACGAAGTGCGGGTCGGGCTCTCCCTGGGCGGGCATGGTGTCGGCGGACAGGGTCGCGTAGAAGCCCGCGAGCCAGCCCCGGACGTCGGGCTCGATCTCTGCCTCGGCGCGGCCGGGCTCCTGGAAGTAGGAGACGTAGAACTCCTGCTCGGGGCCGCCGATCTGACCGAAGATGTCGGTGGGGCGGGGGCCTCCGGGCGGCGCGTAGGGGACGCTGAGCAGGCCGACGGCGCGGAAGACCTCAGGGTGGAGCAGGGCGGAGGCGGCGGCGATGTTGGAGCCCCAGTCGTGGCCGACGACCACCGCTTTCTCCTCACCGAGGGCGCGCACGACGGCGACGTTGTCCGCCACCAGGTCGAGCATCCGGTAGGCGTCGGTAGCCTCCGGCTTGGAGGAGCGGCCGTAGCCGCGCACGTCGATCGCCACTGTCCGGTGGCCGGCCGCGGCGAGGGCCGGGAGCTGGCGGCGCCAGGAGTACCAGGACTCGGGAAAGCCGTGCACGAGCAGGACCAGCGGGCCGGTGCCCTGCTCGACCAGGTGCAGGCGCCCGGCCGGGGCCTCGACGGTGCGGTGGCGGAGCTCGGCGGTCGGCTCGGGCTGCATGGGCTTCTCCTCGGATCGCGGGCGCAGGCGGCTACTCATCGATCATGCGGCGCGGCACCCACCCGACGCGATCAGCCTTGCCATTCTGGCAAACTCGCAGGACAGAGCGGTGGAGCGGCAAGGCAAGGAGGAGCGGGCGAGGTGGCAGTCGACGACGTGGACGGCACGCTGGCTGCGATGGGGTCCCGATTGCGGGCCGCGCGCGAGCGGCGTGGCTTGACGCTCGTCGGTGTCAGCTGTGCGACCGGCATCTCGACCAGCACGCTGTCGCGGATCGAGACCGGCCGGCGCAAGCCCACCCTGGAGGCGGTGCTGCATCTTTCGAAGGAGTACGGCGTCTCCCTGGACGAGCTGGCCGGCACCGCACCCGCCCCCGCGGCCGAGCCGCGCGCTACGGCGCCGCTGAGCTTCGGCGACGACAAGGTGGTGCTGCCGTTGACCCGCTACGTCGGCGGCCTGCACGCCCACAAGCACGTCCTGCCCGCCCTCAAGGACCCGCCGGCGCGGCCCCGTCAGGTCTCCCACGACGGCCACGAGTGGCTGTGCGTCCTGTACGGGCGGCTGTGGCTCGCACTGGGCAACCAAGACCTCATCCTGACCCCCGGGGACGTCGCCGAGTTCGACACCCGCATCCCGCACGGGGTGGCGAACGCCAGCCCCGGCGGCCCCGTCGAGTATTTGATCATCTTCGGACCGCAGGGCGAGCGCCTACGGCCGCGCACCACCCCTTCAGCGGCTGGTTGCGGGACCGGTGACAGAAAGGCTGCTGAATGAGCAACTCCGGTCTCAGGTCCACAGCCGCATGATGTCCGTGCGTGCCGACACGCCCGAGCCAAGCCCATGAGGCGCTGCCAGTTCTCATCCACATTCCCGGGCGCCTCGATCAGGAACGGCTGCCAGGCCCCGTCGACATGCGCTCTCCGTTCTCACCTGCGAAGCCAGCCAGCCGTAGGTGGAAGGTTCCGGCCAGGCCGTCGGTGCCGGACTCGGTGACATGGACGACGCGGGGGCTGTTGCCGTAGCGCAGCCAG
>NZ_JBEYXQ010000018.1:0-127344 GCF_040645115.1 Streptomyces sp. NPDC046860 | reverse complement strand
CCTCGTACTGGATGTACGAGGGCGATCCCGACAACGCCGCGAGCGTGCGTGCCAGGCGTCGCGAGCCAGGCGCCACTTTGCGGACACGGCCTAGCTCGCGTCCGGTCGGCCGGGAGCCGTCTCCCGGCCGACCGCCCCCTGCTCCAGCGGCGGAACCGTCAGACTGCAGTGCGTCCGGCACTCCGGGTGGGCGCATTCCGGGGTGGGGCGCCGGCGGATCAGGGTGAAGGCCACGACCGAGCCGGCCACCAGCACGGCCGCGCAGATCGGCATCGCCCTGTCGAAGGACGAGTCGAAGGCGGGCCCGGAGAGGTAGGCGTCCGGGCCCATGCCGGTCAGCAGCGGCAGCGCGGCCACCGCCACCAGGCCCGCCACCCGTGCCGCCGCGTTGTTGATGCCGCTCGCCAGGCCCGCGCGGGCGGTGTCCACCGAGGCCAGGACCGTCGCCGTCAGGGGTGCCACCAGGGTGACCATGCCCGCGCCCATCACCAGCAGGGCGGGCAGCACGTCCGTCACGTAGTCCGCGTCCGGGCCCACCCGCAGCATCAGCAGCATCGCGGCCGCGCACAGGAGCGGGCCCACCGTCAGGGGGAGCCGGGGGCCCGTGCGGTCGGCCAGGGCGCCGGAGCGGGACGACAGCAGCAGCATCATGATCGTGGGCGGCAGCAGGGCCGTACCGGCCGCCAGCGGGGAGTAGCCCGCCACCACCTGCAGTTGCAGCGCGGTGAGGAAGAAGAAGCCGCCGAACGCCGCGTACACGCACAGCGTGACCAGGTTGACCGCCGTGAACTGCCGCGAGGCGAAGATGTCCGGCGGCAGCATCGGGTCCGGGCGATGGTGCTCGACGTACACGAAGGCCACCGCCGCCGCCACGCCCGCCACCGCCGTCACCCACACCGCGACGGACGCCGAGCGCGCCTCGATCAGCGCGTACGTCAGCAGCGCCAGCGCCACCGCGCCCAGCACCGCCCCGAGCACGTCGAACCGCCCGCGCGCGGGCCCCGCGTCCGACTCCGGTACGTGCCGCAGCGCCACCGGGACGCAGACCAGCGCGAGCGGCACGTTCAGCAGGAACACCCAGCGCCAGCCCGGCCCCTCCACCAGCCAGCCGCCCAGGAACGGGCCGATCGCGGCCCCCACCCCGCCGAAGCCCGACCACATCCCCACCGCCCGGCTGCGGTCGTCGGGATGGAAGGACGCCTGGATCAGCGCGAGCGACCCCGGCGTCAGCAGCGCCCCGCCCACCCCTTGCAGGGCCCGCGCCACGATCAGCACGCCCGGGTCCGGTGCCAGTCCGCACAGCAGCGAGGCGGCCGCGAACCACACCACGCCGATGACGAACACCTTCCGGCGCCCGTAGCGGTCCCCCAGCGAACCGCCCAGCAGGATCAGCCCGGCCAGCGTGAGCATGTACGCGTTGACCGTCCACTGCAGCGCGGCCAGGCTCGCGTCGAGGTCGCGGCCGATGCGGGGCAGCGCCACGTTCACGACGGTCGAGTCCAGCAGGGCCATGCTGGAGCCGAGCACGGTGGTCAGCAGGATCCACCGGCCCTTGGGGGACGCCAGCCGGACATCGGGCATGCCCCCAGGTATACCCCGGATAGCCAAAGGGGGCCCGGCCCTGTGGAAAACAGGGTGCCGAGCCCCCTGAGGGAGACCGCGGAGGGGTCACTTCATCTTGTTGCCCGCCGAGCGCAGGTTGTTCGCGGCGACGACGACACGCGCCGCCATGCCCGCCTCGGCCAGCTTGCCCCAGGTGCGCGGGTCGTACTGCTTCTTGTCACCGACCTCGCCGTCGACCTTCAGCACACCGTCGTAGTGACGGAACATGTGGTCGGCGACCGGACGGGTGAAGGCGTACTGGGTGTCGGTGTCGATGTTCATCTTGACGACGCCGTTCTCCAGCGCGGTGCGGATCTCCTCCTCGGAGGAGCCGGAACCGCCGTGGAAGACGAAGTCGAACGGCGACTGCTTGCCGAACTTCGCGGCCACGCCGTCGTTCAGCTCCTTCAGCAGCTCCGGGCGGAGCACCACGTTGCCCGGCTTGTAGACGCCGTGCACGTTGCCGAAGGACGCGGCCAGCAGGTAACGGCCCTTCTCGCCCAGGCCCAGCGCCTCGACGGTGCGGATCGCGTCGTCGACCGTGGTGTAGAGGGAGTCGTTGATCTCGTGCGAGACGCCGTCCTCCTCACCGCCGGTCGGGGTGATCTCGACCTCCAGCACGATGTTCGCGCGGCGGGCCTGCTCCAGCAGCTCCTGGGCGATCTCCAGGTTGTCCGCCAGGGTCTCGGCGGAGCCGTCCCACATGTGCGACTGGAAGAGCGGGTTGCGGCCGGCCTTCACGCGCTCCTCGGACAGCGCGAGCAGCGGACGCACGTAGCCGTCCAGCTTGTCCTTGGGGCAGTGGTCGGTGTGCAGCGCGATGTTCACCGGGTACTTCTCGGCGAGGATGTGCGCGTACTCCGCGAGCGCGACCGCGCCGGTCACCATGTCCTTGCTGTACTGGCCGCCGAGGAACTCCGCGCCGCCGGTCGAGATCTGGACGATGCCGTCGCTCTCCGCCTCGGCGAAGCCGCGCAGCGCCGCGTTCAGGGTCTGGCTCGACGTGACGTTGATGGCCGGGTAGGCGAACTTGCCTGCCTTCGCCCGGTCGAGCATCTCGTTGTAGACCTCGGGAGTTGCGATGGGCATCTGTCCGCTCCTCGTGTTGCGGGTTGGCGTTCTGCGATATGCGGTCCTGACCTGGACCCTGGGGGCGACGTCAGCGTCGCCCCCATCTTTCCAGACCTGCCCCCACGGACGGCCTGGCGGCCGGGGAGAAGTCCAGCCCCCGGCGGTCGTTCAGTCCAGACCCAGTTCATCCTTCGAGAAGGCGAACCGGTACGGAACGCCCGCCCCGGCCTCGATCTTCTCCGCCGCGCCGGTCGCCCGGTCCACGATGGTGGCGACCGCGACGACCTCGGCCCCGGCCTCGCGGACCGCCTCGACCGCCTCCAGCGGCGAGCCGCCGGTGGTGGAGGTGTCCTCGACGACCAGCACCCGGCGCCCCGCGATGTCCGGCCCCTCCACCCGGCGCTGCAGGCCGTGGGCCTTCGCGGCCTTGCGGACCACGAACGCGTCGAGCTTGCGCCCGCGCGCGGCGGCCGCGTGCAGCATGGCGGCGGCCACCGGGTCGGCGCCCATGGTCAGACCGCCCACCGCGTCGAAGTCCAGGCCGGCGGTGAGGTCCAGCAGGACCTGGCCGACCAGCGGGGCGGCCTCGCCGTCCAGGGTGATGCGGCGCAGGTCGACGTAGTAGTCGGCCTCCAGACCCGAGGAGAGGGTCACCTTGCCGTGCACCACGGCCTTGTCCTTGATCTGCTGGAGCAGTTCGCCACGTACGTCCGTCATACCGCCCAGCTTAGAGGCGGCGCCAGGTCCAGGTCGTGGACGCCTCCAGCGGCTCCAGCGGGGTGACCAGGCGCTGCGCGGTGTTGAGCCCGTCGGGCGGGCCGGTCTGCGGCTCGACGCACACGGCGGCGTCCTGCTCGTCGTAGACGACGGCCCACTGCTCGCGGCTGGTCACCTTCAGTTCGAGCAGGCCGGGCCAGGTCAGCGTGACGTCGACGCCCTCGGGCATCCCGAAGCAGTCGTCCCACGGGCCGGGCTTCGGCTCGATCCGGTTGCCGGTGGGCAGGTGGTCCGCGCCGCGCTCCTCCTGCCAGGCGGGGTGGAAGTCGATCCGCACGTCCTCGCCGCCGAGGCTCCGGTTGAACCAGGGGTGCCAGCCGATCTGCGCCGGGAAGGAGTCCTCGTACGTCTCCACGGACATGGTCAGCGTCAGACTGTCCTCGCCGAGGCCGACGATCTGCGTGACCTTGCCGGTGTGCGGCCAGGGGTCGGTCAGTTCGTACGTGAGGACGGCCTCGTCCGCCGAGGTGCGCGCGGTGCGCCAGGCGCCGTCCCGGGCGGTGCCGTGGATGGCGTGCGGCGGGGAGTTGAGCGGCATCTGCCGTACGATCCCGCCGTCCAGGAACCGGCCGTCCCTGATCCGTCCGCACCAGGGGACCATCGGGAAGCACCCGAACCGCTCCCCCTGCCGCAGCAGCTCCGTGCCCCCGACCAGCAGCCCGCCGATCCGTCCCCCGTTGCCGGGCAGGACCCGTACCTCCGCGTCACCCGCGGTCAGCGTGATCTCTCCGTTACTCACGGGACGACCCTACTGGTCCCGCCGGGGGCGGTGCGGGGCGGTGGGGAGTGGTCAGTGGCGCTTGCGCAGGGCCCGTGCGACCACGATCGCCGAGGCCACGGCGACCGCCGCCGCCGGGGCGGCCCAGCGCAGGGCCGGGTTGCCGGTGACGGTCTGCGGGGCGGGGACGGGGGCGTAGCGGCCGCGCGGCGGGGAGTGGTCGACCTCCTCCGCGCTGCGGCCGATCATCGTCCGGCGCGCGTGGGCGGCCTCCGCCGGGGGCTCGGCGCGCACCTCGAAGCCGTCCGGGATCGCGTCCGGGACGGTGCCGGGGAGGTCGGCGTCCGCCTCGGGGTCCGGAGCGGGGTCCGGGGCGGGCGGAGGGACTTCGGTGCCGGGCTTCTCGTCGCGGACCTCGGCGGGCTCGGCGGCGGGCTCGGGGGTCTCGGCGGGCTCGGCGGGCTCGGCGGGCTCGGCGGCTGCGGAAGCTTCGAGTGCGTCGGGTGCGTCGGGTGCGTCGAGTGCATCGGGTGCTTCGGTCGCGTCGGGCGTCTTGGGCGCGGAGCCCTGCGCCAGGGTCTCCAGGGTGCGGCTCAGGAGGCGGTGGGCCGCCGTCGACACCGCGTCCGGAGGCAGTTCGGCGAGGCGGCCGTCCGCCTTGGCGGTGCCGCCCACGGTGACGGTCGTGCCGCCTTCGGCGGCGGCGAGGCTCAGGGTGAGGGCCAGCACGACCGTGCCGGCGCCCCGGGACTCGGTGGCGTCACCGCGCACCGCGTACGTGCCGTCGGCGCGGCCGCTCACGGCGAGGGTGCCGCGGTAGGTGACCGAGTGACCGCCGACCCGCAGCTTCAGCCGCCCGGCGACGGGTTCCGCCCCGGCGTCCTGCTGAAGTCCCGGCACCGCGCGGGCCACCCTCACGGCATCCGCGAGGGCCTCCCTGAGCCGGTCGGCCGGAACCGGAACGAAGACCTGGAACTCCATGGTGGCCGAGCCTACCCAGTGCGGCCCGGAATTCACCTGCCGTCGGCGGCGAACGGGCCACCGCCCGGGCGGTGGGGCTCCTCAGTACCGGGGATGCGCCAGCGTGGAGGGGGGCAGGCCGGGGACGCGGGTGATCCCGGCCGCCGCCACGTCGGTCCTCAGGTCCCGTGCCGTCAGGGTGCGCGGCCGGATGCCGGAGGGGGCCAGCCGGGGAAGCGGCGCCCGCGCGCCCGGCGCCGCCAGCAGGAACCCCCAGTCCGGCGGGCTCGCGCAGCGGCCCGCCGACCGGTCCGGGCCGGTGGCGAAGCCCGAGTCGTGGCCCGGGACGCGGTACGGGGTGGCGGAGAGGCCCGCGGCACGCAGGGTCGCGGCGACCGTCCAGAAGACGCGGGGGCGGGCGGTGACCGGGCCGGCGTGGACGGCGAGGCGTCCGCCGGGCGCCAGGACGCGGCGGACGAGACCGTAGAACTCCTGGGAGTACAGCTTGGTGCTCGCCGTGATGCCGGGGTCGGGGAGGTCGGCGAGGACCACGTCGTACCGCGCGGCGGGCTCCCGCCGCAGCCGGCCCAGCGCGTCCGCCGTGGTGACGCGCACGCGCGGGTCGTCGAAGGCGTGCCCGTTCAGCGCGGAGAGGCCCGGGTCGTGGCGGGCCAGGCCGATGAGCCCGGCGTCGAGCTCGACCACGTCCACCCGCCGCACGCCCTCGTACCGGAGCACCTCGCGCGCGGCCAGCCCGTCCCCGCCGCCGAGGATCAGCACGCGCCGGTGCGGGCCGGACAGCGCGGGGTGCACCAGGGCCTCGTGGTAGCGGCGCTCGTCCCGGCCGCCGACGCGCAGCCGCCCGTCCAGGAAGAGGTCGAGCGGCCGGCCGCCCGTCCCTCCGGCCAGGACCACCTCCTGCACGTCCGTCTGCGCGGCCACCCGGACGTCGGGCCCGTACACCGCGCGCTGGGCCGCCCGTTCGAAGTCTCCGGCGAGCGCGGCGGCCGAGGCGAGCACCCCGAGCACCGCCATCCCGGCGGCGAGCAGCGCCCAGCGGGCACGCCGGGTCAGGTCCCGGCGGAACAGCCCCAGCACCAGCGCGCTCCCGGCGACCACGTTCACCGACCCGGTGAGCAGCGCGCCGGTCAACTGGCCCAGGAACGGCAGCAGCAGGAAGGGGAAGGCGAGTCCGCCGACCAGCGCGCCCACGTAGTCGGCGGCGAACAGGTCGGCCACCGCGCCGCCCGCGTCCTGGCGGCGGATGCGCTGGATCAGCTCCATCAGCAGGGGCACCTCGGCCCCCACCAACAGGCCGATGGCGAGGGAGAATCCGACCAGCAGACAGCGCGGCCCGTCGGCCCAGACGCCGCCCCAGCCGCCGGTCCACGCGAACACCGCGTACAGCGCCATCGCACTGCAGCCGCCGACCAGCGCGAGCAGGGTCTCGATCACGCCGAAGCCCACCGCGGCGTGCCAGCGCAGCCGTTTCGCGGCGAGCGAGCCGATGCCCATGGCGAACACCATCACCGACAGCACCACGGACGCCTGGGTGACCGAGTCACCGATCAAGTACGAGGCGAAGGCGACGAGTTCGAGTTCGTACACCAGTCCGCAGGCCGCGCAGACGAAGACGCACGCGAGCACCAGGAACCGCCCTGTACCGGGCTCCACGGGGAGCCACGCGGGCTCGGTCCAGGGCGGGGCACCCGGAGACACGGGAGCGTGCGGATCGATCACGCTGCGACGTTACGTCACCGCCGCTGGACGCTTCGTCACCCACACGTGTGGAAACTCCCTGTCAGGCCAGCCCTGTTGGTTTACCCCGCCCCCTGCCCCGCCGGCACCCGGACCCCGACGCGCGTCCGGGTCGCCACCAACTGCCCGTCCTGCGGGTACGCGTGCCAGGTGCGCCAGCTCACCTGGCCGTCGTGCCGCTGGGCCAGCATCGCGGTGAACGCGTGCGGACTGCCGGGGAACACCCCGGCCAGGCCGTGCGGATGGTCGGAGACGAGGGCCAGCAACTCCTGTGCCCGGCCCGCGAACGAGCCCGGCGTGAGCATCTCCACGCGCGCCGCGAACTCGTACTCCCAGTCGCCGACCCGCTTGGCGACGCCGAGGGGGAGCGGGGTGGAGGAGCCGGGGATGCACGCGACCGTCTCCGAGCAACTGCCCCGGTCCTCCTCCAGAAGGACCTGGTGGGAGGCGCCGAGCAGCCTCAACTGCAACTTCGCCCCGCTCAGTTCGAGATCGAGGGTGGCCAGGGCCGGGAGCGGTTCGCCGCCGAGGGCCCAGGCCAGGTCGGCGGCGCGCGTGTCGGTGTAGGACGTGTTCAGGGTCGTGAGCATGGATCGGCTCCGCTAACACACGAGGAGGGGTGGTCCGGCGCACCTCGGTGACACCGGGCGATTCGGCCAGGTCGGCCCGGCTGGAGAAGCGGTGTCCATGGGACGTCCGAGGGCTTGGGGTGGTGTTTTAGAGGGAATCACGAACACTGGCCGGGCCACAGCGTTTTTACCCAAGTTCGGAGGGTTTCCATCCCTCAGAGGGCTCCACAGTTCAACTGTTCAACTACGGCGTACGCCGAGGCGCGGAGCACCGGGCTCCGCCGGCTCGCGCACTCGGGCGCCGCCCCCTGGGCGTTTCCGCCACGCGGGAGCGTCCTGAGGCGGCCGGATATCGCCGGTGCGCGGGCCGTCAGCCGGTACCGCGCCCCGAACGCCCGGCCGTGCGGCGGCGCACGGCGACGGCGCCCGCGGTGATCAGGACGAGCACCAGCGCACCTCCCGCGGCCCTGAGCACCGTCGTACGGACGGAGGAGCGGGGTGCGGCGCGGACACCGACCACGGCCCGGTCGTTCGAGTGGTCGGCGTCGGCCCGCAGACGCTCGGCGGGGCCGTCCACCCGGACCTCACCGCCGGTGAGCCGGCCCGGGGCGTCGATCCGGAGCCGGAAGGGCCAGTGGACGCGGAACCCGTCGCGGAGGAGTGGGAGGTCGAAACCGTTGGTGTACAGCCCGTACTCGCAGAGATAGGGCCGGTTCTCCCGGTGACTGTTCTCCCGCCCGCACAGCTTCGGGACGCCGACCACGCTCACGCCCTCGGGGAACCGCACCGCGACCCGGGTGAAGGGGATCGAGTTCTCGGCGTCGAGCTGGGCCTGCACGGCGGCGCCGTGGAAGAGCATCTCCAGGTCGGCCGTGACCGTCTCACCCTGCCTTCCCGAGAGCGCGGCCCCCTTCACCTCGATGTCCCAGGCGTTCTCCACCCGCAGGCTCAGGTCGCCGCGCGAGGGGGTGACGTCGTCGGGGTCGGCGGGAGGCGGGGCGCCGTTCCGCTTCGTCAGGGTCAGCTCCGCGCCCCGGCCCCGGTGGACGTCCCGCATGCCCTCTCCCGGCCGGTCGGGCGTCATGGCCTCCTGCACCGCCACCTCCTCCCCGGACGCGTACCTGCCGACGCGCAGGCCGAACGGCGCCAGCTCGAAGGACTCGCCGGGCCCGACCCGGGCGTCGATCAGGCACATCGCCCGGTGACGCGTCAGCAGGGCGGCGTCGGACCGGGCCTCGGTGCCGTAGGTGCAGTTGCGGTACTCGGCCGCGAAGGCGAGCCCGTCCGTGATCACCAGCTCGACCGGGACCCGGTCCAGCGCTCTGGTGCCGGAGTTGGTGAAGGACGCCCGCACGCGCGGGGTGTCGCCGGGGCGGAGGGTCCCGCCGCCGACGCGCTCCACGCGTGCGTGCGTCAGCGAGGGGTCGTCGCCCCGGGCGGCCGCCTGCGGCACCCCCAGGATCAGCGGCGCCACCGAGGCCGCCACCGCCGCCCGGCGGACCACTCGTCCCACGGCTCCCATCGCGGCCCCCTCCACCGGTACGTGCCTACGACGACCCGTGCCGCGCACGGAAGGTTGTGCCTCGCCGGGCGTGCCCGCCCCGGCTCAGCTGCCGCCCCCGCCGCAGCCTCCGCCGCCGCCGCACGAGGAACCGCCGCCGCCGCACGAGGACGAACCGCCGCCGCAGGACGAGCCGCCGCCCCCGCAGGACGAGTGCCCGGAGTGGCCGCTGTCCCCGCTGTGATGTCCCCCGCTGTGCCCGCCGTGGTGGCCCCCGTGGTGCCCGCCGGAGGAACCCCCGGAGTCACCGCCCCAGACCCACCAGCTCGTCGAGCCGTCGTACGCGCCCGAGGACGCCCCCGAGGCCGACCCCGAACGGTACGAGCCCGACCCACCCCGCAACCGCCGCGCGGTGCCCGGCGAGACCCGCTGCCGCCACCGGTTCCGGCGGCGCGCCCGCAGCGCGGCCGTACCGGCGAGAACCACCACCACGACGAGGATGATGCCGACGATCATGGCGTCACCCCTCCTTCCGTTCCCCCGAAGCGGCCCCCCGTGGGCGCCTCGTCCTTCCCCGCGTCCGACGCGGTGACCGGGGGATGCCCGGCCGCGCGGAGCGCCAAAGCCGAGTTGAGGAAGTCCAGAGCTTCGGCGCAGGATGGCCGCCATGACCTCCACCGCACGCCCGTACCTCAATCGCCGGCTCGCCGAGTTCGGGACGACGATCTTCGCCGAGATGTCCGCCCTGGCCACGGCCACCGGAGCGATCAACCTCGGCCAGGGCTTCCCCGACACGGACGGCCCCGAGGAGATCCGGGAAGCGGCGGTGAGGGCGCTGCGCGACGGGCGCGGCAACCAGTACCCGCCGGGTCCCGGCGTGCCGGAGCTGCGCGCGGCGATCTCCGCGCACCAGCAGCGCCGGTACGGGCTGGCGTACGACCCCGACACCGAGGTGCTGGTCACGGCGGGGGCCACGGAGGCCATCGCCGCGTCCCTGCTCGCCCTGCTGGAGCCGGGCGACGAGGTGGTGGCGCTGGAGCCGTACTACGACTCGTACGCGGCCAGCATCGCCATGGCCGGCGGGCGGCGCGTGCCGGTGACGCTGCGCCCGTCCGAGGGCCGCTTCCGGCTGGACCTGGACGAGCTGCGCGCGGCCGTCACCGACCGCACCCGCCTGCTGCTGATCAACACCCCGCACAACCCGACCGGCACGGTCCTGACCCGCGAGGAGCTGGCCGCGGTCGCCGAGCTGGCGGTGGAGCGCGACCTGCTGGTGGTGACGGACGAGGTCTACGAGCACCTGGTCTTCGACGACGCCGAGCACCTGCCGCTGGCCGGCTTCCCCGGGATGCGCGACCGCACGGTCACGATCGGCTCGGCCGGCAAGACGTTCTCCTTCACCGGCTGGAAGGTCGGCTGGGTCAAGGCATTTTCGCCTACCTATTTCAGTCAGACCGCAGGACCCGACCGCGCTGAGCGGCTGATTCGCTCGCTTGATTCCCAAATCCCGTGCGCTGCCTAATGAACCGTCATGGGACCGCGGGTTCCTAGCGAAATCCCAAACACCGTGCTCCCAGTGGCGCGTGGGCCGCGTCTTCTACTGTCCTACCTGAAGCAGGGGATCGCACGGCTCACGTCGCGCTCCTACAGATCCCCTTGGTCTTAGGAAGGAAGCCAGTGGAGCAAAGGTCGTTGTACGTGATCATCGCGGTCCTCACCGCTTTGGTGGCCGCCCTCGCCGGCAGCCTCGTGGCCGTCGTCGAAGGGGGCAGGCTCACGGTGGCCTTCAAGACGGGAGTAGTAGCCTTCGCCGCCGCTCTGACGCTGGCGCTCGGAGTCATGGCTTCTCTTGGCGTGGTGGGCCCGTGAAGAACGGCATGCCCCCTCGCCCAAACGCCCGCCACGCGACGGGCGTCGCGCGGGATGCGTCAGTGGAGGTCGGTCAGCTGACCGCCGACCTGTCCCGCCTGATGAACTCCCATGACGCCGCCCGGCTCGTCCTCGGGCTCCTCTACTTGAGCCGCACCGCGCACGTCGATTCCCGCTTCTCCGTCGCCCCCACCTGGCCGTGGCTACTAGGCCAGACCACGAAGGAGGAGGTGCCGATCAGACGTGCCGTAAGCCAACTGCTTGCCCATTGGCTGCCAGCAATCGACGCAGAGGGCAACGAGACAGGTATAGGGGATACCGTGCCCTCTTTGCCCCCCAACATCGACGGGCCCCTGCGCCGACTCATCCAAGCGATCGATGCCGTACGGCTAGTGGGGGACTTGCTCGACCAGTGCCTGCGAAACCTCTCGGCTGTCCAGGCACGCGGTAGCCACTACTTCACGCCTCGCGACATCGCCCGTCTCATGGTCGGCGTCGCGGCTCCTCAAGACGGGCACAGGGTGCTCGATCCCGTCTGCGGTTCGGCGGGCCTGCTGGTCGAGAGTCACCGCTATGTTCGTGAGCGTGTCGGGTTGAATCCGACCATGTCCCTGGTCGGGAAGGAGCAGCACGCCCACACCTCACAGGTCGCCCACATGAATCTCGCCGTACGGGGCATCGAGGCGCTCGTTTTCGCACCGGGAGACAGCCTCGCGGAGCCCGAGGCCGACCCGTGCGACATCGTCTTGGCCAACCTCCCGTTCAATCAACCTGCCTGGGCACCAGAGAACCGGAAGGATCGGCACTCGCGGGAGGGTCGGTGGGAGCGGCCGTCCATCGATCCCCGATGGCCGGATGAACCCCCGCCCAAGGGTTCCGCCAATTCCGCGTGGATCCTGCATATCGCGCACGCGCTCGCTCCGCAGGGTCGGGCAGCTTTCCTGATGGCCGACATCGCGGCCAAGAGCCCTCAACCGGCCGCACGAAAGCTCAGGGAGCGACTGGTACGGGACGACATCGTCGAGTGCGTGATCGCGCTGCCGCCCCGCGTATTCGGCCATACCGAGGCCACCGCGTGCTTGTGGGTGCTGAACAAGGACAAGAGCCCGCGTCCCGGCTGGGGCAACGTCGACCGTCGCGGGCAGGTGTTGTTCATCAATGCACGGCGGGCCTTCGAACCCGTCCCGGGGTCGAGAGCACGGAGGCTGGGAGACAAACACGCGGAGTCGATCCTGACCACTCTGGCAACCTGGCGCGGCATCGCGGAGAACAGTGCCACCTCCACGTTCTACGGCGATGAGCCGGGCTGGTCCCGAAGCTGCGCGACCGAGGAGATCGCCCTCCGCAAACACGACCTCATGCCCACCTCGTACGCAGTGGAGCCCGCAGGTCCCGAACGGGACACGCGGAGCCGGATCGACCAGCTCAAGCTGGAGCTGGTCGAGAAGCTCGACCAGGTCCGCGCCCTCGAACCGCAGCTACTGGACGCCTTGGAGGAGATCTGATGGAGGCGACGGCCCACTACTACGGCTCCGGCACCGAGGCGTGGCAGAGGACCTCCATCGGCAAGTTCCGGGAGGAGGACATGTACACCACTTCCGGAGTCCTCGACGAGAACGCTCCCGATCAGACAGGCATTGTCAGCTCAACCTACGTCAGGGGCGGGAAGATTCACCCGCCGCAGACCGGCAAGCGCGGTCCGGGGGACTCTCGCCCCCACCGGGCGACCCTCAAGGAGGGCGACCTGGTCGTAGTACTCGTCAGGCGGCCGGGCGACACCGCTTTCGTCACGGCTGAGCACGCGGGTTGGACGGCATCCAGGTCGATCGGCATCATCCGCGCGGACCCGCACGTCGTGAGATGGCTCCGCATCTGGCTACAGACACCCACGGCGAAGGCTCGGATCGAGGAGGACGTGACGGCACACGTCGAGCCCACGGTGAGCCTCGACACTCTCCGCAGCATGCCCTTCCCGCTTCCGCCTCCGGACATCATCACCAAGTACCACAGGGCCTTCAGCCTCATCGAGGAAAAGATCGACCTCCACGAGGAGGCCGCGCGAAAGGCAGTGGAGCTGGCCGACGCGATCCATGACGACTGGTCCACCGCGAGTCCGGTCTGGGAAACACGGCTGCTCCGCGAGGTGGCCAAGGCGAAGACGGGCAGCGGTTCCGCGCGCTCGATCCCTCGTGAGATCGAAGGACCCAGGGTCGACGCGATCACCCCGACCGACCTCTTCGACCTCGCGGTGCCCCACGTGGAAAGGTTCCGCCTGAGCAGCCCGGCGTATGCCTCGGAAGCGTGGCCCCCCGGCACCTTCATGTTGAGTACCCGCCCCGACGGTGCACACATCGTCGTGACGCAGCACCCGGCGTCACCCACCAGATGTGTCGTGGCGGTACAGCCTGAGGATGACAAGGACAGCTGGTGGCTGCTCCACGAGCTGAGAAGCCGAAGCAACGACATCTCGCAAATGGCTCAGGGCCGAAACGCCCGGGAGATCTCCGCACGCGCCCTCTCACGCCTGAGCCTTGCCTGGCCCGACTCGACCACCCGCGCCGACTTCCACACCATGACCGACCCACTGCACGCCATGGCAAGGCAGCTGGTCTCCGAGAGCGCAACCTTGCACGACCTGAAGGACGCGCTCTTGCGCGACATCTCGGCAAAGGCCGGCGTTCTCCTGGAGCAGGAGGCGGAGCCTGAAGAAGGCGTACATCCTCCTCGGCCCTCGATGGTCCCTACGCCGCGCGAGGCCACGACCAGCCATGAGTCAGGATGGTCCCCGGAGAACCGACAAGCACCCGCGCGAGAACGGTGAAGACATGAACGCCAGGCCGCTGCTGAACCGAAGGCTGGACGGACTCGGGACGACGATCTTCGCGGAGATGTCGGCCCTGGCGACCGCGACGGGCTCGATCAACCTGGGCCAGGGCTTCCCGGACACCGACGGGCCCGAGGAGATCCGGGAGGCCGCCGTCCGCGCCCTACGGGAAGGGAAGGGCAACCAGTACCCGCCCGGCCCGGGCATTCCGGAACTGCGCGCCGCCATCTCCGACCACCAACAGCGCTTCTACGACCTCTCCATCGACCCCGACACCGAGGTTCTGGTCACCGCCGGCGCGACCGAGGCCATCGCCGCCACCATGCTGGCGCTGCTGGAGCCGGACGACGAGGTCATCGCCTTCGAGCCCTTCTACGACTCCTACGCGGCCTGCATCGCGATGGCCGGCGCGAAGCGCGTACCGCTCACCCTGCGTGCCCCGTCCTTCCGCCCGGATCTGGACGAGCTGCGCGCCAAGATCACCCCGCGCACCCGTCTGCTGCTCCTCAATACCCCGCACAACCCGACCGGGATGGTTCTCACGGCCGACGAACAGAGCGCCATCGCCGCACTCGCCATCGAGCACGACCTGCTCGTCGTCACCGACGAGGTGTACGAGCACCTGGTCTTCGAGGGCACCCACCGCCCTATCGCGGCCCTGCCCGGCATGCGCGAGCGCACGGTCACTATCGGCTCGGCCGGCAAGACGTTCTCCTTCACCGGATGGAAGGTTGGCTGGGTCACGGCGAACGGACCGCTCGTCTCCGCCGTTCGGACGGCAAAGCAGTACCTGACGTACGTCAGCGCGGGCCCGTTCCAGTACGCGATCGCCGAAGCTCTGCGGCTACCAGACTCGTACTTCGACGGCTTCCGTGCCGACCTCCGCCGCAAGCGCGACCTGCTCGGCGACGGCCTGCGGGCGGCCGGGTTCGAGGTCTACCAGCCCCAGGGCACGTACTTCATCACCACCGACATCACTCCGTTCGGCGAGAAGGATGCCTATGCCTTCTGCCGTGCGCTCCCCGAACGGTGCGGAGTCGTCGCCATCCCCAACTCCGTCTTCTACGACGACCCCGACGCCGGACGCAGCCAGGTCCGCTTCACGTTCTGCAAGAGGGACGACGTTCTCGACGAAGCTGCCAGTCGGCTGCAGCACTTGGCGTCCTGAACTAACGCCCCTTTAGGCCCAATGCCGTTGCAATAGCTCGTGGGCGTACGCTGCTGTGGAGTGCTCCCGGGGGTGGTGCGGGTGTCTGCGGACGTCGGTGAGTTATCGGGGCTGGGGCTGTTGACCTGGGTATACCGGCCTGGGTTGGTGGATCGTGTCGTGGCCGCGTGCGGTCGTGGCGAGCAGCGCAGACGCCTGCTGCCGGCCCGGCTGGTGGTGTATTTCGTGCTCGCTCTTGCCCTGTTCTCGCCGGCGCCGTATCTGGAGGTGATGCGGCATCTGGTCGAGGGTTTGCGCGGCCAGGGGCTGCTGGGTGAGTGGCACATCCCGGCGAAGTCGTCACTGTTCCGGGCCCGCCAGCGCCTGGGCTCGGAGCCGCTGCGGGTGCTGTTCGCCACGACCGCGAAACCGATGGGCACCGAGGCCATGCCGGGGTGTTTCTGGCGCGGGCTGCGGCTGCTGGCAGTGGACGGCACCTGCTGGGACGTGGCCGACAGCCCGGCGAACGAGGCCGCCTTCGGGCGTCCCGGAAACGGCCGCGGCCACGACAGGTCCTCCTTCCCCCAGGTACGGATGGCCTGTCTGATCGAGGTGGGCACCCACCTCGTCCTGGATGCCGAACTGGCCGGCTGCCGCACCGGCGAGGTCACCCTGGTGGGCCGCCTGCCCCGCTCCTGCCAGCGCGGCGAACTGGTCCTGGCGGACCGGGAGTTCCTCGGCGTGCCCTTGTGGCGGGCCTTCACCGCCAGCGGTGCCGATCTGCTGTGGCGGGTGCCCGCCAACCGCATCCTGCCCGTCGAGCGGCAGTTGCGGGACGGGTCCTGGATCTCCCGCATCCACGCCCACACCGATTCCGCGCACCGTGATCCGGTCACGGTGCGGGTGGTGGCTTACCAGCTGCACGGCACCAGCCGCGAAGACGAGAACTACCGGCTGGTGACCAGCCTGCTCGATGCCCGCCGTTACCCCGCCCGCCAGCTGGCCGCGCTCTACCAGGAACGCTGGGAGGCGGAGGCTGTTTTCGCCGAGCTCAAGACCCATCAGCGCGGCGCCCGCATCGTGCTCACCAGCAAGACCCCTGATGGAATCCTGCAGCAGATCTGGTCCCACCTGCTGGTCCACCATGCACTGCGTGAGCTGATGGTCAGAACCGCCGCCACCCGCGGCCTGGATCCCGACCGGGTCTCCTTCACCGAAACCCTGCGCTCCGCCCGGCGCAGCGTGACCGTCACGCCAGGCGGCTTTTCCCCCTGAGCTGCTGGTCAGAGCCCTCGTCGTGCTCCAGCACGACCTGCTCGAACGCCTCCTGCCACGCAGACGCCTGCGCAGCCAGCCTCGCGTCGTCAAACGCAAAATGTCCAACTACCGACTCAAACGGGCCGAACACCACACATGGCCCCAACCCACCCACACCGGCACCCAAGCCGTCCGCATCCAACGACCCCAACCCGCACACCCGTAAAGCAACAGCATTGCCTTTAGGCCGCGCCGCGCAGGGCGTGTTCTCCGGCCTGGGCGAGCCATCGGGGGCGGCACCGTCCGCTGCACGTCAGGGAGAGGCTGGATCTCGCCAACGGTGAGGACAGCCGCGATCAACGGCACTACTCTCCGTGTGGTGACAGGTGCACAGGGGATGACAGAAGACGAGACGTGCCGGGCATTGGTTATACCTGCCCTCGCTGATTCCGGGTGGGCCAGTGATCAGATTCGCCCGCAGTTCCGCATTAACGACGGGCGACTCACACCGACGCCGAAGCGGCACGTCTACGGCGACCCTCTGGTTGCCGACTATGTGCTGGAGTACGCGCCGGACGTCCCCATCGGCGTTATCGAGGCCAAGCGCTACCGCGTCGATGCCAACGACGGTGTGGAGCAGGCTCGTCGGTACGCCGCGAAGCTCGGGCTGTCCTTCGCCTACGCCACCAACGGCAGGCAGATCGTGGAGATCGACTACAGCGGTGCTGCTCCCACAATCCGGGAAATCGACCGTTTCCCCACGCCCGAGGAGCTGTGGAGCCGCTATCTGGCCGATCAGCAGGCGGACTCTAGCGTCGGGCGCGAACTCCTAGCCGCCCCCTACGATCACACGCTGCGAAATTCGGACAACACCGCCAAGCGGCCCCGCTACTACCAGCGCGTCGCGGTAGCTCGCACCCTGGCGGCCATCGCCGCAGGACAGAAGCGGATCCTTCTTGTGCTGGCCACCGGTACAGGAAAGACCATGGTGGCCCTTCAGACGGTCGCCAAGCTCTACAGGTCCCAGTGGACCTCGGGCCGCAAGCCTAGGGTTCTGTACCTGTCGGACCGCTCGATGCTTGTCGACGACCCCAAGGACAAGTACTTCCTCCCTGTCTTCGGCCAGGACGACGTCCACAAGATCAGCGGCGAGCCCGTCCGGGGCCGGAAGATCTACTTCGCCCTCTACCAGGCGCTGGAGAAGGGCGATGAGGAAGAACTTTTCCGTCGCTACGAACCCGACTACTTCGACCTGATCATCGTGGACGAGTGCCATCGGGGCAGCGCCCGGGATAATTCGCAGTGGCGCCGCGTGCTAGAGCACTTCTCTCCTGCGACCCAGCTCGGGCTGACCGCCACCCCGATCAGCAAGAAGGAGGCCGACACCTTCGACTACTTCGGCGAGCCCGTCTACACCTACTCGCTGGCCGACGGCATCGAGGACGGCTTTCTGGCCCCGTACCGGGTGCGCCGGGTCCGACTAAACGTGGACATGGAGGGTTACCAGACGGAGCCCGGGCAGCGGGACAAGTACGGCAACGAGATCCCGGAGGGCGTCTACGGTCCGAAGGACTTCGAGCGAGTCATGGTGATCCTGGAGCGCACCGAGGCAGCGGCGCAGTACGTCATCGACTACTTGCGCTCCACTGCCGAGGACGGCAAGCACGGGAAAACCATCGTGTTCTGCGAGGACAACAACCACGCTGCCCGCATGCGCACGGCCCTCTTCAACGCGGCCTCGGCGGAGGTGCAGGCTCACCACGACTACGTTGTTCGGATCACCGACGCTGACGGCCCCCACGGCCGGGCTCTGCTGGATGACTTCCGCAAGGACGACTCCGACGAACCAGTGATCGCCGTGACGTCCAAGCTGCTCAACACCGGCATCGACCTGCCAGCCGTACGCAACATCGTCCTGTTCCGGCGCATCGGCTCCATGCCCGAGTTCAAGCAGACCATCGGTCGGGGCACTCGTCTGTGCCCGGAGATCGGCAAGGGGTCCTTCGACATCATCGACTTCGTCGAGGCCACCCGGCTCTTCAACGACCCCGGGTTCGACGGACCTCCGCTCCGCGTCGTGCGCGATACAGCCGACGAGCAAGGGCATGTGGTCGGGAGCGCGCCGGAGACCCCCGAGGGCGACGGGATCGACCCGGAGAGTGTGGCCGAGCCCGAGGCCGCGTACGACCAGACGGACGGCGGCAGTTTCGACGAGCCCCATGCCGATGACAGGGTGGATGACCCCGAAGAGGTGGATCGCATCCGGTCCCGCGGCAGGCGTTACGTCGTCAACGGAGTACATGTCTACAAGTGGGGCGAGCGCCGGTACCAGCTCGACACGGACGGCCGGACGATGAGGCTGGTGACCATCCAGCAGTGGGTACACGACCGCGTACTCGAACTCGACCTCGCACCGGACAAGCTGCGCTCCCAGTGGGCCGTAGCCAAGAGCAGGCGCGAGCTCATGACCATCCTGCACACCGCCGACGTCGAGGCAGAGGAACTGCCTGCGGAGTTCGGCAGCCCTGATGTCGATCCGGTTGACCTGCTCCTCAACGTCGCCTGGGGACTGCCGCTGGTCAGTCGGGAGGAACGGCTGTACCGGTTCCTGCACGAGCACCGGGACTTCCTGGAGTCCTTCCAGCCTCAAGCCCGACAGGTGCTCGAGGAGATGCTGCTGAAGTTCGCCGAGCACGGCTCGCCCCAGCTCAAGCCGGAAACCCTCGGGGTACGCCCCTTTACCGAGATGGGCTCGGTCGTCGAGCTGGCGAACCGCTTCGGCGGCGCGAAGCCTCTGCACGAGGCCATTGACGAGCTGAGCAAGCGACTACTGGAAGCTTCGTAAGTAAAATAAAACTGTAGTTTTATGTAGATGAGTCTCGTCAAACTAAAGGCGACTGTTAGGTATTCGCCCCTGATAGGCTGGAAAGGTGCTCAGGGACCGTACGGACACCAGGGCTGCCCTCTGGCGCATCGCCGGCGGGCAGCGTGGTTACTTCACAGCAGCTCAGGCGCTTGAGGTTGGGTACACCTATCAAGCCCAGCGGTACCACGCTCAGCGTGGCAACTGGACGGCCGTCGACCGTGGCATCTACCGCTTCCGCGAGTTCGACGTCTTGCCCGGTGGTGCGGACGACCATCTGGTCCGCTGGTCCCTGTGGAGCAAGGGGCGCGCGATCGTCTCCCACACCACCGCCCTGTCTGTTCACGACCTGGGTACGGCCAACCCCTCACAGATCCATCTCACAGTCCCTCCCGGCTTTCGACAGAAAGACGATGCCGTGATCCTTCACCGGGCCGAACTCGCCCAGGACGAGATCGAGGAGCGTGACGGCTACCGCGTGACGACACCGGTACGGGCGATCATCGAGTGCGCGGCCGCGCAGGTGGACCAGGACGTAGTGGACTCCGCCGTCGCCGAGGCTCTGGAACGGGGGCTGGCCACCCGGCGACGCCTCCTGCACACGGCCCAGCGGCTGGGCGCGCGAGCTGAACTCGGTATCGAGCGGGCGCTTCAGGAGACGCAGTGACCGATCGCTATCGTGACGCCACCGCGCTCCGGCGGGCCCTTGAGGTCCGGCTCAAGCAGCAGGCAGCCGATACCGCTACAGATCTAGCTAGGCGGCGCCGTCTCGTCGTCTTCGACCGAGTCGCAGCCCGCCTCTCCGCTGACCCGGCAGCGGGCTGGGTCCTCAAGGGCGGGGCAGTGATGGAGTTCCGTCTGAGTGGCAGAGCGCGCACAACCAAGGACATGGACTTCGCTGCCCGCCCGGACTGCGAATCAGGACTTGACGGCCCAGCAGTGCGTGAACTCCTCATCGACGTAATCGCAGTGGACGAGGACAAGGATGGCTTCCTGTTCCAGGTGTCCCCTCCCATCGAGCTCAGGGCGGACACGGCAGGGCGGGGCGGCTGGCGTTTCTCCGTCGAGTCCCGACTGGCAGGCAGGATCTTCGCGACCGTACGCGCCGATGTCGTCGCACGGGGAGAGGAGATCGCCCTGACCGAGAGGCTTCCGCTGCCCAACACCCTGGGCTTCGCCGGAACTCCGCCCCGGGACATCGAGGCTGTGGATCGCCGCCAGCACTTTGCCGAGAAGCTGCACGCCTTCACCCGCGACTCCGGCGACCGACCCAACACCCGAGTCAAGGACCTGGTGGACCTGGTACTACTCATCGAGAGTGGCCTGGTCCCGGACACATCCGTAGTCGATGCCGTACGCCATGTATTCGCCGTACGGGCGACACATGAGGTGCCGGCGGTGCTTCCGGAACCACCGCCGAGCTGGGCGCAGATCTACCCCGAACTGGCCGAGAGCCTCACCGACACTCCCCCTCGACTCGACGCCGCACTCGACCTGGTGCGCGGATTCTGGTGCGAGGCATCTGACAACGGCGAAGCCGAACCGAAGCAGAAAGACTGAGATGGCGTCCACCAAAAAGAAGGCGGCTGTGGCCACCACGTCAAGGGCGCGACTCGCGTCCGTCATCAAGTCGGCACGCGACACCATGCGCAAGGACGCCGGACTTAATGGTGACCTCGACCGCCTCCCCCAGCTCTCCTGGCTGCTGTTCCTCAAGGCGTTCGACCAGCGTGTCGAGCAGGTAGGGCCGCTGCTCGACCCCGACTACCGTCCGGCGATCGAGAAACCGTACCGGTGGGAGGACTGGGCGACGAAGCCCGACTTCAGCAGCAACGAACTGAAGACCTTCGTCAACGACAAACTCATCCCGCATCTTGCCGGACTGAAGGGAGCCGACGGCGACGCCGAGGACCCGCGGAACGTTCTGTCGACCATCTTCAAGGACGTCAACAACCGCATGCAGTCCGGGACCCTCCTACGGGACCTGGTGAACTTGGTGGACGAGATCCACTTCGACTCCTCGGACGACATCCACACGATGGCGTTCCTCTACGAGTCGATCCTCAAGGAGATGCGAGACGCAGCCGGCGACTCCGGCGAGTTCTACACCCCTCGCCCCGTCAATCGCTTCATGGTGCAGCAGTCCTTCCTCAAACTCGGGGAGTCGATCCTCGACCCTGCCTGCGGTACCGGTGGCTTCCTTGTCCAGGCGTACGAGGACCTGGTGCAGCGGGTGGAGACCGACACCCAGCGCAGGCAGCTGCACGACGACATCCGCGGCATCGAGAAGAAGTCTCTCCCGTACCTCCTGGCCAGCATGAACCTGCTGCTGCACGGTATCGGCGCGCCGCGGTTGGTCCGAGAGAACGCCCTGCTTCAGATGCGGGACGCTACGGCAGCGGACCGGGTAGACGCGGTACTGACGAACCCGCCGTTCGGGGGTGAGGAAGAACGGTCGGTGGTCGAGAAGTTCCCGAAGGGCTACCAGACCCAGGAGACGTCCTGGCTCTTCCTGCACGCCATCCTTGACCAGCTGAAGAAGGGTGGACGCTGCGCGATTGTCCTGCCGAACGGCAGCCTCTTCGCCAGCGGCGAGAACAGCATCGGTGCGCGCATCAAGCAGAAGCTGATGAAGGAGTGCAACCTGCACACCATCGTCCGCCTGCCCCAGGGCGTCTTCGCGCCGTACACACAGATTCCGTCGAACCTGCTGTTCTTCGAGAAGGGCAAGCCCACGGAGGAGGTCTGGTTCTACGAGCTCCCCCTTCCGGACGGCCGCCGGAGCTATACCAAGACCAAGCCGATGCGGTTCGAGGAGTTCGAGCCGTGCGTCGAGTGGTGGGGGGGTGCGAAACGAGAGGGCCGCGAAGAGGGCGGCAACGCGTGGAAAGTAACGGCTACTGAGATCGAAAAGGCGGGCTTCAACCTCGACATCCCGAATCCCCATGGTGGGGAGGGCCTGGCGCATCGATCTCCGGAGGATCTTGTGAATGAGCTCATTAAGACGGAGAACGAGATTCTGGGGCTTCTGAAGGAGCTGCGCGACGAGGTGGGGGTCAGCTGTGGAGGTGAATGAAGTTCAGCTTGGTGACGTCCTGACGTTGGAACGCGTCCCCGTCGACGTCGATCCCGATGCGGAGTACAGGCAGATCGGCATCAAGTCTTTCGGCAACGGGATCTTCCATCGTGATCCCTGCTTGGGTTGTGATCTGAGTAAGCTCAAATATTTTGAGGTCCACCCTGGTCGGCTTATCGTCAGCAACATCATGGCCTGGGAGGGCGCCATCGGAATCTCGACGGAGAGTGAGGAGGGTTTCGTCGGGTCGGCTAGGTTTCTAAGCTACCGTCCTACTAGTGACGTCGATATTCGATACCTTAACTACTATTTCCAGAGCTCGGACGGACTCTCGTTGATCCGTTCAGCTTCGACGGGGACTGTAGCCCGTAACCAGACTCTCTCACCGAAGAACTTCGAGAAGGCTACGGTATCTCTTCCTGACCCGGACGAGCAGCGCCGGGTCTCCGACAAGCTCGATAAGCTCATGTCGAAACTTGGCACGACGTTCGCAGTCGCTCCTGGCACGGAAGATGCCCGCCAGCTTGCAGTATCTGGGCTCGATCAGGTACTCGCCCGCTGGGCAACCGGCACCGTTAGGGTGGACGATGTCTGCACACTGGTGAGCGACACTGTCCATCCTGGTGACGACCCAAGCCCGGCCAGAGAGTTCGTGGGCCTGGAACACATTGCACCACACCTCGGTACGCGAATCGGATCACGCCCGCTCGGCGATGAGAAGGGACGTAAGTTCAGGTTCGCAGCTGGGGATGTTCTCTATGGTTACCTGCGCCCGTATCTAAACAAGGTGTGGCTCTCCGACCGGGCTGGACTGTGCAGCGTGGAGCAGTATGTGCTGCGTCCTAACGGCATCATGCCTGGCGAGCTTCTTGCGGCTGGCCTGCGGAGCAAATCCACTCTGGACAAGGTACTAAACGCCACTCATAATCTCCAGCTTCCGCGCCTTCGCTCTGGTCTTCTCATGGCCATGGAGATTCCCAGCATTCCGCGCGACCGCCACAAGCAGGCGACAGCCGATGTTAATGCATTCATGCAGAAGGTTCGGGCCCTTGATAACCGCCAGCGCCACCGCGATGAACTTCTGACCGCTGTCCGCCCCTCCCTCCTCAACGCCGCGTTCTCCGGACAGCTGTAGTCGGCCCGGGGCCGACTCTCAGCCGGAGATAGCCTCCACCCGACGCCATTCCCGGTCCGTGACCACCACATGGTCTAGGAACCGGAGCCCGACAGCCTCTGCTCCCGCCACCAGGCGGGCTGTCGCGCGGCGGTCGGGCTCGCTGGGCTCCACGCGGCCTGTGGGGTGGTTGTGGGCTACGCCGAAGGCCGTGCCGCTCGTGGCCAGGACCAGGGCCAGCACATCACGGACAGGAAGAAGAGAGCGGTCAACAGCGCCCTCGGTCAGCGTCGCCTTCCGCAGTACCGCGCCAGCCGCGTCGCACACCACGACCACGACCCGCTCGTGCCTCAGGCCCCTCAGCAGCGGTGCTGCGATCCTGGCCAGGTCGGCGGATTCGCGAACGTATTGCCGACTCTGGACCTCGGTTGGTGCTGCCCGGCGCCCCAGCTGAAAGGCTGCCGCGATGCGCGCCGCCTTCGCCGGCCCCATCCCTGGTAGCCCCGCCATCAGCTCGTGTGCCGGTGTCCGGGAGAGTTCGTACAGCCCGCCGTGCCGGGCGATGAGCTGCCCTGCCAATTCCACCGCATCGCAGCCACCTGTGCCTGAGCCAATCAGTAGGGCCAGGAGTTCGCGGTCGGAGAGCGCTTCCGCTCCTCGGTCCAGCAGCCGCTCCCGGGGCCGGTCAGCAACCGGTACATCCGCCATCCGCATCCCGGCCCCACCTCATCCCTCAGTCCGCAGAATCGCGGTCGATCGGTTCGTCCAGGAGAGAGTCGGAGTCCGCTTCCTCCTCCAGCTCCTCGTCATCGGGCAACGGCCGCGCCTCACCCCTCGCGGCAGGACTCACCGGTCCCGCCGCTCCACCGATCAACTGCATCAACCGCCGGTGCAACGTCTCCGACCTCACGCGGAGAAAAGTGTCGTAGTCGTCCCTCAGCGCTGCCTGGTATGCGTCTTCCTCTACCAGGCAGGTTCTCAACCGCTCACGTAGCGGTCCCTCGCCCTCGATATCGGCCAGGTCCCGCAGATACTGCGAGGGTGGCCGGTCGGTCACCCAGATGTTGCTGTGCGAGGTCAGCATGACCAGATTGCCGCAGACATTCGCCCCGGCGCTGGTCACCCCACGCGATCGCAGAAACGCCTTGGGAAAGAAGTGATGGAACTCCTTGTCGTTCTGCCACGACAAGGCCCTGCCTACGTCGATCCGCTGCCCGGTGAGTAGGTCCAGCGGGTCCTCGTACGAAAGGAGGAGAGCGAGGAGCTTGCTCGGTGCGTTCCGTTTGGAGAAAGCACTCCGCCGCCACAAGGCGCTCCGCGGGAGTGCCGCTCCCGTCTCGATCTCTTGGGCCTCACCCTTGGCGAAGGCAGTGATCGCCTGCAGGTCGGGACCCATCTGAGCCTCGCTCCAGCCCTTGAAGTACTCACCGCTCGCGGTCAGCCAGAACCAGCGGCGCAACACGTCGTACTGCGCGGACGAAGGCTTCGGCAGCTGCCGAAACACTTCGACGAGCACCGCGAACTGGTTGTAGTAGGGAAGAGCGTCGGCCTTCGGCGTGCGAATCTGGGTGCTGAGGAAGTCCACTGCCCGCTCGGCCGCCTTCGCCGCCTCGACGACGGCCTCCCGCAACCGCTCCTTGTCGAGTTCTCTCAGACGGTTGATGTCCTTGGTGGAGAACCCGAATCCGGCGGCGACCGCGATCGTGCGGAGCATGGTCTTGGTGTCGACTCGGCCGTAGCGTTTCGCGTCGAGGACCTGGAGCAGTGATTCGATCTCCTCCTTGAGGTCGAAGTCGGGGCTCCAGGTGCCGGCCCGCGCTACGTCGACGATGTTCATCGTCGTGCCCGTGCTGTTGATCCGTACGAAGACCTCCGCGGACTCCTCAGCCGACATGTGGTCCAAGGTCACCACTGGCACGAGGTAATTGGCGAACTGCTCGTACAACTCGGTCGCGCGCTCGCGCAACTCGGGGGACAACTCGGCTACCTGCCCGAAGAGGGATCCTGCCGAGCTCACCTTCCGCATGGGGATGATGTGCGGTCCGGTCGCGCTCTCCGGGGTGCGCTGGAAGAAGCGCTCCTCTTCCAGGTCGTAGGCGATGTCCCAGGAGCCGGTGCCGCCGTGCAGCGCGCCGATGATGCTGGCGAGCCTCTGCTGGCCGTCGAGGATGTACTTGACCGGGCGGCCGGGACGCGGCGGATCCACCTCCAAGCCCGCGACGGTCTCCTCGCTGGCGAGTTGCTCTGTGGTGTCCCACAGCAGCAGGCTGCCGATGGGGTAGTTGCGCAGCACCGAATCGAGGAGGTGGAGGATCTGGTGGGGTCCCCACACGAACGCCCGCTGGTACTTCGGCAGCACGATCTCGCCGGTCAGTACACGGTCGGCGAGCCGGGAGACCGGCACGATCGTCGGTTCCGGGCTAGCGGACTGGCGCCTGCGGCCTGTTGCGCTCACTGAGCATGCCCCCCATAGGCCGTGATCTTTGGAAGATTGTTCGCTGGGGATTCTACGGAGCAGCACTGACAGACAGACGTGCTCGAGACCGGATCGGCACAGATGCGTCGACACTGTCCTGCCCATTAGAGCTCACCCTCTCGGCGACCGGGCACTGGCGGCCTTCAGGAGGACGGGAGACCTTTACGCACGGTTCTGCGGGAGCCCGGGGTGAGATCCCCCGAACACCCGACAAGGGCTGCCCCCAACACGCTTTCCAAATGTTCGTCTGGGGGTTCGGGGCGGGACGGGGGCGTTCTGAACTGCGGTGGAGCGGATGGTGGTGGAGGTGCCGGACGACACCGGACGGGGGTGAATGAGACCAAAACTGAGACCAGAGAGAGCCACGTGCCCTGATCAGCGGCGGATCCCTCCGCGTACGCACACTGCCTTTGCGTAAGCGGAGACCTCAACCGGCATGAACAGCCTCCTCTGTAGGGCTGCCGGAGGCCAGAGCAGCTACAAGATTGGCGGTGGGCGTGGCGACCTCGGTCAGTTCCGATGGGGCTACTTCGTGGTAGGCCACGAATCGGACACCTTCAGGGCGTAGGCGGTTGAAGTAGTAGCAGCCGCTGCTTGATCCGAACGCTACCGGGTGCATCAGGACTAGAGGAGCGAGTGGGAGTGCACTGCCGGCTTCGCGGGAGAGGAGGTACAGGCCGTCTTCTTCCATGGCCACGTTGGTCGGGATCTGCTCTTGTCTGAATGGTGCATTGGGGCCCATGGCCAAATCCACATCATGGTGGAACACCCTGTTTCTGATCCGAGCGGTGCCGGCGCGCACGAGGGGAAAGTCCTGCCAGCCGACGCCGATCAGGTTGCGCAGGGTGTGGACGTGACCGGTCAGGGTGTCGAGCTGTTCCTTGAGCGTGTCGGCGTTTATCGCACCTGAGTGGCCTTTCCAGGCGTTGCGTCGTTGGATCACCTCTGCGAACAGGTTCGTGATGTCGGTGCTGAGGAGGGTGTCCAGGAAGTCCGGTGGTGCGTCGGCAAAGGCTGCTCGTGCTCGCGCCTGCTCGTCCGTGTCGGTTCCGGTCAGTGCGGTGCGGTATCTCTTGTTGAGCCGCTGCAAGACGATGTGCCAGACACCAAGGGTAGCCCGCTCGGGGGTGAGTCCTGCGGAGCGGAGCTGCTCGGCAAGTGCGGGAAGTTCCTGCTCAAGCCGTGAATGATCCTGGAGTAGCGCTGATACGGCGACGATGGCGTGGAACTGAATCGTGGCTTCCCAGAAGTGGAACATCTGGTCGCGGCGGGCGTGCAGGTTGCTGTCGCCCTTGGATTCGTACGCCCACAGGGCGCTGGCCATGGGGAAGGGCAGGCTGGCCGCCCATTGCGCGAGATCTGCCGATGGAATGAGACTCCTGGCTTCGCGGTAGATGTCGGAACGCTTCTTGGGGTCGTTCCAGAGCTCGCGGTGCGAATCGACCAGGTGACGGCGAGCTGCGGCCAGTGCTCGTTCCGTGCGGGCCATGTCCCGCTGGACGGACAAGTCCGGCAGGGCGACGAGAAGATCGTCCGCCATGCGCCAGGCATGGTTGAGGTCGACGGCGCGGGGGCTGACGTAGCTGTCGCTACCGGAGCCGACCGCCGTCGAGCGCAGGCGCCGACCGGGGGGAGAATTGAGCCAACCCGCCAAATATTCGGCGTCCGCGTACGTAGTCCTGGGCCGGAGCACGAGCACGCGGTTGTCGGGAGCGACTTCGCCCGGGTCCCCGGTCACTGCGTCCAGATGCGGTTCGATGGGGACGATCAGAGCCTGCTCCCCGGTAACGGACGACAGCATGGCGGCACGTTCGGCAGCTTTGGTCGAGGGGATGTAGCAGACGTGCTCGGTGAGCTCGGTGAGGCGGGCGGTCTTCCAGCCGAGTTGCGTGAGGGGCCGCAGTGCGCGCGGAGTTCGGTCGGTTTTGAAGACGCGGTCCACGTCGAACATCGTGAGTTGTGGTTTGGCAATGTCTGTCACGGTCGGTGGCACCATGGCGTATCGAGTCTCGCGCCATGTTTCGGTGACGGAGGTTGCCGGCAGGAGCATGGTCAGCCGTGGTACGTCACCCGGCTCGCGCTTGCTGGTGACTGCGGTGGAGTGATGGGTGACGCTGACCTGACGAAAGGACAGGTCCTTCGCAGTGGCTGTTCGGCTGTAAGCGGTCGGCTTTGAATGCTTCAGGCTGCGAGACAGTTCTTCGAGAGCTGCTTCGCTGATCGTGCGGCGCTCGAGTCGATGGGGGTCCCCATCCTGAAAGGAGCCGCGGAGATCGATGAACTGCACCTTGCGTCGACGTGCTGCGGGCTTGCGGTTGGAGAAGATCAGGGCAAACAGGCGGATTCCGGTGCTGGTGCTGAGCCCTTCGGGCAGAGCGATGACGGCGTCCAAGAGGTCCTGATCGAGCAGCCAGGCACGGATCGTGCTGCCGCCCGTGTCGTGTAGCGGTGCGGTAGCGGTGAACATAACGCCCCGGCCGCCGCCGTCCGCCGGATCCCGAAGCTTACTGACCAGGATCTGGGCGAACAGGAGGGAAGCGTTGTTGGGCTGCGGAAGCCCGGCGGGGAAGCGTCCTTCCGGTCGGTCGGCTTCGGCTGCGCATGCCTTGTAGCTTCCCTGCCAGGACAGGTTGTACGGAATCTCGGCCACTGCGTAGTCGAATCGGCGATCAGGAAAGGCATCCTGTTCGAGGGAGTTTGAGTGGCTGAACGCGGAAGCGGCCCCGAGGAGAAAGGCGTGCGCCCGGGCACGCTGGACAACGGACGCGTTGATGTCCTGGCCGGCGACAGACACAGACGTTCCGGTCTGCTCAGCCAGCGCCCGCGCCGCGTCCAGCGCCAGGGTGGCGGAACCGCACGCCGGATCATAGAGATGCGTTGCCTCCGTGCGGCTGTCGCGCTCGTACGCGGTCAAGGCGGTTCTGGCAACCTCTACGAGAGAGGTGGACGTAGTGAACTCGTCACGGTGGAACGAGGGGAAGTAGGGACGGAGCAGCACCCGGACGTAGTGATGCATCTGCGTTGGTGTGTAGCTGCTCAGCACCTCCTGCTCGCCTTCCAGCGCGGAGTCCAATTCAGGGTTTCCCTGGCATGCGTTCCGTGCAACACGCTGCAGGTCGTCGAGCTCCGGTGAAGCCAGGCCCGTAGTCCGGCTTCTCCAGTCGACGGCGTTCCACAGCAGCACGTCGGCCATCTCGCTGGCATCCATGCGCCCCCGGATGGAGTCAATGAGATTCCACAGGCATTGCTCGACCGTCCGCTGCTCATTCGTCATGTGGAGCCCCCAGGGTTGTAGACGCGCGACCCCGGCCGATAGGGGTCTGCCCGTCAACTGCGATCGTTGGCACTCAGCGAGAGGGAGATCAACTTACTAGCCATTGTCTTTGCGACCAGTTCATGCGTCACGGGCGGCCTTTCCTACCTAGTCCCCTATGCCAGGCACTACGTCATGCCCATGCCCGATGGTCGGCGGTCGCACAGTTAGCCCCGTCGCCGTCACCGCCCCGAGGGATCCACTAGAGCCTCGTGAGCTCGGCCAGACCGGCTATATCTCAGGCAGCTCTACTCTGCGCACCCACATCTGCCAACTATGGTCCGCTTCCACCCGCTGCCAGCCGTCCGGATCGGGTCCGTGCTCGAAGAACCGGTCGATCCGCGACTCCGCCCACTCCGCGAAGGCTCTGCGCTCGTACGGGTCGATCCCGGGCCGCACCAAGAGCCATACGAGGAGGCTGCCGTCTCCCGAGTCTTTGATCTTCGCATAGCCGTCATGCTCCGGGCGCGCGAGGTCTGGCCACTCATCTCCGCGGATGGTGACGCCTCGCGCCGCCAGTCTTCTCTCGGCTTCGGAACGCTCATCCATAGTTCCATCTTGCGCCCTGTTGGTGCTGCCGTGGCTGCTGTGGCCGCTTGCTGATGGAGACCTGGGCTCGGCACCCGGTGGGGTGGCCTCTCGACCGAGAGCGCACCGAAGCCCGCCTGCCCGCGTGTGTGGGCGTTCGCGCCGTGCAACAACTTCGGCATCCTTATGCGCCTATCTCGACGGCCTTGTTTAGCAAGGGAATCGCCAGGCAAATCACACGATCGAGTGACCGCTGTCGAAGTGAACGAGTACAGGTGGGCACTTCGGTGGCAGAGTCCACCACGCACGTCGGTGGTCTATCACTGGCGTCCGCCTCATGCCGCCGCCGGCGGAGCAGGAAACCAGTCGAGAGATCCCCAGGCCCACGGTGTCGTTCGGGTTGATCCTTCTGCGGGCGTCGGCAGCTGGACCGTACGAAGCGGAACACGCCGAGCAACCAAGGTCGTTGGCTTGTGTCCCGCTGCCGCGAGGCTTCGCCTCGGGTGCGTGTCACGCGCCCGGCGGACGGGTGCGTGCTGTCACCCAGCTGCGGCTGGGAGAAGGATGACTCCCATGGCAACCAAGCGGCCTGACGGCATCTACCCCTACATCGGCACCGATACATGGGGAGAGCGACTCGCGGACGCCGTCGAGAACACCTGTGAGCAGGCGGGCGTGATCCCACCCCCACGTTCCGCGATCACCGAGGGCATCGCCACCGCCCTCGGCGACACCGAGATCAAGAAGATCGTCGTCACCTCTCGTGGCAAGAAGGTCCTCACCCCCTCCGCTTGGCGCGAGGTCAACTCGGGCGACGACAAGGTCCTCCTGCTCATCTGCGACGTCCACGGTGCTGCCGTGGTCCCCTGGGACCTCAATGACCGCACTGTCAGCTCCTGGGCTCCGCCCAGCCCGGAAGCCACCCAGCGCGTCGTTGAACTCGTGGCTGCTGAAGCCGACTTGGAGAACGCGGAAAAGGCCAAGAAGCTCGCCGAGAAGGAGTGTGATGCGCGGCGACGCGCACCCGGCGATGATCCGCACGCGGCTGCGGCCCTCGCCGCGGCGCAGGAGAAGTACGTGCAGGCCACCAAGCGGGTGCGGGAGGCTGAGCGCACGAAAGCCGCCTTGCTTGCCGCACTTGGCCAGCGCCGGCCACGCCCAGTGGTTCACGCGGCGGAGGAGGACGGCGAGCCCAAAACCGCCCTCGTCCTGGCCGAGCAGCCGTACGAGGTGGCCGTTCACGTTCACCGCTATGCCGTGGAGAACCTGCGGCGCTCCGGCAAGACGCGCGGCTACGACCTCGCCGAGTCCCTGGTCACCGCCGGTCAGCTGACGCGCGGCATGAGCGTTCTCCAGCAGTGGCAAGTCGCCAACGCCGATGGCAGTACCTCCCGGCTGTGGCGGATGGCCGCGGTTACTGCCAACAACCGTGCCCTGGCCCGACTCGATGTCTTCGGTCTGCGCTCGGAGTACCTGGTGACCGGGATGCCTCAATCCGCTGTGCCGCTTTCGAAAGGACCGAACGACCCCACCGTGCTGTTGCTCAGCCAGCGGGAGATCCTCAACCGCGTCTCGCATGGCTTCAACGAGGACAGTGCCGCAGAGGCTACGGAGCCGGACCACAAGGCACTGCGCGCAATGAAGATCGCTACCGTGCCGGCGGAGATTGTCATCGGCTGCAGCAACCCTGCCGCGCTGGAGCACGTGCTGCGGGCATTGAACGTCAACGATCATCTGCGCGGAATCCAGCCGTACGACGAGGACGCGCGCCTGATCGCCTTGTTCGCCACACTCGTGGACACCTACGCCAAGGAGGGCAAGCTCGGGCCGATCCTTGCCGACGCCTTCCCCACCGCCCAGGGGGCTGATCTGCTGGACCTGGGCGGCGTGCGCGACGCCCTCACCGCAAACGGTTCCCTTGACCCGCTGGCTCCCCTTTTGCCTGCCGACGAGAAGGTCTCGCCGGTCACCCTGCGGGACATCGCCATCCGGGCTATCACCACCCTCGTCTTCCCCGACGTACCCCCCGCCGGTCCTGAGACGGGGAAGCGCCAGATTCGGGACACCGGACCTTACTGGCCCATCGTGAAGGCCGCTCTCCAGGAAGCTCCGTGGAGCCAGATCCGGGCCAAGACCGCAGAGGCCCGTACCAGGCTCTGGTCCGCCGCCATTGCGCAGATGTTCCTGCACCGCGCCAACATTCTCTCCGCGCTCGGCTTGTTCGGCGTGCCCGAAGTCAAGGACGGCTCCGGACAGGACCCGAGGCCGCTCAAGGAACTGCTTCTCGGGGCCGAGGCTGGAGACGCCACCGCGTGGGCGGCACTGGTGCGGCGGATGGCACCCGCGCTGATCCACGCACCGGAACCGCTGATCACCCCCGGCCAGGGCAGTGAGGCGGGAGCGGGGCGCAAGGGCGTTCGCCGTACCCCGACGAATGCCCTGGCGGCCTTGACGTTGGCTTACACCGAGAACGCGCCGGGCGTCAGCAGGGAGCTTCTGCTCGCGTTCGCCCGGTCCGTGCTGGAGCACCCTGACGCGACCCAGGTGCCTGCGGCGCCCGGCGGCGGACGGCTTGTCTGCTACGGCGAGAGCCTCTGGAGTGAGGAGGAGCAGACCCCGATCGTGCCCGGGATGGTGCTCGCTCCTGACCTCAATGGCGAAGCAACCTCTTTCGTGGCCGACAAGGCGTGGTTCGATCACCTCTTCCCGGCGGAACTGGGCCGTGCCACACGGACCGGTGCCTCTGGCAGCGACGCCGGCGACGGGGGGAGCAACTCCGAGAGCACCAACCAGTCGGACGGCGCCACGACCGTCCATGGGCAGGTGCCACCGTCCGACCCGCGTGACCGGCTGGCTGAACTCCGACGGGAGCTGCCGGCCCGGATCGAGCTGGCTGAAGGCATTTACCAGCGTGCCGTCGAGGCGGCCAACGCCCTCCTGGTCGACTTCGATGAAGCGAGCCGCCTGCGCTCCCAGTTGGGCGAGGATCCTCTGCCTGCCGACCAGAGGATTCAGTGGATGGAACGCCTGGCGTCTGCCCGTAAGACGGCTCAGGACAGTGCGACGGTGCTGGGCCAGGTGGAGGCCCTCATCCTGCAGGTGTAGCGCCTGCTCGATCCTGGAGATCGAACTTTCGTGGTGAGGGTGTCGCCGGTCAACAGGTCGGCTTGATGTGGTGCTCAACTGACGACCGAGCACCAGCTGGCTCGTGCACGTAGCCCAAGGCGTCACCGTCCATCGTGGTCCGCCCAGGTTCAGCCAGGACAACTGAGACCATGGCACGACGAAGGCTCCGACCGAAATCCGGTCGGAGCCTTCATCTGAGTGGCCATGCGGGTTTCGCCTACTGCTACCAGAGCTCCGTGATGCCCCCCCAGTCGTCCTGGTCGAGCGACGACGCCCACTTGGTAGCCACACGCGTGCCATCAGCGAAGTGGCCTGCAGGGCTTTCCCACTCCGTGAATGGCCCGAGCAGCTCGATCACGTCGTCACGAAGGCCCCGAAGCCGACCTCGTTGGGCTTCGCGGACGCGCGCAGCAACCGACCGCAGCAGGGACATTTGCAGTCCATAGGGGCCGAAGGACGCGGTGAGGTAGTTACCCTCGGCGTCTTCCACTGGCTCACCTGCTTCGAGTGCTGCGAGGAACGGGGCGTAGTAGGCGACGATAAGGGAGTCAGGGTTGTCCACGCGCAGGTCAACGGCCTCGGGTTCGTCCTCCTGCGGATCTACTGCGTACAGACACAAACGTTCCACGCCGGCCTCTGTCTCCTCGAAGTAGGCGGCGCAACCGTACGTGATCTCGGGAATCTCTCCGCCGATGGAGCGTACGGTCCTCTTCTGGGCCCGCATGCTGCGCTTGAGGCTGCTGTCGATGCGGTTCGAGCGGCCCTTGGCCTCCGCGACTACCCATCCACCGCTGTGCCGTTGTCCGAAGAAGTCGGCGCGGCGTTTGGTCCGGGGGTCAACCACGATTCCGTGCGATCCGCCGTAACGGTCGATGTGCATCAGGAAGCGCACGGAGAGAACGTGTGTGGAGAAGATGCCTGTCAGGCCCTGGCCCAGGGTGTAGGAGAGCGCGACTTTTTCCGATCGGTCGAGTTCGCGGGCGAGGTCGGACCGCATCACCCAGCCGTTCGGGTGGCGTCGTAAATACGCTGGGATCAGGGAGACGCGGTGTAGCCACTCGAAGGAAGAGGTCAGACCGTGTCGTGCGGTGTCGCCGGGTGCGCGGCCAGTGATGAAGAGAGCATGGGCGAGTGCGTCGATGCTGAAGACGAGGCGTTTTGTGACCTTGCCTCCCAACACGGGGAAATCGACTGCCCTGTACCAGACTTCGAGCTCATTATCTCGCACACTGTGCCCCCGATTCCGACCGTGAACAGTTGCTGTTGGGCGCGCGGGCCCCGCTTCGGGTTCGCCCCTCAGGGACCCGGGCCCTTGCCTCGGTTCTCTGCGGTCGTCCGCAGCGAGCGGACGAGAGGGGACTGTCAGTGCCGCCTGGTATCTGCTGTCGTATCAGATAGGCCGCGCCATACGCCGGATCGCGAGGAGAAGCGATTCATGCCCTTCACCGCATTACACCCCGATGCCGGACGACTCGACGCCACCCAGCTCGACCTTGGGTGCGCGATGGACTGGACTCAGATCCACAAGTCGCGTCCCCGCGCCCCGCTCACCTGCCCGGAATGCTCCTGGGGCGTCCATGCCAAGGTCTCCCGATACGGTGTGCGGTTCTTCTGCCATGACCCGGGACGGCCGCCATCATGCGAGCTGTCGAACGAGTCGTGGGAACACCACATGCTCAAGCTGGAGTTGGCAGGCGCGATCCGTGCGGCCGGATGGTATGCCGAGTTGGAGGTCCCGGCCGAGGACGGCTCATGGCGGGCGGATGTCATGGCGTCCTCGCCGGACGGCGCGCAGCGCATGGCCTGGGAGGCGCAGCTGTCCCCGATAACGGTGGAGGACATACGGGCCCGCACCGCCCGCTATCGGGCAGAGAAGATCGCGGTGTGCTGGGTCAGCCCGCATAAGAAGCCGCCGCAGTGGATGGGTGCGGTGCCGGGCGTGCGGGTGCGGGCCCCAGAGACTGAGGGTGTCTGGGTGGTGGACGACGGGGTCGCAGGGTTCGACTACACCGCCGGCGGTTGGACGTTCCGAGAGGAGGAACTGCAGACATTCGTCCGGTGGGTATTGCATGGGCAGCTCTCACCCTGCCGAAGTCTGCCGCGCTACCGACGGGTGACCCGTGTGGTCGACGATAGGCGCTGGGTGTACCTGCGGGATTTGTGGTGGACCTCCCGGCAGTCGGCGCGCGCCCAGACCGAACATGAGGAGATGCGCCAGGGCCAGGGGAAGGCGAAGGAAGCGCGCGAAGCCCGGAAGAAGCAGCAGGAGGCGGAGGCCGAGCAACGCCGCAGAGAGCTGGAGGAAGCGGATCGGATCCGCCGCGCCGAAGAGGCCGCACTCCGACGGAAGGAACAGGAGGGGCCGGACCGCGTTCTCCTGGAACTGATGCGTGACCGGTGGGCCGAGAGGGACGCACTCCGCGCCCGCGAACAGGCCGAGCAGGAGGAGAAGGAGAGACAGGCCCTGGAAACAGCGAGGGCATGGTGGGGTCGGCTGTCTCGACAGCAGGCCGAGGAGTTGTTCGCAGCCGTAGCCGAACTGGCCTGGCGAGAAGAGAAGTTGCGCGTGGAGATCCCAGAGAACCCGAATATGGCGGCGCACTTCGCCTACGGAGTGCCGGTGTACTCCCGGGGGCGGCACCACGCCCTGTACGGCATCGTGCGCCCGTGCCCCGCCCTCGTCTCGCTCTCACCCCAACTGTCGTACCACCGAGCCTTCGTCCGCAACGCCCAGGAGGTACAGGAGTTTGGTGAGACGCTGGCCGGCCGCATCACACACTTAGACCTGCCTGGTCACGAGCAGCTGACCATGTACTGAAGGTCGGTGGTGCTTCATCGCGGTCCGACGTGTCGGTGGCCAGGGGTAGCTGTCGCCTATGACAAGGGCCGCAAGATCATGTCGACCGATGAATCAACAGTGTGCCGTGGAGCGCAGCCACTCACGTATTTCATCGGGAGCCGATGCGCGGCCGCAGCTGGAATGGGACACGGGTCACGCCGTCCTGTTCGCTCCACAGCCGCATACCTGATCGCATGAGCGCCCAGCCGGTCTTCTCGTAGGGCATGAGTTCACCGACGCCGAGTTGTCCTATGAGGTGTGTCAGTTCGTCGGCCATTCGCAGATCATGTTCCCGCTGGCGCTCGTCCGCGTTGACGAACCCGTCGGCGCGAGCGGTGAACTCCTCGTAGGTCAATTCCCCGAGGGCGCGCCGATGGGCTAGCAGTGCTTCATTGTCGACGTAGGCATCGGAGTACTCCTTGCCGAACAGTCGCCCATACTCGCGAACCCTTACGCGCTCCTGTTCCAGCGCTTCGGGATCGATCCTCTTCTGGCGGGCAGTGGCGACTTCATCAGCGCGGGACAGAAGCCAGGACAGAGGTGATGGGCACAAGAAGATCCCGAGTCTCCCGTATCCCTGCCAGTCGCAATGGGCATAACCAACCGCCTGGGTTACCCATCCGTAGCGGTGTCCGGTGCTGGTGTTCGGTGTGGGATTCTTGAACTCAACACCGAACGCAGGGGCGTCGTCGTGCCACCCTTTCGGATCTCTGGGCCTGAGTACTGCGTCTATGCGCGTCTCTTCGCCGGTCCAGTAGCGCCCTGGTACCTGCTCCTCGATGTGGAACCACCGGTCGAGCTTGCCTAGGACAACAGCAGAGAGCGCCTTCTCATCAGGGAACGCTCCAGGACGCGGCATCAATGGCCTTTGGTCGTAGCGCACTTGGGGACTGTACGTTGTCGGCGCGCCGGGCGAGAAGTAGCAGCGGTCGTCTCCAGCCGTACACCGAACCGCAGCTACGAGAGCGGGTGCACGGGTGACGAGCCTGACTCCGGCTGGGCCAACACCCCTCTCCAAGAGGTAACTTGCGATGGGGCTCGCCCCCACGCAGTTTCGGAGGGGGAGAACGTGTCGAAAGCCGAGCTTGGTGCGGTCATCTTCACCGCCTGGACCATGTCGATATGGGCCCTGACCATGACGGCAACGTCGCAGCGCCGAGGTACCAGAACACTCTTGGAACGGATCTGCTGGGCTCACGCGCGGGCACATGCGAGACGGCGCCGCGCTCACCTGGTGCGACAGGTCCGCGACAGCTCCTTGGCGACCCGTCCAGACCGTCCAACTCTGGACTACTTGCAGCGCGAGGACGTCCTCTATCAGGTGTCCAGAAGGGCACTCGCCATCAAGATGATCGTCCCCGTCGCGACATCCGTCTCCGCGGGCTACGCCCTTGCAACAGCCATCGAGCGCACAACCTGGCACGTTTGGCGCGACGCGCTCGCCATAGGGGCCCTGATGGCACCCATGTTGATCACTGCCGCGATCGCCTCACTGGTCACGAACCAAGGCATGCAACGGTGGACAACCGAGGCTGTGACGGTTACGGCACGGAGGGCTTACGAGGCACTTCTCCACCCTCTGGAGGCCACGGGGAAGGAGCCTCCGACGACAACACCCTTCAACTCCACACATGTTGCAGCTGTCCGGGCCTTGGAGGACTTCGCCGTCGCACTGGAGCGGTATGCCGTGCAACGCGCGCTTCCCGACGGCCGCAACCCCATGCCGCGGGTCATCGCCCGATTCTCGGCAGCTGCTGCCCTTGTGCGTGAGCTTCGAGACGGGGTCGAACTCGATCGGATCGACGGTGCTAAGCGGGCTCTGCTCGAAGTAGAGCGAATCCTGAAAGTCCTCTCCAGCGGCCGGCTCCAAGATCTTGCCCCCGGGGGCGAATCCGGCGACGAGCTGTTGCACAGTTACCGGGAGCGCAGAGCGTGGCGGCAGCAGGTGCTGCGAGGCGGCGCGTTCACCCTCTGTCTCGCTGGCATTGTGTTTGCCCTGGCTTCATCTGCCGTGGGCGTCGCCCTTGCCACGGTCGTCGCTGCGGGGCTAGTGGCTACTTGGGACAAGATCCTTCGTCTATCCACCAGCTCGGAGGCGAACAGAGCAGCGAGCAGCTGACGGGCGAGAAGGAGGGGGTCTGGTGCCGCGTCCCAGCCGATGACCAGTTCGCCCTGATGCTCCCGGCTCCTGGTTCCTGCTGGTTCAGTTCGCCAGCCACCGCCGATGCCGTCGAGAGCCTGGAACGACCCGGAGGGGAGGGAACGGTTCGCCGAGAAGGTAGCCGCCGCCCGGCAAGGGCACGGTCTACCGGAAGACTTCCGGCCTTCGAAAGTCGTCTTCGCAATCCTGCTGAAGGACGGAACCGACCTCACCGCCGACACCCTGTTCCCGTTCTCGCAGGTCACTTTGGTGCAGACGGCCAGGACGCTCGAAGCATGGGGTGTCCAAGTCGAGGTCGTCGGCATCGCCTCCACTCCGTCGGCCGCCACCTCGACTGGGACTCGGCGGTTCGCGGCGTAGCCGCCGCGCACCGTAACGACGTACGCCGACGTGGCTGGCGAGCCGTTCCGGATCTCGGGGCCACAGCGATGCCAGCTGTTACGCCAGCGACTTTCGCACCGCGTCGACCAGTGACGTCGCGCGCAGGTCGTCGAGACCCCCGACGATGTTGTTCATTGCATAGCCGAAGGCGATGCCCTGCACCGGGTCGGCGAAACCAAGTGAGCCGCCTCTGCCTGTGTGACCGAAGGAGTTTGACCCGATCATGGGGTTGGTCTCGGTAGGCAGCATGTACCCGGAGCTGAACCGGCTCGGGATCAGCATCACCTGGTCTTTCCCGCTGGCCTGTTCCTTGGTCGCCGAGGCCAGGGTCTCCGAGGTCAGCAGGCGCACGCCGTCCACCTCGCCGATCAGCGCGGCGTACATGCGCGCCAGCCCGTGTGCGGTACCGATGCCGTTGGAGGCCGGGAGTTCCGCGGCCTGCACCTCGGGCGAGTCAAAGTCGATCGCGGCGGGGTCTGTGACCGCGTACGCCCTGTTGCTGAATGACTCCGGATCCCGCCACGCGGCAACCTGCTCGCGGAGTTCCTCGGGAACCAACTCGGCGGGCACGGTGGTGAGGTCGACGGCCGGTCGCTGGTACACCATGCGGCTGACCCGGTCGCGTTGTTCCACCGGCAATCCGATGAAGAAGTCCAGTCCGAGGGGGGTGGCGATCTCGTCGGCGAAGAAGCGGCCCGGTGTCCGGCCGGACACCCGGCGGATCACTTCGCCGACGAGCCAGCCCCAGGTCCGACCGTGGTATCCGTGCGCCGTGCCCGGAGTCCACTGGGGACGCTGAGCGGCCAGTGCGGCCGCCATCGGGTGCCAGCCCAACGCCTCGGTCAGCGGGACGGGTTGGTCAAGTGTGATCAGACCGGCCAGGTGGGACAGCAGCCAGCGCACCGGGATGTCCGCCTTGCCGTTCGCGGCGAACTCCGGCCAGTACTTCGCCACCGGCGCGTCCAGGTCCAGCGCACCGCGCTCGGCCAGCATGTGTGCCGCGGTTGCGGTCGCCCCCTTGGTCGCTGAGTAGACGAGCTGCAGCGTGTCCCGTGTCCACGGACGACCGGTCTTGGGGTCGGCGACGCCGCCCCACAGGTCCACCACCGGTCGGCCGTACTGGTAGACGCACACCGCAGCGCCGATGTCCCCGTGCTGGGCGAAGTTCGCTGCGAACGCCTCACGTACCGGTTCGAACCCAGCCGCGACCTCACCATGGATCGTCGTCATGCTGTCCATCCTGGCATTGCGGCAGCCTGCTCTGAGGGGGCCCGGCCTAGCAATCCGAGAGGGGGCGGTCACGCCGCGACCGGCACGGCCTGAAGGCGCTCGCGGAACTCGCGGACAGCGGGGACGGACTTGCGCGGTTCGAGGTGTGCGGAGAACTCCTTCAAGCGGTCCAGGGCCCGTACGGAACTGACACTGCTCTCCAGGAGTTCGGTGCCGTAGTTCGCGGCGTCGAGCGCCCCGTCCAGGTCGCCGCCGGCGAGCCGGGCCTCGGCCAAGCGGCTGGAGCGCACGGCCTTGTCCCGAGGAGCCGCGCTCTTCACGGAGGTCTCCAGGGAGCCTGTGGCGCGCTCCACTTGCCCGGACCGCAGCAGGACCTTGCCCTCGGTCGACTTCAACTGCGCCTCGCCGAACCAGTTGAGCCAGTCCGGGTTTTCCTCCGTCGTGTGGCGCTCCCAGTGGGACACGGCGCGGTTGAGCGCTGTTCCGGCGTTCCGGTGGTCGCCGTCGCGGGACAGTGCCTCGGCCTTGTGCAGGTAGAGGAAGGACTGGGTGTACGGAGACAGCGTGCGAGGGGCGTTGTCGATTGCGGTTGAGATGAGGTCGACGCGTTCGGCGGTTCGTCCGGCTTCGGAGACGTGGACGCCCATCTCCGCGAGGATGAAGGCGCCGAACGCGTCGTCGCCGGCGGTACGGGCGCTGCGCAGGGCGCCGACGTAGTAGCGCTGGCCGACGGATCGCAGTCCCGCGTCGTATGCCATCCAGCCGGTCAGGTGCGATACCCGGGCTGCCAGGGCGTAGAGGCGGAGTCGGATGTTCTCCGTGTACCTGCCCGTGCTCAGGAGGCCGGTGACGAGGGCGAGATCGCCGCGTGCCTGCTCCAGGAGTGTGGCGCCGCCGAGTTGGTCGTCGAGGGTGCGGAGCGTGCTGATGCGCTGCTCGATCGTCGAGACCATCGTGTCCGTGACCTGATCCCCGCCCAGGGCCGAAGCGAAGGCGGACGGTGCGTCCACCCAGCTTGTCGCGAGGCCCGTCAGAGCGGCGCCGGTGATGGTGAGAAAGCCCCGGCGGTCCATGCGGCCACTCCCCACGAGTTCGGACAACGCCTCAACGGTACCGGCCTCGGTCCACGGGGCGGTGAGTCCCGTGACCTCCCAGACCGGCAGCCATCGGGGCCAACCTTCCTTCCGTGCCTGCTCGTACGGGACACGTAGGAGGTCGGCGAGTACGCGCTGGGCGTCCGCGTCTGGCTCTTGGCCCTGCTCCCACTTCCACACGGTGGTCCGGTTGGTCGCGAGCGGGATTCCGAGCAACCGCCCATGGGCCTGCATGAGTCGGGCGAACTCGGCCTTCCCCCATCCGCGCGTCTGGCGAAGGAAGCTCAGCGGGTGGACCGCCAACGGCTCACCAGGCATGTCATCACTCCCGTCATCCCCCTCGCGGCGTAGTGGGGAGGCTACTTCGCGTGGCCGCGTACGGGGAGGGCGTCCCCAGGAGGAACCCCCTAGAAACGTTCCGCCTTGCTGGCTGGGGCCGTTGACTGAATATCAGCCGTCCACGGAGCCCGCGCATCGCGACCACTCCCGGAACGGTTCTCAGATCGGCGGGTCCGCCCCTGTTTCCCCGTCGGGTACGGAGCCGCTCTCCAACTCCTCGGAGGCGTCCGCCATGCCCACGCTCGTCCATCGGTTCGTCCTCGCGGGTGAGGAAAGGGAAGTCTCCCTCGCCCGGTGCACGGTCGTCGACAAGGTGCGTGCGTGGGGTGTGCCGTTGGACGACGAGACGGCTGACGCCATCCGCCTCGTCGCCTCCGAGCTCATCAGCAACGCCGTGGTCCATGGGGAAGGGCCCGTCACCGTCACACTGCACCACCGGCCCGGCCGTGTGGTGATCGACGTCCTCGATGCCAATCCCGGTGCCCCACAGACGAGTTGTGCCCAGGCCGACGACGAGAGCGGGCGCGGCCTGGCACTGGTCGAGTCTCTCGCTTCTCGGTGCGCCTGGGAGCCGGCCGGCCAAGGGAAGCGCGTATGGGCGGAGATCGCGCTTCCCAAGGCGGCGCCCGCAATCCGATCAGCCGTTCTGCGCAGGTTATTCGCGCTACGGCCGAAGCACGGGGTGGAAGCCGAGCCTGAGTCGCTCACTCTGGTGGTCGTGTGATGGGGCGGCACGCTTTACGAGCGAATCCGCTTCCCGATCCCGACGTGGTCTTCCGGCCCACCCGCCGGGACATCGACCCCGTCACCAGGGAGCCCACTGATTACGCGCTATGGGACCGCCACGAGTGGCAGGCGCGAGGCGAGTGCTGGCTGTGGTGCGGACGTGACGACGTCGAGGTGACGTGGATCGGGCCCGTCCGGTCGAGCGGGATGCACGCGGCCCTCTACGCCTGCCGTGCCTGTCTGTACGAACTGGACCAGCGCGTTCTGGAGATCAATATGCGCGAGGACGTCGGCGGCCTGCCGATTCACCGCTGACCCGCCCTGCCCCTGGCGCCGGACTGCAGCTCATCGCGCGCCCAATGACCGCCGCCCCACGGCACCCCCTCCTCGCACGGCCGTGGGGCGGCCATCGACCTCCCGTCGGATTCCCAGCGGGAGAACCGAAAAGGAAGGAGCACGAGGTGACAGAGCCCACGACACCGCCTCCGGCCCGGAGCGGCCTCCTGGTGGCGGTGACAGAGCTGACCGCCGTCCACGACCGCTACGACAGCCTCCGGTCGGACAACCAGGGCAGTTCTGGCGACGCGCCGTGGCCGGGTGGCGACGGCAACCTGCACGACAGCGAGTAGGCACCAAGCGGTGGGGGCCGGCGCGGTCGGCCGCGCCAGCCCCCGCTGTGTCCGCATCAGTGGCCGAACCCATGGAGGACACACGATGGAACACCGGTTGATCAGCGCTATCGAGGCAGCACTCGGCTGGAGCGGGGCCGAGCAGCTGGGCAAGGACTTCGTCCGCGGGAGCATGGACGACCCCACCCTCGTCTCCCGGATCATGACCCCGAACCGCCTGCTCGACATCGCGATGCGCAGGAGCCTGAACCGCCCGCAGTTCCGGTGCTTCCAGAAGGGCGAGGAGGTCCACCCGGCCATTTACTACACCGACAGCGTCAGCCCCCGCGGCCAGAGCATCTCCATGGTCAACATGCGCAGCCTGGGCAGGCTCCTGGGCGAAGGAGCGACGGTGATCATGGATCAGGCCAACGTCTTCGATCCGACGATGGAGGTCGCCTGCCGGGCCCTGCAGTGGTGGTCCCGTGAGCGAGTCCAGGTCAACGCGTATCTGACCACGAACGACGCCTCCGGCTTCCCCCTGCACTGGGACGACCACGATGTCGTCATCGTCCAGCTCGCGGGTGAGAAGGAGTGGGAGGTCCGCGCGACCTCCCGCGCGGTCCCGATGTACCGAGACGCCGACCCCAACAGCACGCCGAGCGACGAGATCATCTGGTCCGGTCTGATGCGGACCGGCGACGTCATGCACATTCCGCGGGGCCACTGGCACCAGGCGACACGGACCGGCAGCGGCTCCGGCAAGAGCCTTCACGTCACGTTCGGCATCACCAAGCGCACCGGGGCGAGTTGGCTCGCATGGCTGGCCGACTGGTGCCGCGAACACGAGATCTTCCGCCACGACCTCGACCGCCGGCACGGAACCGGCACCGACGCCCTGACCGAGGCCGCCGCCCAGCTGGTCAGCGAGCGCCCGCCGGCCGACTTCCTGGACGCGTACGAGCAGGCGACGACTCTGCCTCGGCACGTGCCGTTCCTCGACATACTCGGGCCGCTCGACGCCGTGGTGTGCACCACCCATTTCCCGCCCCAGATTCAGGAGCACGGAGAAACCGTCGACATCGTGGCCTCGGGGAAGAGGCTCACCCTCGCGGCCAAGGCTCTGCCAGCTCTGCGTCTGCTGCTGAGCGGCAGGCCGGTCGAGCTGGAACAGGCCGCGGCCGTCGCCGGAGCCGAAGTAGCGGAGGTCGCCGAGATCCTGGTGAAGGAGGAGCTGTGCGCGGTGCTAACCCCCGAGTTGTCCTCGGGCTACACCGGTCTCGTCACGAACGCCGGCTCCTGACCGGGGCGCTCGACCTCGGCGTCACAGCACTCGACACCAGCACCAACTACCTCGGCTTCCGCTCGCATCAGGTCCTGGCGCAGTCGGCCGGAGACCTGCTGCCGAAGTTCACCGTCTCCACGAAGGTGGGCTACTTCCAGGGACCGCGCGGGGCGCAGCACTCCCTGGACCCCGTACGGCTGCACGCGGCCGTGGAACAGGCGGCTGGTGACCTGGGGCAGGAGCCGGATCTGGTGTTCCTGCACAACCCGGAACGCTCGCTCCGCGAGGCCGGCGGACATGGCCAGGAGGTGCTGGCAGGAGCGTGCGCTGCCCTTGATGACGCTACGAGCAAGGGTCTGTGTGCCGCCTGGGGCATCGCGTCCTGGGAACCGTCATCCCTGGTGGGACTGATCGGCCCGACCGTACCGAGACCGGCGACCCTCATGGTCCGCGCCGGCCTACTCGTCGGAGTCAGAACGCTGGACGCCGCGGACGCCCTCATCAAGGCGTGGGACCTGGACGCCAGCGAGGCATGGGGCATGAGCCCCTTCGGCGGCAGCACCAGCGACTCGGTGTGGGCCAAGGTCGACCCCCGTGTCTTCCTCGGTGACAGCCGCCAACTCTCGCGTGTGCAGGCGGCGTTCATAGCCGCCTATCACCTGCCGAGGGTCGGCACTGTGGCTGTGGGCACTGATGAGCCCGCCCATCTGGGCGAACTCGTCGGTGCCCTTGTCGGCGAGGTCAAGGAACGAACAGTCCAGGAGTACCGGAGTCTCCTGCGAGACCGTTCACACGATCAGCCAGCCTGAAGCTCCTTGATGACCTGCTCGGCGATGCGCCGGGCGGGTTCCAGCCGAGGGTCTTCCGGGTGCGCGTACGGCCCGAGGATCTTCGAGCAGGCGAACAGTGTCATCAGCTTGCCGTCCCGGCTCTCAAAGTCCGACCGGCGTTCGTGCCATACGCGATCAGCCAGAGCCGGGACAGCAAGGGAACTCGCCCACAGCGAGGCCGAGTCCAGCCCCAGCGGCGCGTTACCCCAGTCCTCCCAGTCGAAAAGACTGAACGCCGGAGCCGTCATGTTGGCCCAGTTCAAGTCCGCGTGGGCCGGCACCCACTGCTCGATGGTCGTATCGAAATCGCCGGAGAAAACACCGCGGACGGACTCGGTGACGAGGGCCTGGGTGACGGTCACGGTGTCCGGCGTGGCGACCCGCCTCGTGCTCTGGGCCGCCAGCGCGTCCAACGACGCGTTCAGTGCCCCCCACCAGTCGTCCGGCAGCTCCGGGGCTTCACTCAGGATGGCGTTTCCGACAGGAGCCCCTGGCAGAAGCTCGGTTTCGTCGGCTCGCCACATCACCGGCCCGTCCGGGGCCGCCCAGACCACACATCCGTGCCATTCGGGCTGGGCAATGCCCTTCAGACGAGCGGCACTCTCAGTCCCGTTCCACCCCTGGTCGGAGATCTTGTCGAGCAGGCGCCGCTCGATCCGAACCCAGGTGTCGCGGTCTGTTCTGGCCCCCACGGATCGGCGCTTACGCACCATCGTCTCTGGGAGCAGCCCCACTTGGAGAGACCGCTCAACGCGGTCAAGAACCTCGTCAACCGGCTGTACACGTAGGTCGACAGCCTGACCCGTGGAGACCGAGAGCGTCATGGACGCGACCGTAGCAGTGGCGCGGTGAGAGGCGCCTGTTTGCCGAAGTACGGGCGGTAGCCACCAGCCACTTCATAGTCCGACTGCAGGGTCCCCACCGCCGTCCTGCCGTTTCTGAACTCTGCGCAGGCTGCCCACCCCGTTACGGCCTGAGTTTGGAGCGGCTGCACGAGATGGGCGTCCTGATCGGTTCGTCCGAGCCCCACCGCCCGAAGGCCGGGGCGGGGCGGACCGGCCAGCTGAGAGGAGGCGCTGGAAACTGCTCAAGCCCAGATTGTCCGTGCGGCTGGCTACGGAGTGAGCCGGTTCGGCCCGCGGAAGAGGAAGCTGGCTTGGCGGATGGAGTCCAGCCCGAGCATCACCATCAGCACTCGCCCCAGACCCATACCGAGGCCGCCGTGGGGCGGGCATCCGTACCGGAACGCGTTCAAATAGTCCTGCATCGGCTCGGGGCTCATGCCCTTCTCGGCGGCCTGCTTCAGCAGCACGTCGTACCGGTGTTCGCGCTGCGCGCCGGTGGTGACCTCCAGGCCCTTCCACAGCAGGTCGAAGCTCAAGGTCACGCTCGAGTCATCGGCAGCCCGCATGTGGTAGAAGGGCCGGATGCCGACCGGGTAGTGCGTAATGAACACGAACTCGTGCCCGGTGGCCTCCTTGATGTGGGCCGAGATGCTCCGCTCGCCTTCCGGGTCCAAGTCTTCCTTCTCCCCTGCCGGGTCCCAGCCACCCTTACGCAGGATCTCCTGTGCGTCGGCCATGGCGATGCGGGGGAAGGGCGTCGTGGGCACAGTGACCTCGACCCCGAAGTGCTCGGCGATCGCCTCGCCGTGCGCGTCGGCGACCTTGGCAATCGCATGGGCGAGCATCTGCTCCTCGAACGCCATCACGTCCTCGACGCCGTCGATCCACGCCAACTCCACGTCGACGCCGGTGAACTCGGTGGCGTGCCTGGAGGTGAACGACGGCTCCGCGCGGAAGACCGGCCCGATCTCGAAGACCTTGTCGATGCCGGCCGCGATCGCCATCTGCTTGTAGAACTGCGGCGACTGCGCCAGGTAGGCGCTACGGCCGAAGTAGCCCACCTCGAAGACCTCAGCGCCGGACTCCGAGGCGGTGCCCATGAGCTTGGGGGTGTGCATCTCGGTGGCGCCCTGGGCGTAGGCGTACTCGCGCATGCCCTGTTCCAGTGTGGTCTGCACGGCGAACAGGAGCTGAGTGGCAGGACGGCGGCGCACGTCCAGGAAGCGCCAGTCCATCCTCTGCTCCAGCCCTGTGTGCTCGTCGATGGGCAGCGGCGTCGCGGCCGGGTTCAGAACCTCGACAGCCTCGGGGACGATTTCGAGGCCACCGAGCTTGACCTGGGCTGCGTCGACGACGCGTCCTGTGATCTTGACTGCGGACTCGGGGGTGAGAGCTTCGAGTTGGGCCTCCAGCGGCCCGTTGTCGCGCTTGTGGGTCACCTGCACCATGCCGGTGTGGTCGCGCACGATGACGAACTGCATGTGGCGCTGCAGGCGGAGTGTGTTCACCCATCCGCAGACGGAAACGGTACGGCCAACGTGTTCTCGCAGGTCGGAGACGGGTACGCGGCTGTGGATCATTCGGTCCTCCGAAGGACGTCGTCATGATCCCTTGGGAGTGCGGGCGAGAAGGGCAACTCGCGGTACCACCGCACTTTCGCCGCCACCAGGTGGCGGCCTCGTTCAGGCCCAGTGACGGGGGCCAGCCGGCGGGGCATTGAACCGCCAAACGGGGTCGTTCCTCCCCGCGCTCAGGAGGGTCTTCACCACAGGACGCGAGACCGCCTTCCCAGCTTCCGGCGGCTCTCTCTGCTCGCGTGATCTGTGGGTACTTGTCTCCGTCAACGCGTTGCCCAGCAGGATACGGAGCGGGCAGTGACAGCAGCAATCAAAAAGACGGGCGTGCAGCCAGAGACGCATGAAGGAATGCGGTTTACTCGCTCGTCGTCATGCCGTCTGCCCCTTCTGTACTCAGGCAGGACGAGGGGGCTGGCCCCTACATGCGACGGCAAATTTGTCCGCCTTCTTTCCAGTTCGCCACTGGCAGACAGGAAATCCCCGGAAATGACTGGTGCCCGGCCGCAAGCCATGTCAACGTACACACCCCGCCAGAGCACCCACCCCCGAACCCACGGAGGCGCCCCTGTACCCGCACCACCCCAGTGACCCCCTCCGCCCTGACTCGCAGGAGCCGTTGTACTGGGTCACCCCTCGGCACCTGGCTGGTGACGACGGCGTATTCGCCGAGCAGGTCGGGTCCGCCCTGACCGGTCTCGGCTGGCGCATGTGGCCCACCTCCCGTGACACCCTGTTGTACGTGAGCCCGGACGGGCTGTGCGGTGCCGAGTGGGTCCTCGCGGCCTACCCGTTCGAACTGGGCGGGCTGCCCGTGGCCTGGCAACTGAGTGCCCGCCCGGACGCCGACTCCGTGATGACATCGTGGAACGCGTACTTCACCGCCGGTATCCCGTATGAGGCACTCGCCGACCTCCTCGTTGCGGTCGACACCCGCGAGGCGCCCGACATCGGCTACGAGGGGCCCGAGACGGTCCTGAACGCGCTTGGCGCCCAAGGCTGGGTCCGTGACCTGGACAGCCCCCACACCACCGCCATGGACCCCGGGTTCTCCGCCACCTTCTCCCTGGTGCTGCAGCCGCCGCTCGTCCAGGACGCCGATCCGCGCCCTGGCTTGCTGGGCTGGCAGGCGTGGACGGAACCCGTTCTCGGCGCCCCGTATCTATGGTGCGCCACTTTCAGCGCCGGTGTCCCCCATGATCTGGTCGCCGCCTTCGCCTCCTCGCTGGCCTCGCCGGCCGTGGTGTCCCGCCGCACGTTGCCCAAGGACGCCGAGGGCCGGCTCATGGTCGTCCGCCGCAGCTGACGGCCCGCGCCCTGCGGGTGGCTGGCGTGCGGCTCCTCGCCGAGCGCCGATGTCCTTGAGAGGGCTGTTCCCCGGATTGGCCGGATGACAATGAAGGAAACCTGTATGTTCCGAATATTCCGGCGCCGTGCTCGCGCCGACCGTGCGTTCCGTGACGCTCAGCGTGCGGGCCAGGCGCTGCTGCAGATGCACACCGACATGCCCTGGCCCGATGCGCCCGGCTCGGTCGCCGCGACCGCCCAGGACGCCGCAGACACGGCGCTGGACCCAGACTTCCTGCCGCCGGAGTTTCGGGCGCCGTCCCGCCAGGACGTCGCCGGGTTCATGATGCGCTGGGACCAGCCGCTCGTCATCGACGGCGAGGTACGCGAGTGTCCCGCGTGCGGCGCGTACCGGAACTGGGTTGTCCTCTGCCTGCGCGACGACTCGGTGTGGCTGCGCTGCCGTGCCGGTCATACGGCGAGGGAGCCGGAGCTGGACGCGGCCTGGTACAACCGCCACTCCGGTCCGGCCGACCACTGGCACCCCACCCTTGAGGACGGGCTGCGCCATCTCGGCCACTGACTCCTCCGAAACCCCCTCTCCCCCTCCCCTCCACATCGCCGGCCCCGGAGAGCCGGGTTGGTCAGACCGTTCGCTCCGCACCAACATGGGGGTTCCACATGCGTTTTCCCACCACGACCGCGCTCTGCCTGGGCACTGTGTCCGTCCTGGTCCTGACGGCCTGCTCCGATGACAGCGCCCGCGCCACGGACCCGATGTCTTCCGCCTCCGCCTCCGTTTCGGGACGCCAGGAGGGCGGGAACGCCCCGGCTGCGGGGCCGTTGTCCTCGGCCGCGCTGACAAAGAGGCTTCTGGACGAGGGTGACCTGGGCGAGGGCTACGCCCGCAAGGCGGAGCAGCCCGGTCGGCACGATGACGTCACGTTGACCGGCTGCCCCGCGGTGAGCGAACTCGGCGGTGACGCTGCGGCTGGCGGCAGCCTCGGCTTCCCGCGCAGGGCGAAGGTCTCCTTCACCTACGCAAGCAGTACCGGCTCGGAGGTCTCTGAGGAGTTGTACAGCGGGACCGCGGCCGAGCTCTCCAGTGGCGTGGGCCGGATCTTCGAGGCGATGACCTCCTGCTCCAGCTACCGGGTCCTCGCCGGCAGCACGGCCGTCACGGTCACCGCCCACGAGGTGCCCGCCCCGAGGTTGGGTGAGGAGCAGTGGGGCCAGCTGCTTACCTTCACGGCAGGAGGACGTAGCCAGGTCGTTAAGCAGACGGCTGTTCGTGTGGGGATGGTGGTTGCGGTGGTCTCGGGTTCGCCCGCGCTGGTCGATGCCCATGTGGAGGAGGCGGTGGCGAAAGCCCGAGTGACCACGTGAGTTCGTGTGCATGCCGAAGGCCCGGCCGGTGTTTCTGGTCGGGCCTTCGACATGTGTGGGGCCAGGGGCCACGTTGATGGGTGCGTGGCGCTGAGGGCGCTGACTGGTGGGCGTGGTCCTGAATCGCCGCCCGCTGGTGTGTCGTCGGTCAGTCTTCTTCGAGTTCGGCGTGTTCTTCGCGTGCGTACAGGGCCATTTGGAGGTCAGTCAGACGCTCGAACTCGGCGTAGTCCTCGTCGGTCATGAGGTCGTAGACGCTGTCCAGGGAGTCGTCGGGCAGCTGGTACGCGTACTTCATGTACAGGTTGACGAGGGCCTTCGCGACCAGGTCGGCTTCGCTCATCCAGTCGGCCTCATCAGGCAGCCCGTGCGCGACGGCCATGGCTATCTCGTCCGAGGTGCTGGTGGCGAACAGGTCGTGCTCGGCACCGGTGAGGGGGCGGCCGTCGCGGCGGTACAGGCGACCGGGTTCGTCGCGGCGGGAGGGGTCTACGTCGGCGAGGAGGATGACAACGCGGGGGCGGATGTCGGTCTGGGCCATGCAGGGGGTTCCTTCCGGGAAGTGGGAGTCGGGGGTGGGGCACAAATGCTCCGGACGATCCCCGGTTTCGGTAACCGGGGATCGTCGGCTACAGTCCGCGCGCCGTGGGTCAGCGCCGCCGTGCGGGAGGCTGCTGCTGGAGCTGAACACCTGCCGTGGGGTGGGCTGCGGGGATACCGGGGCGTTGTGCGGTGTTGCCGGCCATGGCCGCTTGGGCGCGGGGGCCGGGGGCATGACGCTCGCCGAGGCGCCGTATGCGCCAGGTCAGCGCGCGGGCCGGGCTGTGGGCGTCGTCGAGCGTGCGCTGTCCGAGTGCTTGGTCCAGGACGGTGACCGCGTTGTGCCCGGCGGCTTCCGCCTCGGCGAGCACGGTGGCGAGCGCGTCCCAGGAGGCGTCGTTGAGGATGCGTTCGGCGTGCTCCGGGACCGCCTCCTGGAGGTGATGGGCGAAGCGGCGCTTGGTCTGGTCACTGGAGGTGCGTTGGGCGAGGCCCGTCAGGACCGGCTCGGCGACCTGCCCGTACGCGATCTGCAGGTGGACGAGTGCCTGTGCGGCGGCGGCTTCCTGTTGGGCGTGCTGGTGGGTGCGGTGCCAGTGCACGGCGAACGCCACGGCGGTGAGGACGGCGTCGAGGAGCATCGCCAGCCCCGTGCCGTCACGCTCCTGTGGGCGGTCGCGCCAGATCACCTGGACGCTGCGGTGTAGGGCGCGGGTGCTGGCGAGATCGGCGGTGATGCGGGAGCGGGTGGCGCGCTCGAAGGCGGCTGCGGCCCGTTCGAGTTCGGCCCTCAGCGCGGCCGGAGCGGTGACCGGCAGCAGGTCCAGCGTCGCGCCCAGGGCAACGAGCTGGCCCTGGGCGGCGGGGTCGTCGTCGTGGGCGAGGTGGTGGGGGATGCGTTCGGCGGCGGCGGTGGCCTGGTGCCACGGGTTGCCCGGCCGGGCGGTGGCCGGTTCGGAGGCGGTGGTGGCGAGGCTCTTGCGGATCTTGGGCAGGGACAGGTCGGGAGCAAGGGTGGAGCCCGCGTAGAACACCGGCTCGCCCTTGTCGTTGGTGTCTGCGGGCAGGGCGAAGTTGCAGCCGAGCGCGTCGCCGGAGGGGCCGAGCTTGAGGCGCACGATCACGTCCGTCGCTTCCAGCAGGGCGAAGAACTCGGTCTCGTCGGCCGCGGCGGCGACCGCGCGGCGGACCCGCAGACGCAGCACGTCACGGGTGGCGGCGTCCTGGCCCAGACGCCTGGCCTTGAAGTGTTCCTTGCTGGTGGGCCGCTTCGCGCCGGTGCCGTCTCCCTGCTTCAACTGCCTGAGCCCGTAGTCGATTTCGATCTTGCGGGCCTCGCGCTGGACGGCACGCTGGTCGTAGCCGCGCTCAGGGCGGCGGCCGTCCTGGCGTACGAGGGTGGCGGCGATGTGGATGTGGTCGTCGGCGTGGCGGACGGTCACCCAGCGGCAGGCGTGTTCGTCCCCGTCGGGGGCGATGCCGGCGGCGGCCACGATCCGGCGGGCGATGTCGGCCCACTGGGCGTCGGTGAGGATCGGGTCCTCGGGGGCGGCGCGGACGGGGCAGTGCCACACGGTGTCCTTGGGTGCCTTGTCCCCCAGCATCTTCACGGGCTGGTCGAGTTGGGCGACGAGCTGGGCCATCGCGTCCTTCGGATCGCGGTGGGGGCTGCGGCCGGGGTCGGGGGCGAAGCCGTTCCAGGAGGCCACCAGGTGGGGGTCGACGTGTTCGTTGGCCCGGCCCTTGCCGAAGAGGTAGCCGATCGTGCGGCGCGTGGCATACGGGCCCGCGCTCAGGATGATCTTGGGTATCACCCGCTCACCGCCCTTCAGTGACCTGGGCGATGGCGGTGTCCAGTTCGGCGATGGATGCCTCGACGCGCTCCAGGAGCCGCTGGACGGCGTCGGGGTGGGGCCAGGCACCGTCCTTGTTGAGGTGCCAGGTGAGCTGGTTGAGGTTGTTGCCGATCATGCCGAGCTGCCCGTTGGCGGCCATCATCGCTTTGACCATGGCGCGGTAGTCGGCGACCGCTGCGGTGGGGTCGTCGGTGCGGGCGGCGGCGAGCGAGCACTCGGCCACGTAGCCGCCAAGGGCCATGCCGCTCAGGGCAGCGGCATTCACGATCAGGGCGAACTCGTCGTCGTTGTAGCGAGGGTGGACGCGGCGCTCGCGCAGCTGCTTGTCACGCAGACGGCGACGCGGCGCAGACTGCTGCTGCGGCACGCTCGACGACGACTCGGCTCCCCCTGTCCCGGTTGGCCCCCCTGGGCCGGCCGACTCCGGTGCCGCCTCGGCACCGGACGCCTCCGCCCCCTCCAGGGCGAGGGCCGGATAAGGACTCCTTATCCGACAACTTGCTGCGCGTGTAACGGGAGTGGTGACCATCTCCCCCTGGAGAGTGGGGAGTTCGTGGTGCGGGTCGTGCATTGAGCGGTTCTCCTCCGGTGCTGGGTGGAGCAGGTCAGTGGGACTGGCTGGCACGAGCAGGCTTCAGCTCGGCCTTGACTGTGCGGACGACTTCTCCGGCGGTGTCGCTGGCGACCCTGTAGCCGTCCTCGCGCACGGCTTCCTCCAGCAGGTCGCGGGAGAGGCGTCCGGTTTCACGGAAGATGCGATGGGCGTACTCGGTGAGGAGACCGGGTGTCGCCCGCGGCTTGCGGCCCGGGTGATTCGGCTTCGCCCGCGCGGCTTCGCCCGGATTGGCGTCCGGCGGTTCCTCGCTCGGTTTCGGGTCCGGGCTCGTGGATGTGAGGGCGGGCCGGTACGGCCGGGCTACGGGCTCCGGGTGGGCAGCCCGGTGGGCGGCGTCATCGCCCGCATCGGTCTCGGGCGGGCAGCCCGGATACTCTGCCCGCTTTGTCGCTGCGGCCCGCGGGCGGGTGGTCGTGGAGGTGCCCGTCGTGTCCGTGGTGAGGGCGGGCCATCGCCGGGGCAGCGGAACGGAGGCCAGGGCGAGCGCCTGTTGGCGGGTGGCGAGCTTGCGCAGCAGCAGCTGGTCCTGGCGCTCGTCGTGGTCGACGTCGGCCTGTTCCAGGGCCTGGTGCAGGCGGCGGGTGAGGCGTCGGCCGCGCCGATTGGCGCGTTTCGCCGGCGTCATGGCCTCGGCCCGGAGGATCAGGGTGACGGCCCGGTCGAGGGCGCGCTCGCGGATGATCCGGGCGGCGTCCGCGTCTCGGTCGGCGACTCCCAGGCGGGCCAGCAGCCGTTCGCGTGCCTGCCGGGTGAGGACGGCGGTCAGGCTGCGGGAGTCGGCGTGCGGGCTGCGGTTGCGTAGTTCGATGCCCATGGCCAGGTGCCACAGCACCGCCGCCAGGACCGGGCCGACGAAGGCCCGCACGGTTCCGCCGACCAGCCCGGACTCGGCGTAGGCGGGCACGATCTGCACGCCGGTGATCACCCAGGTGAGCGTGCCGGGCACCCCTGGCGCCTGCTTCGGGCCGTTGAGGTTCATCCGGGCCATCAGCGCGGCGGCGAACAGGGCAAGCTCAGCGACGGCGAACATCGCGGCGCGCTCGACGGTGCCGCCCATGTCGAGGTAGTCGGAGGCGAAGCGCCAGCTGGTGTCCGCGCTGTAGGCGGTACAGCCGATCGCCGCGACAGCCGCGACTGGGATGGCGGCGCTGCCACGTCGCTGCCCGGCACCGGGCTTTTGGGGGCGTCGGCGCAGCAGCTGTCCAACGAGCAGGACGGCGACGAGAACCAGGACGGCGCCAACCGCCGACAGGGTGGCCCAGTGAGGCAGGGGCGGAGTGATGCCGCCGTCGGCGCTTGTGTGTGCGGTGTTGCCGAGGGTCATGCAGACGGTCTCCACGGGGAGGAAGGCGAGGGGAGTGAGGTCCTACACGAAGGGGGCGTACACGCGGACCCCTTCTGTGAGGGGCCCCACGCGTGATAGCTGCCGCGTGTGATCAGCGTGTCCACGGCGGGGAGCCAGTGCGGGTCACGCCGCTTCTTGCCGAGCGCGCTCCGCCACGGCGAAGTCCACGCGGGTCGGGTGGGGCGTCGCCCGGGGCACGTTGCTCCGGGCGCGACCGTCGAGACCGACGCGCCGGTTACGGCAGGGCTCGCCTTGGGCGGCGCGGCACCACTGGCACGGAACGCTGAGGGCGTCGGGCTGTCCCGCAGCGACGGCTGCCTCGCGTGCGGCGCGGGCCGGCCGGTAGGGGGCCAGCTCGGCACGGACTGCCGACGGGATGCACGTTCCGATGGCGGCGAGACGGGACTCGATGTCCGGGTGCGGGGCACCGCTAGTGATCTGCCGGTGCGTCGAGGGCGCGGCCGTTCCGGCGGCGACAGCGTGCCGCGTGCGGAGCAACTCGGCACGCCAGGACGCCGAGTCGTCCGGATCGGCGGACGGGGTGGGGTCGGTGTGCCGGTCGAGGCGGTCGCGCCGGTACGCGCGCCACTTGCGGGCGACGTCCACGGGCAGGATCGGGTACGGGGAGTCCAGGACGTATGCCCGTACCGCCTCCCGGACGTCCCAGCCGTGTTCCGTCGCGAGGGGCACATCGCCGAGCAGCTCGTGCCATTGGACGAGTTGGTCACGAACCTCGTTCGTGCCGGTGCGGATGGCGCGGGGGTCGAGGCGGCCGATGTAGGCGAGGACGGCGGCAACTTCGCGTCGTTGCAGGGTGGTCACTCCGTTTCGTTCGGTTCGTCGAGGGCGGCGAGCAGAGCGGCCATGTGCGCCTCGGAGCGGCTCATGCCGGTGGCTGGGGCAGGGGCGTTACCACCGGGCAGGGCGCGCAGATGCGGGCGTCCGGGGGTCGGGGTGTGCTCGCGGGTGATCCATGCGCGCCAGTCGGCGGCCCATGCGGAGGCGGTGCGGGGCGCGCATGCAGTCCGGTAGGCGCGCCACTTCTCGTCGGCGGCGTGGAGGGCGTGCTCGCCGAGTCGGTCGAGGTGGCCGTGGTGTTGCAGCCAGGCCCCGGCGTCGTCGTCGATCTGCCAGTCGGCGGCGGAGATGAGCGGGGCAGAGCTGCTGCTGTTACTACCGTTCACCTTCGGTTCTCTTCTGTTCTGGGGGTCGGAATCCGCACCCGCAGAGGGTCTGAATCCGAACCCCCCAGGGGTCGGAATCCGCACCGGGGGATCAGATTCCGAACCCCCTTCGAAGGCGTCGACAGGGTCGAATTCCGGTCCCCCCGGGGTCGGAACCCGATCCCCCAGGAGGGTCAGATCCTGATCCCCCTCGGCGGCCTGTTCGGCGAGGAACCGGGCCGCGTCCGGCAGGTGGTAGTACGTCTCTCCGCGCGGCCCTTTGCGGCCAGCGAGCGGGACCAGCTCACCGTCGGCGATCAGCTTGGCCAGGGCGTCACGCACTGCCGTACGGGAGGCGTTGGCGCGTTTCATGAGGGTGGGCACGGACGCGTACGCGATGCAGCGCCGGTCGGGGCACCGGTCGGCGATCAAGGCGAGGACCATGCGGGCGGTGCCTTTGCTGCGGCTGTGGTCCCACACCCATTCGCGGGCGTCAAGGCTCATCTGGAGGCGGCTCCTACGTCGAGGCTGAAGGCTGCGCGCGGGTCCGCTTCAGGCGGCGTGCAGGAAGGGGGCGCGGCTTGGAGTTTCCTGGCGCGTCTGCGGCGGTCGGCACCGCTGCGCGCAGGCGTACGCAAGGGGCACCTTGGCCCCCGCGATGGCGTGTCGGGGATTCGCAACTCCGGAACCAGCGTCCGGCGCGCACGACCAACACAGCCACACCCACCAGGCACAAGTCCAGCACTACGCCGAGAAATCGAACAGCTCAGGGCGAACGCGTCCTGTACCGCATTTCCTGAACGGGAGAGCCGAATTCCTGGTTGCCGAAGCGGGCGTGATCAGGCCGCCTGGACATAGCTCGTGGCAGAGAGCAGGTCCGCGAGCCGAGCCGCGCTCCGCGGGCTGATCGTCGCAGTGAACCCGTCGCACACGCGCCGGAGAGCGGCCTCCCTGGCCTCATCCGGTTTCTGGCGGCGGTCGGAATCGTACTCGGGGGCGATGTCGCGGTCAGGCTGGGTCTCGGTGAGCTGTGGCTGTCGTCGGGGCATAGACGTCCTTGGGGCATATCGGTCGGCGATCCACCTGCCACGACGCGGAGCGAGCGGGCAGGCGGTGGCGACGTCAATGATCCGGAGAATCCCCGGTTTTGCTAACCGGCGATCATCGGCTATGTTGCCTGGCCGCGCGCCAGCTCAGCACCCGGAACCGGCCTCGATCCCGGGCACCAACTACAGCTCCCCCACTCATACTTGGGCAGGACAGAGAAGCGGGCGAACGCTGCACCAAGCCGACGGCGCTGCGCCTGAGGACGTCGTACGACCCACGCCCCCACCTCCCCGCCCCCCGGCGGGACTTCGCGAGGACCGGGCCGCCGACGCGCTACAACGGGTTCTGCTCGATGCCGATCCGGTCCCAGTCCATGTACCGCCCGAACTTCTTCGGCTCATCGATGACCACCCCGGAGAACAGGAACCGCAGCACCGCGTTGCGTCGCTCGTCCGTCATGTCCTCGGCGTTCCAGGCAGCCCGCGCGCCCGCGCCCGTGAGGCCGTCGAGGAGCACCATCGGCCGGACGACGACCTTGCGCTGCGCCTTGGCGATCCGGTCGGTGATCTCCTTGCGCATCTTGCGGTACTCCGCCGTGGAGATCTCCTTCGCGGTCCACATCTGGTTCAACTCCCCGAGCTGCCGCTGGTCGTCTTCCAGCTCCTCGGTCACGCTCTCGGAGAGGTTGCTGCTGGCGAGCCGACCATCCACCCGCAGCTTGCCGAGCAGTTCGACCGCGGCGTCGACGACAAAGTCCTCCAGCGTCAGGGCCGTGATCGACCGGGTGCACTTCTTCTCGTCGTTCCGGCCCCGACGGTTGCACTGGTAGACCGGCCCCGTGCCCTTGGCCGTACCAGACATCAGCGTCCCGCACCGCCCACACATCACCAGGCCGCGCAGCAGGTAGTAGCGCTGCGCCGGCTTGCTGAGCGCCTCCCGGTACACCGCCGACCGATACTCGCGCCGCGTCCGCGCCTCCGCCCACACGCCCGCGTCGATGATCGCGGGCCAGGATCCAGGGCCGACCTCCTCGCCCTGATGCATCCGGATTCCGGCGACGTGACGAGAGTCGAGCAGCGCACGGACGGTGCCGCTGGTCCACGCCTTACCGCCAGCCGTCCGGATGCCCCGGCTGTGCAGGTCCTTCGCGATGGGTGCCGCCCCCTCGCCCTTGAGATAGCGGTCGAACACCTCCCGGACGATCTCCGCCTCCTCCTCGACGATCGTCATCCCGTCCTTGGTGTAGCCGAACCGCCTCACCCCACCCTGCGGCTTCCCCTCCCGCGCCCGGTCCTGCATCGCGGACTTCAACCGCCGCGAGGTGTCGTCCGAGGACCGGCAAGCGTGCGCGACCTCGATGCGGAGGATGAAGCGGTCGTCGGGGTCGGAGAGGTCCCGCCGGTTCGCCTCACCGTGGAGCGTGATGGCGTGGTCGTCGGAGACCTGGAGCAGTTCCTCCAGGTCCCGGGGCTGCCTCATGAGCCGGTCGGGGTGGTAGGCGATGATGTGCCGGAAGCTGCGATTCCGGGCGTCTTCCAGCAGGCGGTCCCAGCCGGGTCGCTTCCGCTTGCGGCTCCAGGCCGAGCGGCTGTTGTCCACGAAGACGTGGGCGGGATCAATGACGAAGCCGCGCCGTTCGGCGATCTCGCGGCAGATGCGCTCCTGGCGGTCGACGCCGGTCTGGTCGTCATCGTCTGCCTGGGATATGCGGCAGTAGATCGCCGCCGGCTCACCGGGGATGGCGGTGCTGGTATTGCCCCTGGTGGGCCTGTTGCGCGACATGTGAATGAGTATACGAACGAGGTGTCGCCTGGGTGACGGGCACTCCCGCCCTGGTCAGCGCGGTCCGCTCGGCGAAGCAGTACCTGACCTTCGTCTCGGCGGGCCCCTTCCAGTACGCCGTCGCCGAAGCCCTGTCGCTGCCCGACTCCTACTTCGAGGACTTCCGCCGCGACATGCTCGCCCGGCGCGACATCCTCACCGAGGGACTGACCGAGGCGGGCTTCGGGGTCTTCCGCCCCGCGGGCACCTACTTCGTCACCACCGACATCCGCCCGCTGGGCGAGAAGGACGGCTTCGCCTTCTGCCGCGCCCTGCCCGAGCGCGCGGGCGTCGTCGCCATCCCGAACGCCGTCTTCTACGACGACCGGGAGGCGGGCGCCCCGTTCGTGCGGTTCGCGTTCTGCAAGAAGCCGGAGGTCCTGCGCGAGGCCACCGACCGCCTCCGCCGCCTCGCCTGAGGCGACACGGCGTGACACCAGACGGCCGAGGGCCGGGGCGGCGGATGCGCGCCCCGGCCCTCGGCCGTCACTGGTGGGGAGTGACTACTCCACGTCCCCGCCCGAGTCCTCGGCGTCGTCGATCTCCTGCTCGAGGCCGAGCTGCTCGGCGAGCCACTTGTCGAACTCGATGGCCGCGCGGACCCAGCTGACCGTCGAGGAGACGAAGTGGTTGAGGTCGACGCCCGTGCCGATCAGCATCTGGGCCTCACCGATGAGGCGGACCGTGCCGTCGTCGTGCGTGTGGGTGTAGACCTTGGGCCACAGGGTGCGCCGGTTCCAGTCGTCGATCGACTCCAGCAGGCGCGCCTTCTCCTCGATCTGGTGCGGGCGGTCGTAGAAGGTCCGCACGGAGAAGACGGACTGCTCGGCCTCCCCACGGAACATGAAGTACGTGCGGAACTGCTCCCAGGGCGCCGCGAGGTCACCCTCCTCGTCCACGACGTACTTCAGCTCCATCTGGTCCAGGAGCTGCTTCACGAGGTCCTGATCCGGGCGGACGGGGCCCGCCGGTCCCTGCGGCTGCTGCTCGGGCTGGCCCCCGAAGTTCGGAATCGAGGACGGGTCGATGCTCACCGTGGTTTTCCCTTCGTACGGAATTCCGCCATCCTCCCCCAGAGGGGGAGGTCCGTGGCAAGCCCCGGCGCGGCCTGTCAGCCACGGGCGGACACGCGGTCCGCGCCCGGGTGCCGCGCGTCGTACGGACGAGTGACACCCAGGCCGCCGGGGCAAACGTGCGGGCCGCCCCCCTACAAGGACTTGCCCGTGGCCGGAGCCACCTTCAGGCCGTCCTCGGCGCGGTCCACCCGGACCGTGTCGCCGTCCTTGACCTCGCCGGAGAGGATCTCCCTGGCGAGCCGGTCGCCGATGGCCGTCTGGACCAGCCGGCGCAGCGGCCGGGCGCCGTAGGCCGGGTCGTTGCCCTCCTCCGCGAGCCACGCCAGGGCCTCGGGCGTGACGTCCAGGGTGAGGCGCCGCTCCGCCAGGCGCCGGCCGAGCCGGTCGATCTGGAGGCGGGCGATCCGGGCCAGCTCCGCCTCGCTGAGCGCGGAGAACACCACCAGGTCGTCCAGCCGGTTCAGGAACTCCGGCTTGAAGGAGGCCCGCACCGTGTCCAGCACCCGCTGCCGCTTCTCCGCCTCGGTGAGCGCCGGGTCGACCAGGTACTGGCTGCCCAGGTTGGAGGTGAGGACGAGGATGGTGTTGCGGAAGTCGACGGTCCGACCCTGGCCGTCCGTCAGGCGGCCGTCGTCCAGCACCTGGAGCAGGATGTCGAAGACCTCGGGGTGCGCCTTCTCCACCTCGTCCAGCAGCACCGCGCTGTACGGGCGCCGCCGCACGGCCTCGGTGAGCTGGCCGCCCTCCTCGTACCCGATGTAACCGGGAGGCGCGCCGACCAGCCGGGCCACGCTGTGCTTCTCGCCGTACTCCGACATGTCGATGCGGATCATCGCCCGCTCGTCGTCGAAGAGGAAGTCCGCGAGCGCCTTGGCCAGTTCGGTCTTGCCGACGCCGGTCGGGCCGAGGAACAGGAAGGAGCCGGTGGGCCGGTCCGGGTCGGCGACCCCGGCGCGCGAGCGGCGCACCGCGTCGGAGACGGCCTGCACGGCCTCGCCCTGGCCGATGAGCCGCTTGCCCAGCTCGTCCTCCATGCGCAGCAGCTTCTGCGTCTCGCCCTCCAGCAGGCGCCCGGCCGGGATGCCTGTCCAGGCGGCGACGACGTCCGCGATGTCGTCGGAGCCGACCTCCTCCTTGACCATGGTGTCCCGCGCGGCCTCCTCCTCGGCGGCGGAGGCGGCCTCCAGCTCCTTCTCCAGCTCCGGGATACGCCCGTACAGCAGCTTGGAGGCGGTGTCGAAGTCGCCGTCGCGCTGGGCGCGTTCGGCCTGGCCGCGCAGGTCGTCCAGGCGCTCCTTCAGCTCACCGACGCGGTTGAGGGACTGCTTCTCCTTCTCCCAGCGGGCGGTGAGCCCGCGCAGCTCCTCCTCCTTGTCGGCGAGGTCGCGGCGCAGCCGCTCCAGGCGCTCGCGGGAGGCCGGGTCGGTCTCCTTGCCGATCGCCAGCTCCTCCATGCGCAACCGGTCGACACCGCGCTGGAGTTCGTCGATCTCCACCGGGGAGGAGTCGATCTCCATGCGCAGCCGGGAGGCGGCCTCGTCCACGAGGTCGATCGCCTTGTCGGGCAGGAAGCGGGAGGTGATGTACCGGTCGGACAGGGTCGCGGCGGCCACCAGCGCGCTGTCCGCGATCTGCACCTTGTGGTGCGCCTCGTACCGCCCCTTGAGACCGCGCAGGATGGCGATGGTGTCCTCGACGCTCGGCTCGGCCACCAGCACCTGCTGGAACCGGCGCTCCAGCGCGGGGTCCTTCTCGATCCGCTCGCGGTACTCGTCCAGCGTGGTCGCGCCGACCATGCGCAGCTCGCCGCGGGCCAGCATCGGCTTGAGCATGTTGCCCGCGTCCATCGCGGAGTCGCCCCCGGCGCCCGCGCCGACGACGGTGTGCAGCTCGTCGATGAAGGTGATGATCTGCCCGTCGGAGTCCTTGATCTCCGAGAGCACGGCCTTGAGCCGCTCCTCGAACTCACCGCGGTACTTGGCGCCCGCGACCATCGCGCCGAGGTCCAGCGAGACCAGCCGCTTGTCCTTCAGGGACTCCGGCACGTCGCCCTTGACGATGCGCTGGGCCAGCCCCTCGACCACGGCGGTCTTGCCGACGCCCGGCTCGCCGATGAGGACGGGGTTGTTCTTGGTGCGGCGGCTCAGCACCTGCACGACCCGGCGGATCTCCTGGTCCCGGCCGATGACCGGGTCGAGGCGGCCCTCCCGGGCGGCGGCGGTGAAGTCGGTGCCGAACTTCTCCAGGGCCTTGTACTGACCCTCGGGGTCGGCGGTGGTCACGCGGCGTCCTCCTCTGGCCTTCTGAAAGGCCTCCTGCAGCTTCCTGGCGGTGGCTCCCTGCTCCCGGAGCACGTCCCCGGCGGCGCCGCCCTTCGCGGCGAGGCCGGTGAGCAGGTGTTCGGTGGAGAGGTAGTCGTCCCCGAGTTCCCCGGCGCGCTCGTCCGCGTCGGCGAGGACGGCGAGCAGTTCCCGGCTGGGCTGCGGGGGCGCGACGGTGGAGCCGGTCACGCTGGGCAGCGAGGCGAGGACGCGCTCGGCGCCGGTGCGCACGGCGGCCGGGTCGGCACCGGTGGCGGCGAGCAGGTCGGTGATGTTCTGGTTGTCCTGGCCCGCGAGCAGCGCCAGCAGCAGGTGAGCGGGCGTCAGGTCGGGGTGCCCGTCCGTCACGGCCCGCTGGCTCGCGGCGTTGATCGCGTCCCGGCTCCTGTTGGTCAGCTCTGCGTCCACGTGCGTGTTCTCCCCTTCCGCAACCACTCCACTGATGACTTGACCAGTGTACACAAACTTGAGTCGAGTGCGCTCAATTAAGCGGCGCGAGCCTCGGATTGGCTAGGTTTCGGTCATGGCCACACATTCCGTAGACCTGGACGCTCCGGACGAGTCGTACGTCGGCTTCTGGCGGGAGCGGCACCTGAGCACGCTCACCACCCTGCGCCGGGACGGCAGCCCGCACGTGGTGCCGGTCTGCGTGACCTGGGACCCGGAGGCGGGGATCGCCCGCGTCATCACCAGCGGCACCAGCGCGAAAGCGGCGCACGTGCGCGCGGCCGGGGCCGAGGGCGCCCGGGTGGCGGTCTGCCAGGTGGACGGCCGGCGCTGGGCCACGCTGGAGGGGCGGGCGCGGGTGCGCGAGGACCGGGAGGCGGTCGCGGAGGCGGAGCGGCGCTTCACCGAGCGGTACGGCCGGGAACCCCGGGAGAACCCGCTGCGGGTCGCCATCGAGATCGAGGTGGAACGCGCGCTCGGCAACGGCTGAACAGTTCCGGCCACGTGGCCGGAGGCCGCATACCCCGAAATATGCGCAGAAACTGCAGCGGCGTCACCGTGTTCAGGTCACGGTGACGCCGCTGCGGGGGGAAGTACCTGAGGCGATCTTTTACGACGGGGGAATCGCGTCAGGCACTGCGGGGGGTGGCAGTTGTGGTCCTGAGGTCGGCGACCTCGGGCTCCGCGAGACAGTGGTCCCGCTGGTCGAGATTGACGAAGATCATGCCGTACCGGACGGCACACCGCACCGGCTGCGGCGCGCCGCGGGGCTTGCGCAGGCAGCGGTACGCCCGTACGTCCTCGTCCTCGTCCCGGGTGACCACGACCGGCTCGCCGAACACCGTCACCATCAACGAGTCGCCGCTGTGGGGGATGGCGGTGACCAGGTCGATGAAGTGCCAGCCGGAGCGGTAGGCCGTGGCCATCTCACGACGGAAGGAGCGGTCGTCGGGTGGCGTGGTCATGGTGATCAGTCCCACCGGGTGTCGAGCGGGGCGACGTCCCACCTCGTGTCCGCCGGCGTGGTGTCCCACCTGGTGTCCTGCTGGACGGTGTCCCACCGGGTGTCCTGGACGCCCGCGGCTGTCACGGTCCCCCCGGCGCCCGACTCGTGCGCGCTCGTCGCACCGGAGAGGCCGGCCAGGGTTCCGACGGCCACAACGGCGGAGAAGGCGGCAACAAGCACCGAGCGAAGCATTCTGTTACGCATGGTCGGCTTCGTCCTCACTTGAAAGTCCCCTCTTCCCCCGTCGAGTTAGACGATGGCTCATTCAGGCACATCATCGCCACACGATCGGTGCATCATGTTCCTGCATGTTCAGGACCCTGGGGGGTGGAGATTTGGCAACAAACGGGACAGAGGCGACACATCCCCACGCGGTGACAGAGATGTGCGCGGAAGGAAGCCGCCTCTACGCGAGCGCCCTGCGCACGGGCCGTATCCCGCGCGCGGACGCGGAGTCGGCTCCCTGCCTGATGGAGTTCGCCCTGCTCCACCCCGATCCGGACGACCCCGGCTGGCTGCGGCCCGTGGCGCCGGCCGTCGCGCTGGCCCAGCGGCTCACCCCCATCGAGCGGGAGATCGCCGAGCGGCGGCGCCGGTCCATCGTGCTGTCCGAGATATTCGAACCCTTCATGACGCTGAGCGCCCGCGAGGACGCCCCGACCCACGCCATCACCGTCCTGGAGGGCCTGGACCGCATCAACGCCGCCCTGGACCTGGCCACCGGCCAGTGCCGCACCGAGGTGCTCACCGTGCAGCCCGGCGGCCGCCGCAGCCCCGAGAACCGCCTCCTGGAGGCGCTGGAGCGCGACCGCCCGCTGATCGAGCGCGGGGTGCGCATCCGCACCCTGTACCAGCACACCGCCCGCTACAGCGCCGACCGGCTCGCCTACGTGGACCGCTTCACCGACGGCAAGGCGGAGTACCGCACCATCGACGAACTGGTCGAGCGGCTCATCATCTGCGACGAGACGGTGGCCTTCATCCCGGTCCGCGAGGACCGCCAGGTCGCCCTGGAACTGCGCCACCCCGGCCTGGTGCGCTACCTCGTCAAGGTCTTCGAGTTCATGTGGAGCCGCGCGGTCCCGCTGAGCGCCGGCACCCCCTACGAGACCGCCCCGGACGGCATCACCGACATCCAGCACTCCATCGCCAAGCTGCTGGTGGAGGGGCACGTCGACGAGGCCATCGCGCGCCGCCTCGGCATGAACGTCCGCACCTGCCGGGCCCACATCGCCAAGCTGGCCACCGCCCTCGGCAGCGGCAGCCGGGCCCAGCTCGGGTATCTGATCGCCCGCTCGGGGATGCTCAACGAGGGCGAATAGAGCGGGAGTTCAGGGTGCGTGTTCAGGGTGCGCGCACTCCGCCCGCGGGCGCTGGCGCGGGGCCGTGCGAGGGCCCGTCCAGGCCCACCTGGGCTATACGCACGCCCAGTTGGGTACGGCTGGTCGCGCCCAGGGTCTCCGACAGCCGGGCTATGTGCGCGCGGCAGGTGCGCACGCTGATGCCGAGCCGCTCGGCGATCACCGCGTCCTGGTGGCCCTCGGCGAGCAGCGCGGCGATCGAGCGCTCCCGGTGCGAGATGCCCTCGATGCCGGTGTCGGGCAGCGGGGCGGTGAGCGGGATCGCCAGCCGCCACAGCCGCTCGAACACCGTCACCAGGTACTCCACCAGCGCCGGGTGCCGCAGCTCCAGGGCCATCGTGCGGTCGGTGTTGGCGGGGATGAAGGCGACCGTGCGGTCGAAGAGGATGAGCCGGTCGATGACCTCGTCCAGCGAGCGGGCCTCCACCGCGTCGCCCATCAGCTCCAGGTAGTTGAGCAGGCCCTGCCCGTGCCGGGCCACATGCGTGTAAAGGTCCCGCATCCGCACCCCGCGGCCGCGCAGTTCCAGCGCCCGGTGCAGCCCCTCGGTCAGCTCGGCCTCGCGCCGGATGCCGCCCGGCTGCACGGTGAGCACCTCGGTCGCGCACCGCTCGGTCGCCTCGTCCATCGCGGCCTGGATACGGGTCAGTCCGTCCAGCACCCGGATCGCGGCACCTTCACCCTGCGGGGCGAGGACGGGGAGCTGGCGGCCCAGCCCGGCGTACCAGTCGAACGCGGCGACCGCCGTGCCCATCCGGCGCTGACTGCGGGCGACCTCGTCGTAGACCCCGCGCAGCAGCCGGGTCATCACCTCCTGCGGGGAGGTGGGCAGCAGCCAGTCCATGTCGTCGGGATCGGGGTGCAGCAGGGCCAGTTCCAGCAGACAGGGCACCGGTTCCGCCTCCGCCCGCGGCACCCGGCCCCGGCGCACGGCGCGGGAGTACACGCGGTCCCCCTGCCCGCACAGCCGGTCGGCACCGTGGGGATGCTCCTGCGTCGCGTGCCCGGCCATCGCCCATTCCACCCCCGGTCGCCGCCACTTCGCAGCGCAACTATGCGCGGCCCCGCCCGCCTCCGCAACACGGCTCCCCGCGCCCGGCGGGGCGCGGAACACCGGTATGCCCGGATCGCCGGGGGTCGCCCAGGGCGCGGAAAAGGAGGTGGCCCCGCCGTCACCGGGGCCACCTCCCTCACCTGCCTCGGGGCCCTGCCCCGGCCGTGCCGTCCCGCGTCAGCGCAGGCCGATGGCGGCACAGGCCGACTTGTAGGCGGCGGTGCAGATCTGGGCGGAGGTGTAGATGCCGTCCGCGACGACCGTGTCCTTGATCTTGCTCTTGGTCAGCGCGCTCACCTGCACCAGCTTGGCCGGGATCTGCTTGTTCGTGGGGCTGTCGACGCGGTCCTGGGTGAGGGCGTCGAACTGGATGTCCTTGCCCTGCACCTTGGCCACGGCCATCTGGGCCGCCGCCTCGGCCTCGTCCGGGTAGGACTTGTAGACGCTCATGTACTGCTCGCCCGCCAGGATGCGCTGCACGGCGTCGAGTTCGGCGTCCTGGCCGGTGATCGGGGGCATCGTGGCGACACCGGCGTTCTTCAGGGCCTTGATGACCCCGGCCGCCATACCGTCGTTGGCGGAGTAGACGGCGGCGATGTTGGCCTTGCCCAGCTTGCCGATCGCCTGGGCCATGTTGGACTCGGCGTTCTCCGGCTTCCAGTCCTTGGTGTCGAAGCTGTCCGCGATCGTCACCTTGCCGGTCAGCTCGGAGAGCGCGCCCTCCTTGAACTGCTTGGCGTTGGGGTCGGTGGGCGAGCCGTTCATCATGACGATCTTGTCGGAGAGACCGGCGCTCGAACCCAGGCGCTCCAGCAGCGACCGGCCCTGCACCTGGCCGACCAGCTCGTTGTCGAAGGAGATGTACGCGTCGATCGGGCCCTCGGCCAGGCGGTCGTAGGCGATCACGGGGATGCCGGCGTCCTTGGCCTTCTTCACCGCGGGCGCGATCGCGTGCGCGTCGACCGCGTCCAGCAGGATGACGTTGACCTTCTGGTCGATCATCCGCTGCAGCTGATCGGCCTGCGTGCTGGCGCTCGCGTCGGCGTTGGAGTACTCGACCTTGCCCTTCTTGTGGGTCAGCTCGGCCACCTTGCTCTTGATGATGGGGTAGTCGAACTTGTCGTAGCGGGTGTTCGCCTTCTCCGGCAGCAGCAGGCCGACGGTGACCTCGTCGCCCATGGTCGGGCTCGCGCTCGCGTCGTCTCCCGCCCCGTTCAGGACGCCGCAGCCGGCGAGCGGGAGGACCATCGTGGAGACGGCCACGGACATGGCGATACGACGCATTCGAGGGCTCACTTCAGGTGCGTTCCGACGGGGTGCAGCGTGCGACCCAGGTGTCTGAAAAGACAACGCGGAGGCGCCCCATGGCGTCAAGCAAAACAACTTAACGAGATGGCAACACCACGTTCCGTTTATCCGGTGAAGACCTGGCGGAGCATTGCGCAACGCTCTGTAAACACGCTTCACACCCTCCCCGCCCGAACCGCTTGTTACGTACACACTGCCGAATGAAGTCGGCCAGGGTGTGAACAGCCCGGCGAACGGGTCGGTGAACGGGTCGGTGAACGACGAAGGGGCCGGGAGGCGTTGTGCCTCCCGGCCCCTTCACGAAGGATGCCCGCCGCGATCGGCTCAGTCCGCGGACTGCTGCCGCTTGGGCCGCCACACCACCAACGCGCTGGTCTGCTGGACCTCCTGGTACGGGACCAGGTCGCGCCGGTAGGAGGCGTGCACGGCGGCCTCGCGCTGACGCATCGTCGCCGCCGCGCCGTCCAGGGCCGACTCCAGCTCCGCGACCCGGGACTGGAGAGCCGCGACGTGGTTCTCCAGTTCGATGATGCGCTTGATGCCGGCCAGGTTGATGCCCTCGTCCTGCGACAACTGCTGCACCTGGCGGAGCAGTTCGATGTCACGGGCCGAGTAGCGGCGCCCACGCCCCGCCGTGCGGTCCGGGGAGACCAGACCGAGGCGGTCGTACTGCCGGAGCGTCTGCGGATGGAGTCCGGAGAGCTGTGCGGCCACCGAGATGACGTAGACCGGGGTCTCCTCGGTCAGCTCGTACGGGTTGCGCCGACGACCTGGTGTGTCCATCGGGCTCAGTCTCCCTTCGCGGCCTCGAACAGCTCCGCCCGCGGGTCCTCGTCCGCGGTCGCCTCGCGATACGCCTCCAGCGCGTCACGAGCCTTCCCCGAGAGGTCCTTCGGGACACTCACTTCCACGGTGATCAGCAGATCGCCGTGGCTGCCGTCCTTGCGCGCCGCGCCCTTGCCCCGCGCCCGCATGGTGCGGCCGTTGGGCGTGCCGGGCGGCAGCTTCAGGGTGACCGGGGACCCGCCGAGGGTGGGCACCCGCACCTCACCGCCGAGCGCGGCCTCGGTGAACGTCACCGGGACGGTGACGGTGAGGTTGTCGCCCTTGCGCCCAAACACCTTGTGCTCGCCCACGTGGACGGTGACGTACAGGTCGCCGGCCGGGCCGCCCCGCTCGCCGGGGGCGCCCTTGCCGCGCAGCCGGATGCGCTGGCTGTCGGTGACGCCCGCCGGGATGCGGACCTGCATGGTGCGCGAGGACTTGGCCCGGCCGCTGCCGCTGCACTCCATGCAGGGGTGCTCGGCGATCAGGCCGCGGCCCTTGCAGTCGGGGCACGGGTCGGTGAGCGAGAACCCGCCACCCGAGCCCCGCGCGACCTGCCCGGTACCGACGCAGGTCGGGCACACACGCGGCGTGCCGTTCTTGTCGCCGGTACCCGAACACGCCTTGCAGGGAGCCTGCGAGGTCATCCGGAGCGGAACGGTGGCGCCCTCGATCGCCTCGGTGAAGCTGAGCGTCACCTCGGTGTCGACGTCCTGCCCCCGGCGCGGCTGGGTACGCGTGGTACCCGCGCCGCCCCGGTTGAACAGACCGCCGAAGACGTCGCCGATCCCGCCGCCGAAGCTGCCGCTCTGCGCGCCGCCGGCCCCGCCGGCACCGCCGAAGAGGTCGCCGAGGTCGAAGTTGAACTGTCCGCCGCCCGCGCCCGGCCCCGGCCGGAAACCGCCGTTGCCGAACAGGGCGCGCGCGTCGTCGTACTCCTTGCGCTTCTTCGGGTCGCCGAGGACGTCGTTCGCCTCGGAGATCTCCTTGAAGCGCTCCTCGGCGCGGGTGTTGCCCTTGTTGGCGTCCGGGTGGAACTCGCGGGCGAGCTTCCGGTACGCCTTCTTGATCTCCGCCTCGGTGGCGTCCTTGGGGACGCCGAGGACCTTGTAGAAGTCCTTCTCGATGAAGTCCTTGGTGCTCATCCCCGACGTCCCTCCTTCCGGCCCTGCTTGATCTGCGTGATTACGTCAGCCCTCCTCCGGGCCACCGTTCTCCTTGTCGTCGGCCGCGCTCTCCTCGGCCTCCTCCGCCTTGACCGTCTGCGCGCCGGGCTGCGGTTCGGCGACGGCCACCCGCGCGGGGCGGATGGTGCGCTCGCCGAAGCGGTAGCCGGGCTGGAGGATCGCCACGCACGTCGTCTCGGTGACGTCGGGCGCGTAGGAGTGCATCAGGGCTTCGTGGATCGTCGGGTCGAAGGGCTCACCCTCCTTGCCGAACTGCATGAGGCCCATCTTGGCCGCGACGGTCTCCAGCGACTCGGCCACCGACTTGAAGCCGCCGACCAGTTCGCCGTGCTCGCGGGCGCGGCCGATGTCGTCCAGTACGGGCAGCAGCTCGGTCAGGAGGTTCGCCACGGCGATCTCCTTGACCGCCACCCGGTCGCGCTCGACGCGGCGACGGTAGTTCTGGAACTCGGCCTGGAGGCGCTGGAGGTCCGCCGTGCGCTCACCGAGCGCCGTGCGTGCCTGGTCCAGCTGGGCCACCAGGGCCACATCTGCGCTTGCGTCCCCAGCCGGGGCCGCCCCCTCCTCGGAGGCGGCCTTCGGCTCGGCGTCGTCGGGGTCCGCGCCGGAGGGGACGTCGGGCTTCTCCTCGAAGCCCGGGGTCTCCTCCGTCACGCGGCACCGTCCTTGCGCTCGTCGTCGACGATCTCGGCGTCCACGACGTCGTCGTCCCTGGCGTCAGTGGCGTCGGCGGACGGACCGCCGGCGGCCTGGGCGCCCTGGGCGTCGGCGTACATGGCCTGGCCGAGCTTCTGCGAGACGGCCGCGACCTTCTCGGTGGCGGTGCGGATCTCGGCGCTGTCCTCGCCCTTGAGCTTCTCCTTCAGCTCGGCGACAGCCTCCTCGACCTCGGTCTTGATCTCGCCCGGGACCTTGTCCTCGTTGTCCTTGAGGAACTTCTCGGTCTGGTAGACGAGCTGCTCGCCCTGGTTGCGGGTCTCGGCGGCCTCGCGGCGGGCGTGGTCCTCCTCCGCGTACTTCTCGGCCTCCTGGCGCATGCGGTCGACCTCGTCCTTCGGCAGCGAGGAGCCGCCGGTGACGGTCATCTTCTGCTCCTTGCCCGTGCCCAGGTCCTTCGCGGTCACGTGCATGATGCCGTTGGCGTCGATGTCGAAGGCGACCTCGATCTGCGGGACACCGCGCGGGGCCGGCGGCAGACCGGTCAGCTCGAACATGCCGAGCTTCTTGTTGTACGCCGCGATCTCGCGCTCGCCCTGGTAGACCTGGATCTGCACGGAGGGCTGGTTGTCCTCGGCGGTGGTGAAGATCTCGGACCGCTTGGTCGGGATCGTCGTGTTCCGCTCGATGAGCTTGGTCATGATGCCGCCCTTGGTCTCGATACCGAGGGACAGCGGGGTGACGTCGAGGAGCAGGACGTCCTTGACCTCACCCTTGAGGACACCGGCCTGGAGGGCGGCGCCGATGGCGACGACCTCGTCCGGGTTGACGCCCTTGTTGGCCTCGTTGCCGCCGGTCAGCTCCTTGACGAGCTCGGCGACGGCCGGCATACGGGTGGAGCCACCGACGAGAACGACGTGGTCGATCTCGGACAGCTGGATGCCCGCGTCCTTGATGACGTTGTGGAACGGCGTCTTGCAGCGCTCCAGGAGGTCGGCGGTCAGCTGCTGGAACTGGGCGCGGGTGAGCTTCTCGTCCAGGTGCAGCGGGCCCTCGGCGGACGCCGTGATGTAGGGCAGGTTGATCGAGGTCTCCGTGGAGGAGGACAGCTCGATCTTGGCCTTCTCGGCGGCCTCGCGCAGGCGCTGGAGCGCCATCTTGTCCTTGGCGAGGTCCACGCCGTGGCCGGCCTTGAACTGCTGGACCAGGTAGTCGACGACGCGCTGGTCCCAGTCGTCACCACCGAGGTGGTTGTCACCGTTGGTGGCCTTCACCTCGACGACGCCGTCGCCGATCTCCAGCAGCGAGACGTCGAAGGTGCCGCCACCGAGGTCGAAGACCAGGATGGTCTGGTCGTCCTTGTCGAGGCCGTACGCGAGAGCGGCGGCGGTCGGCTCGTTGACGATGCGCAGGACGTTCAGACCCGCGATCTCACCGGCCTCCTTGGTCGCCTGACGCTCGGAGTCGTTGAAGTACGCCGGGACGGTGATGACCGCGTCGGCCACCTTCTCGCCCAGGTACGCCTCGGCGTCGCGCTTCAGCTTCTGCAGGATGAAGGCGCTCATCTGCTGCGGGTTGAAGCTCTTGCCGTCGAGCTCGATCGACCAGTCCGTGCCCATGTGGCGCTTCACGGAGCGGATGGTCCGGTCCACGTTCGTGACCGCCTGGCGCTTGGCGACCTCGCCGACCAGCACCTCACCGTTCTTCGCGAAGGCGACGACGGACGGCGTGGTCCGGGCACCCTCGGCGTTGGTGATGACGGTGGGCTCGCCGCCCTCCAGAACGCTGACGACGGAGTTAGTCGTGCCCAGGTCGATGCCGACCGCACGTGCCATGGTTGATTCCTCCAGAGGACTTGAGTGGGACTGGCTCAAGTGTGCCACTCCGGTCGCACCGGGTCAACAGACATGAGCGGGGCCGACTCAACTCTTATATGGCGCTTATATGCAAGGCGGCGACGGGTGGCCGCCGCAAGCCGCCCGAAGGTGCGCCGGAGGTGTCCCGTAGTCGTCCAGGACCCGTTCCTCCGTCCCGGCGAAGGTAACCCTCAGCGACTCACATCACCCCGCGCCCGGCTGCATCCCGCAGGAAGATGGGGGTAGTCTCAGACGGACTGGATAAGTTACCGCTTAGTAATTTCGAGGCCGCTTCAGGAGCCCCTCATGCAACTCGCCGCGATCATCGTGTCGCTGGTCCTGACCGTGGTCGGCGTCGCGCTGCTCGCCCGGGCCATCGGACAGTTCGTCCGGTACTTCAAGCTGGGCCAGCCCGTCCCCGCCGGTACCCGGACCGACAACCCGTACCAGCGCAGCGTGACCCTGGTGCGGGAGTTCCTCGGCCACACCAGGATGAACCGGTGGGGAATCGTCGGTGTAGCCCACTGGTTCGTCGCCGTGGGCTTCCTGACGCTGCCGCCGACCCTGGCCCAGGCGTTCGGCCAGCTCTTCAAGGCCGACTGGACCCTGCCGCTCATCGGCGGCTTCCTGCCCTTCGAGCTGTACATCGAGTTCATCGGTGTGATGACGATCCTCGGCATCGCCGTGCTGATGGTCATCCGACTGCTGAGCCTGCCCAGCCGACCGGGCCGCAAGTCCCGCTTCGCCGGTTCCAAGTCCGGCCAGGCGTACTTCGTCGAGTACGTCATCCTCACCATCGGCCTCGCCATCTACACCCTGCGCGGCCTCGAGGGCGCCCTGCACGGCGTGGACCACTACGAGGCGGCCTACTTCGCCTCGTACCCGCTGGTCCTCGCCTTCAAGGCGCTGAGCGTCACCACCCTGCAGAACCTGGTCTACCTGGTCGCCATGATCAAGATCGGGACCTCGTTCATCTGGATGATCGTGGTCTCGCTCAACACCAACATGGGTGTGGCCTGGCACCGCTTCCTCGCCTTCCCGAACATCTGGTTCAAGCGGGACGCGGACGGCGGGGTCGCCCTCGGCGCCCTGCAGCCGATGACCTCCGGCGGCGAGCCGATCGACTTCACCGACCCCGGTGAGGACGACGTCTTCGGCGTCTCCCAGGTCGAACAGTTCTCCTGGAAGGGCCTGCTGGACTTCTCCACCTGCACCGAGTGCGGCCGCTGCCAGTCGCAGTGCCCCGCCTGGAACACCGGCAAGCCGCTCTCCCCGAAGCTGATGATCATGTCGCTGCGGGACCACGCCCACGCCAAGGCGCCGTACCTGCTCGCGGGTGGCGGCAAGACCATGGAGGGCGAGGAGAAGGCGAGCGAGGAGCAGCTCAAGGACGTTCCCGCCGCGGCCCTCGCCGAGGCCGAGCGCCCGCTCATCGGCACCGCCGAGGAGAACGGCGTCATCGACCCCGACGTCCTGTGGTCCTGCACCACCTGCGGCGCCTGCGTCGAGCAGTGCCCGGTGGACATCGAGCACATCGACCACATCGTCGACATGCGCCGCTACCAGGTGATGATCGAGAGCGCGTTCCCGTCCGAGGCGGGCACGATGCTCAAGAACCTGGAGAAGAAGGGCAACCCCTGGGGCCTGGCGAAGAAGCAGCGCCTGGAGTGGACCAAGGAGGTCGACTTCGAGATCCCGGTCGTCGGCCGTGACATCGAGGACCTGTCCGAGGTCGAGTACCTCTACTGGGTCGGCTGCGCCGGCGCCCTGGAGGACCGCGCCAAGAAGACCACCAAGGCCTTCGCCGAGCTGCTGCACATCGCGGGCGTCAAGTTCGCGATCATGGGCGGCGACGAGAAGTGCACCGGTGACTCCGCCCGCCGCCTCGGCAACGAGCCCCTGTTCCAGGAGCTCGGCATGGAGAACGTCATGTCCCTCAACGCCGCCTTCGGCGAGGAGATGGACGACGACGGCAAGGTGCTGCCCGAGTCGGCGAAGCCGAAGTCGGCCAAGAAGATCGTCGCCACCTGCCCGCACTGCCTCAACACGCTCGGCAACGAGTACCCGCAGCTCGGCGGCGACTACGAGGTCATCCACCACACCCAGCTGCTCCAGCACCTGGTGGACGAGGGCAAGCTGATCCCGGTCACCCCGGTCGAGGGCATCATCACGTACCACGACCCCTGCTACCTGGGCCGGCACAACAAGATCTACACGCCCCCGCGCGAGATCATCGGCAAGGTCCCGGGCCTGCGCAACGAGGAGATGCACCGCCACAAGGAGCGCGGCTTCTGCTGCGGCGCCGGCGGCGCCCGGATGTGGATGGAGGAGCGGATCGGCAAGCGCATCAACAACGAGCGCGTCGACGAGGCCCTCTCCCTCAACCCGGACATCGTCTCCACCGCCTGCCCGTTCTGCCTGGTCATGCTGACCGACTCGGTCAACGGCAAGAAGGCTGCTGCCGAAAGTGGCTCCGCCACGGGCGTCAAGCCCAAGGAGTCCATCCAGGTCGTGGACGTGGCCCAGCTCCTGCTGGACTCCGTCAGGACCCCGGCGGACCCCGCGGACGAGGACGAGCCGGCCACCGAGCCGGAGCCCGAGCCGGTGAAGTAGCCGCACGACTCCCCATACGACGGCGCCCCCCGGCCCACGAGGCCGGGGGGCGCCGTCGTATCCGTAAGGGCTACTTCGGGGACGCCTGCTGCACGACCTCGAAGGACCACAGGGTGGAGCCGGCCGCGGCGGGCCGCTGCTTCTCGCCGCCCTCACCGCCGCCCGCGCCCTGGTGGGCGGCCTTCATCGGACCCTCCATCCACGCCTGGAAGGCCGCGTCGTCGCGCCAGCGGGTGTACACGAGGTACTGGTCGGTGCCCTCGACCGGCCGCAGCAGCTCGAACCACTCGAACCCGTCCGAGCTCTCCACGGTGTGGGCCCGCGAGGCGAACCGCTTCTCCAGCACCTCCCGCTGCTCGGCGGGAACGGTCAGCACATTGATCTTCACTACGCTCATGCCCCCATCCTGCCCCCCACGGCCCGCCGACGCCCGCCCCGGAAGTTTCCCCGCGCCCGCGGGCAACCGTTCCCGCCCCACGTCGGTCTGATGATCGCCAACCGCTGCGCGGCCCCCGGGCGACCGGGGCCGACGCGGGCTGTCGGCCCCCACCGACCGCGGATGCCCGTCCCCGGCATCCCCCGTACGCCGCAGGAGAACCCCATGCGCGCGCACCACAGACTCGTCCTGGCGACGGCCACCGCGGCCGCGCTCACCGGCGGGCTGCTCACCCTCACCGCCGCCCCCGCCACGGCCGCCGACTCCACCACCGTGGCCAGGGCCGACTTCAACGGCGACGGCATCGGCGACATCGCGACCTCGGCCTGCACCGCCTACGTGGGCGGCAGGAAGGGCGCCGGCCAGGTCGTCGTCCTGTACGGCACCAGGACCGGCGTCTCCGGCACCAAGCGCACCACCCTCAGCCAGGACACCGCCGGCGTCCCCGGCGGCTCCGAGGCGGGCGACGCCTTCGGCGGGTCCCTGGCCTACGGCGACTTCAACCACGACGGCTACGACGACCTCGCCGTCGGCGTCCCGCACGAGAAGGTCGGCACCGACGTCAACGGCGGCGCCGTCACCCTGCTCTGGGGCTCGAAGAGCGGCCTGACCGGCAAGGGCTCCGACCTGCCCGACCCGGCCGTCGGCTCCCACGACTACTGGGGCCGTAACCTGGCGGCGGGCGACTTCGACGGCGACGGCCGCACCGACCTCGTCGTGGGCGCCACCGGCTCCACCCTGTACCTCTACAAGGGCGGCTTCAGCTCCAGCGGCACCGCGGCGAGCCGCACCACCGTCAAGCCGCCCATCCAGTCCGGCACCGCCGACGACCCGACCGGCCCGCTCAACCTGACCGCCGGGGACGTCAACGGCGACGGCCGCACCGACCTGGTCGTGGACGGCTACGAGACCGGGACCCGCTTCGGCTGGAACACCAACTACTGGCTGCCCGGCACCGCGAGCGGCCTCAGCACCTCCGCCGCGAAGAAGCTCAGGTCCGGCATCATCACCGGCATCGGTGACATCAACGGCGACGGCTACGGCGACATCGTCAGCGGCGCCATGTGGGACGGCGGCAGGCTGGACGACGGCACCCCGGTGCCGGACGCCTCCACCGGCGGCCGCGTCAACATCACCTACGGGTCGGTCTCGGGTCCTGACCGCAACTCCGCGATCGACCAGAACACCGGCAACGTCCCCGGCGCCTCCGAGAAGGGCGACGGCTTCGGCGGCGAGCTGGACCTCGGCGACATCAACGGCGACGGCTACCAGGACCTGGTGATCAGCAGCGTCTTCGAGGACCTCGGCACGGCGTCCGACGCGGGCCTGGTCACCGTCCTGTACGGCTCCGCGGGCGGCGTGAACACCGCCACCCGGGCCCAGTCCATCGCCCAGAGCACCGCGGGCGTGCCCGGCAACGACGAGAAGGGCGACCACTTCGGCATGGACGTCAAGCTCGACGACGTCACCGGCGACGGCCGCGCCGACCTGCTGGTCGGCTCCGACGAGGACGGCGGCGACGGCGCGCTCGTCTACCTGCCGTCCGACGGTACGAAGATCACCGCGACCGGCTCCCGCTTCGTCGGCGTGAAGAACGTGGGCGTCTCGTCGACCGGCGCGCCCTGGTTCGGCAGCGTCATCGCCAACTGAGCCCCGGGCGCCGGAATCCCGCCCGGCCCCGGGATGTCACCCTGACGGTCCCTTAGGGGATGTCACAGGATGGCCGCAATGCCGGGCCCGACCCCTCGGGCCCGGCACACCGGCGGCCGGGAGCAGGTACGTTCGACGGGTGGCTGGATTCAGGATGGGACGCGGGGACCGGGACGACCGCACCGCGCAAGGACAGCAGACGCACGCGCCCCAGGGACCGTCGTACGGCGGCCGGGCCCCGCACCAGGGGCAGCGGCAGCCTTCCTACGGCTACCCGCAGGGCAGCCCGCAGAGGCAGCAGTACGGGTATCCGGGGCCGGTGAACGACGGACCGGAGTACTTCGGCGACCCCGGCCACGGGGCCCACGGCGGTGGGCACGACCCGTACGCGGCGAACCAGCCGGGCCACACCCAGGCGTTCTCCGTCGACGAGGCCTCCGCCTACAGCCAGGGCGACACCTACCACGCGGGCTCCGCCGCCCCGGCCGGCCCCTCCGGCCCGCCGCTGCACTGGAAGGAACTGCTGAAGGGGATCTTCCTCTCCCCCGGCCCGACCTTCCTGCGCATGCGGGACTACACGATGTGGGGCCCCGCCCTGATCGTGACCTTCCTCTACGGCCTGCTCGCCGTCTTCGGCTTCGACGGCGCCCGCGAGGACGTCATAGGAGCGACGCTCACCAACGCGATCCCGATCGTGCTGGTCACGGCCGTGGCGCTGGTGCTCAGCTCGTTCGTCCTCGGCGTGGTCACCCACACCCTGGCCCGCCAGCTCGGCGGCGATGGCGCCTGGCAGCCCACGGTCGGCCTGTCCATGCTGATCATGTCGCTGACGGACGCGCCGCGCCTGGTCGTCGCCATGTTCGCCGGCGGTGACGCGAGCTTCGTGCAGGTCATCGGCTGGATCACCTGGCTCGCCGCGGGCGCGCTGCTGACCCTGATGGTCTCCCGCTCCCACGACCTCCCCTGGCCCAAGGCCCTGGGCGCGTCCGCGATCCAGCTGATCGCGCTGCTGTCGATCGTGAAGCTCGGCACCTTCTGAGCGGACCCCGGCACACGAGAGGGCCCCCGGAGCACGATGCTCCGGGGGCCCTCTCCCGTACCGGGCGCCGTCAGGCGTCCAGCACCTGACCGGTGCGCCGCACGACGGGCGGTTCGACGCTCCACGGGAAGTTGATCCAGTCCTCGGTGCGCTTCCAGACGTACTCGCACTTCACGAGGGAGTGGGACTTCTCGTAGATGACGGCGGAGCGCACCTCGGCGACGGTCTCCAGGCAGAAGTCGCGCACCAGCTTGAGCGTCTTGCCGGTGTCGGCGACGTCGTCGGTGATCAGCACCTTCTTGTCGGAGAAGTCGATCGCGTCGGGGACGGGCGCCAGCATGACCGGCATGTCCAGCGTGGTGCCGACGCCGGTGTAGAACTCGACGTTCACCAGGTGGATGTTCTTGCAGTCCAGGGCGTACGCCAGGCCGCCGGCCACGAAGACGCCGCCGCGCGCGATGCTCAGCACGATGTCCGGCTCGTAGCCGTCGTCCGCGATGGTCTGCGCCAGCTCGCGGACGGCCGCGCCGAAGCGCTCGTAGGTCAGGTTCTCCCGCACGTCACTCATATCGTCGTCGCCCTCATACCTGGGTCCGGTGGAAGTTCAGGAAGGACCGCGAGGCGGTCGGACCGCGCTGGCCCTGGTAGCGGGAGCCGTAGCGCTCGCTGCCGTAGGGGTGCTCGGCGGGCGAGGACAGCCGGAACATGCAGAGCTGGCCGATCTTCATACCGGGCCAGAGCTTGATCGGCAGGGTGGCGAGGTTGGACAGCTCCAGCGTCACGTGGCCGCTGAACCCGGGGTCGATGAACCCGGCGGTGGAGTGGGTGACCAGGCCGAGCCGGCCGAGCGAGCTCTTGCCCTCCAGGCGGGAGGCGAGGTCGTCGGGGAGGCTGATCACCTCGTACGTGCTCGCCAGGACGAACTCACCCGGGTGCAGGATGAACGGCTCGTCGCCCTCGGGCTCCACGAGCCGGGTGAGGTCCGGCTGCTCGACGGAGGGGTCGATGTGGGGGTACCGGTGGTTCTCGAACACCCGGAAGTAACGGTCCAGCCGTACGTCGATGCTCGACGGCTGAACCATGGATTCTTCGAAGGGATCGATCCGCACCCGCCCGGCGTCGATCTCGGCCCGGATGTCCTTGTCTGAGAGAAGCACGCCCCGAGGATACGCAAGGGGCGCGGACCGCCGACAATCGTGACGAGTCCGCGCCCCCTGGTGGTGCGTGTACCTACCGCTTGTCTACCGCTTGCCCAGCGCTTGTCTACCGCTTCTGCAGCGTGACCGGCACCGCGCTGCGCAACCGCGCGCAGCGGGGGCACCGGACGAGCCGGCCGGGGCCGAGGCGCTCGGCCTGCTGCATCGGGAACGTAGCGGCGCTGAAGACGTGCCCGTCCGCGCAGCGGACGACGGTGCGTTCCATCAAGTCCCTCAAGTCCCTTCCCCAGGAGCCGCGTCGGGCTTGCCTCCCCGACGCCGGACGGCACATTACGGGATGAAAGAGACGCCGTACCAGGCGGCACTCCGGGCCGTCCGAAGCCCCCACCGTACGCCTCAACTCACCCCTCCCACCCCGAGGGTCGGACACGCCCGCACGGCCATGGGGTACAGTGAGCGGGCGTTCGGACATCGACTGCGACTCGGTCAATATGTCCGTATTGCGCGGGTGTAGTTTAATGGTAGAACATCAGCTTCCCAAGCTGAGAGCGCGAGTTCGATTCTCGTCACCCGCTCCATGAAGAAGGCCCAGGTCATCGACCGGGGCCTTTTTGCTGTTCGGTTCCTCTCAGTCGTCGCGTGCCACATCCGTGCCAGAAGCTTGATCGTTCGCTTTCCGTGCCACAGCCCGGCGAGCCTTCCGCACACTGCGGTCCAGCATCCCGGCAACCTCCTGCTGCCGCGCGTCCTCGGAGTGCTGGTAGCGCATCGCGGCCTTCTCCGACGACTGGCCAGCCCGCGTCATCGTGTCCTTGAGCGTGGCACCCGAACGGGTCGAGAGGGTGTGCCCGGTGTGCCGCAGGTCGTAGAAGCGGAAGTGGTCGGGCAGCCCGACGACCGCACGAGCCTTGCGCCAGTACCGGCCGAAGGTGCTGCGCCGGAAGGGGGCACCGCGTTCTCCGACGAAGACCAGCCCATCGGGCCCTTCCTCGGCGAAGGACTCCATATGCCACACCACCTCGCGCTCAAGGAACGAGGGCAGGTGGATCGTGCGCACGCCGGCTTCCGACTTGGTGTCGCCCGGAGCGCGCCGGCCGTTCGTCCGCTCTGGTTCAGCAACCCGGATGGTGACCTTCAGGGCGTCGAGATCAACGTCACGGCGGCGGAGCCCGGCCAATTCCTCCGGTCGAGTGGGGCCGTACGCCCCGAGGTAGACCATGAGGCGCCACCGCACACCGATGGCATCGGCCAGAGCGTCAACCTGGGCGACGGTCGCAGTGGGGCGCTCCTTGGCTTTCTCAGCGCCGGCGCCCTTGATGCGGCAGGGATTTCGGCGGATCAACTCGTCATCCACTGCGGTCTCCATGACCGCCTTGAGCAGCCGGTACGCCTTCGCGGTCGCGGTCCTCGCGCCGGTACGGAGACGTTCCGTACGCCAGGCCCGGACGCGGGGAGGGGTGATCTCATCCAGGTTGTCATCACCGAAAGTCGGCAGGAGGTGGGCGTCGAGCAGGTACCGGTACAGGTCGACGGTGAGGACGCCTAGTTCGCGGTCCTCGACCCACTTGTCGGCGTAGGCGCGGAAGTTGACCGCCCCTGCATCAGGGTCTCGCCAATCACCCTTGCGCACCTCGGTCTGCTTCTCGGCAAGCCAGTCGTCCGCCTCGGTCGTGGTGGCGAACGTCCGAGGCGCCGGCCGCATCACGCCATCCGGTCCGGGATACCGGGCCTGGAACCGGCCGGAGGGAAGCCGCCTGATCGCTCCGAACCGACGACGCCGGCCCCTGCTGTTCGCCATTACGCAGCCCTCCTCACCGGAACGGTGCGCGAGGCGATGTACTGCTTGACCACCGATTCCGCGATGAAGACCCTTCGACGGTCTTTGACGTACTCGATCCGCCGTTCCTCGATCAGGCGCCGTACGTAGCGCTCGCCTCCAAGCACCTCAGCGACCTCCCGCACGGTGAGCAGTCGATCCACGGTCACCACTCCCCCTCGGAGTTCGGGTCGGGCATGTCGCTCAGGGCCTCGCGGGCGGCCTCGCGGTTGTGCTGGATGTCCCGGCGGATGTTGGCGGCGAGCCAGGATTCGCCGGGGGTGTGGCCGTGGCCGGCGTAGGCCCAGTGGGCGAGCGTGAGGGTGGTGGCCTCTTCCTCGGTATCGGGGTCGGGGAGGCCGAGGGCGGTGCGTTGCTGTGCGGCGCGGTAGTCGGCGCGGGTCTGGCGGAGGGCGCCGAGGGTGGTGGAGTAGCTGCGGGACTTGGTGGAGAAGTGACCTCGGAAGCCGAGCATGTGCGCCCAGTCCCGCAACTTCCGCTCGGGGTAGAGCGGGTGGAGGTCTAGGCATGCGGCGATGAGCCGGGCCGGGTGCTCGGGCACATCGAGCAGGGCCAGGGCTTCCTTGTTGCCGATCCGGCGGTCCACGGTGCCGGTGGTCTCGGCGGCTTTGGTGGCGTACTTGGCGACGTAGGAGGCCACGGCCTGTTCGGTGATCTCGGCCCCGTCCCCGAACGCATGGATCGGGCGCACGTCGATCTGCTCACCCCACCGCAGGGTCCGGGCCGGCTGGTCCCCGGCCGGGTCCACATCGACCGCGACGCGGGCGGCGGCGGCCCCGATCGCTGCGTCGAGGAGTTCGCCCGTGGCCCAGGCCGGGGGCGGGTCGTCGGGGCCGGTCGGTCCGTCGAAGCGGATCACCACGTGGAAGTGCACGGCCCCGCGCTTCTGGTACTCGGCGACCTTGCCGAAGGAGACGCGGGACTCTTCCTTGGCGGCTTTCTGGGTGAGCCCGGCCATGCGGGCGATCTCGCGGCGGAGGTAGATCGTGAAGTAGCGCCACAGGTCGGAGGCGTGGTTGTTCCACAGCACCGCCCCCGCGTAGTCATAGTCGTCCGGGTTGAGCGGCGTGCCCAGCTCCGGGGCGTGCTCATCGTGGCGGGTGCCGCAGCGGCAGGGCCGGTTGCCCGGCCGGTTGTGGACCGGGCCGAACGACGGGGCGGTCAGGGTGGCGAACACCCGCGGGTGATCCCGGATCGTCGTCGGGGTGCCCTTTCCCGGGTCTCCGACGAGGCCGGCGCGGATCAGGTGGTAGGTGTCGCCGGCGTAGGTCCAGGCGCAAGCCGGACAGCGCGAGGCACGCCGATTCCCGCACGCCAGACGGAGCACGCCGCCGGGCTCGGTTTCGGTCGAGTAGTGGTGCAGCACGTGGCCCGTGGCCTTGTCGCGGGTGACAGTCGTCCCGGTAAGGCGGATGGGGTCGGTGCAGCCGCCGGTGCGGCGGATCTGGTCTTGGATGCGGTCGAAGCCGGTGGACCCGGCCAGCCTCAGCACGTCGGTGAGGGTGGCCGGGTCCAGGCCCGCCGCAAGGGCGGGGGCGTGGGTCACGTGAAGCACCGCCCGGAATCACACAGTGCGGTCTCGTCCCACTCGTCGAAGAGGGTGTCCCAGCCGTCCGGGATGGCTCGGTCGAGGGGCTTGCCGAAGCGGGTCAGGTAGACGGGGTCCTTGCCGAGGGTCGCGCGGCGTTCGTTGAGGATGGATTCGAGCTGGCAGGAGCGGGCGAACAGCTCAGGTGCGGTGCGTCGCATCTCGCGCCACGTCTCGGGGCGGTGGAAGGGGCAGAAGAAGCACGCCGATTTCGGAGGGACTGGCAGACCCGCGGCCCGGATGACGCGGTGGCAGTCGGTGCGGCGTAGGCCGAGGTCGAGAAGCGGGTAGGTGATCTGCTCGTACGGCTCGCAGCGGCGGTTATTCGCCCGTTGGATCTCATCGACGCTGATCCCGACGCCCACCTTGGCCGGTGATTCAGCGCTGGCTCCAAGTTGCTTGAGCCACTTGCCGATCACCCTGATCTTGAAGTCGGCGGTGCACTGGCGGGTGCCAGGGGCGCCATTGGCCATACGGACCGGGATCGGCAGGGACCGAGAGCCTTCACGGGTCAGCCGACCCCAGAGCGTTTCCGTGCTGCCGTCGCGGCGGATGCGGTGGAGTTCTTCTAGCTGGATGTTGTGGGCGGCGGCGTAGGGCTGGGCGTGCTGACGGAAGTAGTCGAGGGTGCGAGGGTCCTCGGAGTCTTCACCGACGTTGGCGAACAGGAAGACGTCAAAGTCGATGCGACCTTGAGCGGCGAGGACCAGGCAGGCTACCGACTGGACACCGCCACCGAAGCTGAAGACTCGGAGCTGGCCCGAGTTCCCGGCCGTCATCGGGCTTCACCCTGCTCGGTGTGGGCGTCGATCCACTTCTCGGCGCACACCTTGTGGACGGGCTTGCCACGGTCGGAACGGAGCGGGGTGGGCTTGGTGCAGAGGACGCAGGGCTTGTCGCCGCTGTGGTCGAAGTGCTCCGGGGAGCGCCAGTCGAGGAGGGCCACGGCGGTCACTTCCCGGCGCGGGCGAGGCGGGCGGCGGGGGTGCGGTGGCCGGTGCCCTGGCAGGTCGGGCAGAGCACGGTGAGCGTGGCGCGGGTGCCGTCCGGAGTGCGGGTGCCGGTGGTGATGACGACCGCGGCGAAGCCGTCGCAGTCGCGGCACAGGCGCGGGGCAGGGGTGTGCTGGGGCATGATGGTGCTTCCCTTCCGGGTCCTTTGGATCTGGGATGTGGGCCCCCGGAGCGGCGGAGACTTGGCGGTTGAGGCCGCTCCGGGGGTTGGTCAGTGCTGGGTGTTGCGCCTGCTGTGGCCCTTGACCGCGTACATCGACCTGTCGGCGGCGGAGAGTGCGTCGGTGAGGGTGGGGACCGGCAGGTCCGCGCGGTGACAGCGTCCGACCGACGCGGAGACCGGCAGCACCTCGCCGTGGTGGTGGACCGGGCGGTCCAGGGCGGCCCGCAGGGCGTGAAGCCCGGTGGTGTGCGTCGGGTCGGTGACGATGGCGACGAATTCGTCTCCGCCGATCCGGGCGGCGATGCCGTGGCGTCCCACCCAGTCGTTCAGCCGGCGGGCGGTCGCGGTGAGTACCGCGTCTCCGGAGGCGTGGCCGTGCTGGTCGTTGATGGCCTTGAAGTCGTCCAGGTCGACCAGGGCAACGAGGGCGTTGGGGTGCCGGTCGAGGAGGCGTTCGGCGCGGGCGGTCCAGCCGGCGCGGGTGTGCAGGCCGGTGAGGGGGTCGCGGCGGGCGCCGGCCAGGCGGCGGGCGAGGACGCTGCCGTGCACGGCCCAGCCGAGGGCCGGTAACGCGGCGCCGACGAGGGTGAAGTCCATCCCGCTCACCGGCCGTTGCGGGAGTCGTTGAGCAGGGAGCGGAGGACCACGGCGCAGATCGCGACGGAGACGCCCGTGATGGCCACAGCGAGCAGCATGGAGACCAGGACGGTGCCGACGATGAGGACCACGGCGGTCCCGCCGCCGACGAGGACGAGGGTGCTGCCGGGGGTGAGCTGGATGGTCGGCCGGTTCGACGCCGGGACCGGGGTGACCGGGGCCGGGGTGGTCATGGCCGGCACGGTCGAGGACGCCGTGGAGGCCGTGGTGGGCGTCGGGGTAGGGGCGTGGTCGGAGGGCGGGTACTTGGGGGTGAGCATCGGGGTGTTCTCCTGTCAGGGGTTGCAGCGGTGGGTGCGGGCGGCGAGTTCGGCGGCGGAGCGGTCGGCGTAGTCGGTGGAGAAGCCGCAGCCGGGGGCGGAGCAGGCGACGGTGTGGCGGTTGCGGCCACGGCCGTCGTGGTAGGTGGCGACGGTGACCGGGCCGAAGCGGCGCACGTCACGGAACCGGCGGTACACACTCACGGGATCAACCTCCCTTTCCGGATCAGGTGAGTTCGAGTTGTGCGGCGATGGCCTGGCAGGTCGGCCCGGGAAGCCCGAGCCGGGCGGTGAGCGTGTCCGCGGTGATCGGCTCACCGGTGGTCTTGCGGTGGGCGTCCGCGATGGAGCGGGCGTGCTCGACCAAGGCCGCCGGGACCGCGGGAACCGGAGCGGACGGCTTGACCGGCGCGGGGGCCAGCTCCGCAGGAGTGGACGCGGGGGCCGGGACCGGTGCAGTGTCGGTGCGGTGCAACTCGACTTCCGGCACTGCCAACTCAGGCTCCAGAGGCGGGGCTTCGGCAGCGGCCGTCGAGGCGGGGGTGTGGACGAGGAGGGTGCCGCCGAGGAAGGCGAGCGCGGGCCAGCCGGCGACCAGGATGCGCAGCCAGTCCGGCACATGGGCGAGGTCGAGCAGACCGGCCGTGGCGACGTTGGCGCCCAGGGAGGCGGCGAGCGCGATGGCGAACCAGGTCCACGAGGCCCCGTCCCGGCCGATCCGGAGCCGACGCCAGGCAGCGACCAAGAGCAGGTCGACGGAGATCGGGTAGGCCCATGCCTTCCAGCCGGACTGCCCGGCAGCGGCGGCCAGATCATGCAGGTGAGCGAAGGACAGAGCCCCGGCGATCACGGCCTGAACGAGAACGGCGTCAGGGCGGCGGACAGGACGGTTCACGGCGCTCACTCCCCGTCCGGTGCTTCACCGGTGCCCAGGCAGGTCAGACAGAAGGCGGCCTGCCGATCCTTGGTGGCGCGGCCCTTGCGGGCGCCGACGCGCACGGTCTCGGCGATGTCCCCGTTGCCGGAGCAGTCTGGGCAAGCCGCGGGCTTCGGCGGGGTCTTCTTGCGCGTGGCCATGACGTGCCCCCTCTCAGTCCGTGACCGGGAACGGCTTGACCAGCGACGGACCCGAAGCCGGAACGCTCGCCGGACTGTGGGGCCGGTAGGGGTCGAGGGCGGGGAAGTCAGGCACGAGATGCGCGAACTCCCGGCAGACCGCAGCCGCTTCGGCACGAGTGGTGTGTGGGGTGCGGATCTTCGTCCAGCCTCCGGAGGCGTCGGCGGCCACGGCGGTGCCGGGACGTTCGGCGGGGATGAGGGAGGCGGTCAGCACGGCGTCCGGGGCCACGTCCGCCAAGCCCATTTCGGCGGTCTGCTTGTCGTTGACCCGATGCACCACACGCCCGGTGAGCTGGGCACGAAGCATGGTCGCGCCACGTCCGAGTTCGGAGCCGAAGCGCTGCCCGCATACCTCCAGGTGAATGCCGACCGCGCGTGCCATCTGGGCGAGGCGGATCAACGCGGTGACGATCCGCTCCCGTCGCTCCTCGTCCTTCTTGGAGGAGATCAAGAACAGCTCTGCCACCTCGTCCACCAGCACGATCACGGGCACGGGGCGTAAGCCGGCGGGCAGGTCCCACACGTCGGAGACGCCGTGCAGGCTGAGCAGGTCGAACCGGGACTCCATCTCGCCCACCAGCACGTTCAGCAGGGAGGCGGAGTCGTCCGGGGTGGTCGCCAGCGCCGACAGCCGAGTCGCGTAGGCGGACTGCTCGACGCCGCGCTTGCAGTCGATCCCGACCAGGGCCACCGGCAGCTTCGCCAGTCCCTTGATCAGGTTGCGCTGATAGACCGACTTCCCGGAGTTGTTCGCCCCGAGGGTCAGGGCCATAGGGATCTGGCGGTAGTCCCGCATGAACGCGGTCCCGTCCTCCCGCAGCGCCACCGGCACGGCCAGTCCCTCAGGGCGGGCCCGGCGCGGCATCCGGACCCGGCGCAGCACGTCGTAGCCGGTCATGCGGAGTTCGACGTGGCCGGGCTTGGTCTCCGTGGCGGTCACCGAGTGGACACCCCAGGCGTGGCGGAGCCGTTCCGAGGCGGCCACCAGGTCGGCCGGTTCCATGCCGGCGGGAAGGCGGAGGGTCACCCGCAGTCCGGTGGAGGTGCCCCGGACGTGGCGGACCTTCGGCGGGACGGGCTGCACCTCGGTGTGGGCGATGTTCCGCGCCAGGAAGGCCCGCAGGCGGGACGGCTGAACCGTCAGCCCGCACACGTCCATCGTGGAGCGGTAGGTGAAGGAGAACCGGCCCCAGGTGACCGGCAGCCCGACCAGCGACCAGTACACGCGCGGCGCGTACACCTTCGCGTAGCCGAGACCGCCGGCCCCCGCTAATGCTCCCGTGGTCTCCAGGACCGTGGACAGGTCGGTCATGATCAGACCGCCGGGGTGATTGCCACGGCGCGGAACGAGATCCCGTGCCGCTTCTGGCCGTTGAACTCGTTCTCCCAGTCCCGCGCCTTCAGCCCCACGACCCGGACCGGGGTACCCGGTGCCAGACCCTCCGGGCAACCGGTCTCCGGGACGGTCACCTGGTAGAGGTTCCCCTCACCCTCGTCCGAGACCAGCAGACCCACGGTCGACATGTCCGCACCGGTCTCCCGGTCCACGGCCCGCTCCCCGGTCTTCTTGTTCACCATCTTGGGCTCCGGCGCGGTCGCCACGAACACCACAGCGGACGAAAGGTCGATCTTGAACGACGGCATAGAGCACATCCCTCGCTCTTGGAAGCCGCCCTACGCGGCCTCTCTAGACATCTTCAGCATGGGGGCACCTGTCTAGAGATGTCAAGCAGGATGTATAGAGATGTTGGTCGAGCTAGATCGCGGTCACACGCACAGAGCGGGTGGCCTAGCCATGGCCTAGGCTGTCTAGAGAAGAGAGGAGGGCTCCCGAATGGCGAACACCGACGACGATCGTCGGCCGAAGTACCAGCGGATCGCGGACTCCCTGCGCGAGGCGATCCAGTCGGGCGAGTACGGTCCGGGTGATCGGCTTCCGGGAGAGAACGAGCTGATGGCCGCGCACGGCGTGGCCCGTATGACCGCTCGGCAAGCGCTGAGCGTGCTCCGTGACGAGGGTGCGGTCGAGGCCCGCAAGGGTGCCGGCGTATTCGTCCGGGACTTCAGGCCGCTTCGGCGTCGAGGCATCCAGCGGTTGTCCCAGAAGCAGTGGGGCAGCGGCCGGTCGATCTGGTCCGCCGACACGGAGAACCGCGACCTTGAAGTCGATCAGGTCACGGTGTGCGAAGAGGTGGCGCCGGATCATGTCAGCGCCGTTCTGGATCTCGGCGATGACGAGCGGGTGTGCGTCAGGCGTCGACGCTTCGTCCTCGACGGCAAGCCCGTCCTGCTCGCAACGAGCTACCTGCCCATGTCGCTGGTCGCCGGTTCCGCGATCACCCAGGCAGACACGGGGCCGGGCGGCACCTACGCCAGGCTTGCCGAACTGGGATACAAGCCGGTGCACTTCCGCGAGGAGGTCCGCTCCCGCATGCCGTCGAAGGACGAGACTTCCCGGCTGAGTATGTCCTCGGGCACGCCGGCCATCCTGATCTGCCGCACCGCGTTCGCGGACGAAGGGCGCCCCGTCGAGATCAACGAGATGACGCTCGACGCCGCCTCGTACATCCTGGAGTACGACTTCGACGCTTGATCAGCCGGACCAGGTGCGCCGCTGCCTTGCCACATCGTAGATGTGCGCCACCTGATCGGTCGTAAGCGTCGGTGTCAGCCCAGACAGCACCCTGTCCAGATGCTCGACCTCCAGGACGAGGACCGGCGGATTGGCGCCCTTGACGCGCAGCTTCGCCGCGTCCACGACGGAGATCACAGGTCGCACGGGCACCTCGAATCCACAGGGCGTGGACAAGGTGCGGCAGACCTTGCGCGCCTCGGACTGGCTGGCAGCGATGTGCTTGGTGGAGGCGCCGTTCACGGTGACGGCTCGGTCTCCGTACCAGAGGGTCTTGCCCGGATGCCGTTTCGAGTTGATGGCGAAGACGCCGGCGGGACCGATGGCTAGGTGGTCGATGTCCGTACCGGTGGCCCACTGGACAGAGTGCAGGGTGAGCCAGCCGTGGCTACGAAGCCTTCGGAGCCGTCTGGCGGTGCGCTGCTCACCCTTGAGCCCAGAGGCCCAGGAGTAGATGTCCGTACCGGGGCGCCATCGGTCGATCAGTCTCAGTATCGGGTTCGGCTGTAGCTCCCGGATCTTGCGGCGCACCGCATCGCCCGGCCGGTTCCGTGCCAAGTCATCCGGCAACGATTGCACCCTGCCCCCTTGCGCGTGCCTGCCCTGACTATCAGGCCACCACGGAGGCGGCATCCCTGCCCAGACCGGGACCAGCCACGAGTTGTTACAGGTTTCTCTACCTCATCAAGCCCCGGCTGCGCTCCGCTCCGCCGGGCGCGCTCCCGGCTCCGCCGCGGGCGGCGCTCCTGCCTTCGGCCCGCTCTGCCCGCACTGCGCCGACGCGCGCCCTAGTGCGGACAGGGCCGGAGGTCATGAGTCGATCACCGCATAGGTCGGGCCACGGTCAAGACGATGCCTCCGGCGGGGGATCGGCCGGCACCGGGATGGAGGGGGCGCCGTCGCCGGCCGCGGGCACGTTGGAGCATGCGTGGGGAGCTTCCGTCCCATCCACCGTCGACCCAGGCAAAGCCGAGCAGACGCGGCCCAGGGCGTCCAGGTCGTTCGTACAGTAGCGCGCTCCACCTGGACGCCCTGAACCACGCCCGCTCCACGGTGTGTGGGTCGACGGCGGACGGGACGGAAGCGGGCTGGAGTGGGCTGAGCCGAGCGCCGACCTAGCCGTGCAGTTGCTTCAACCTCTCATGCAGCAACGGATAGTCGGACACGGGACGACTAGGTGGGGCAGTTTCGAGATTTTCGAAGTCGACTGGTTCAGGATTCACTGCGGCCACAACGTCGGCCACCAGCCTCTTAAGATCCTCGTCATCGAGAGCAACGACGTATCCACGACCGTCGCTGGCTGTGTCTCGACAGCGACGAAGGAAAAGATCCTTATCCTTGAATGAACGGCAGGCCAAGATGCCGAACTGTCCACGTAGAGTCGAAAATCGAGAAGAGAGTTGATCTAGCTCAGGGTTGGTGACATCTTTGCCGTAATTCTTGCATTCGACAAAAACGTACCGGCTCTGAATGCGGTGGCGAGTGAGATACCTGAAGAATCCGTCTCGCGCCGTATTCGTGTACGAGATGTCGATCCTTTTGCGTCCGTCATGGATGTTGCTCTCCTTGTCAGACATGGAGAGCGAAGGGTAGAAGATCGCAGTCAGCAAGGACTCTACGGCATCGTGATAGCGCGTCGCGTCGGGCTTGCCGGACGGTACGGCCAATACGGCTTCCAGCAGTTGTTCGTAGTCAGGCATCGGCGTGGCTGACGTAAGAGACAATTCTTCATGGGAGAGAGGCTGCGGGGCAACCTGCCTCTTGATTGCCCGGTAGTGTTCATACACGGATGGCCGCTTTAGCGTCTCACGCGTGACGTCAGGCTTTGTGCTGCCATATTTTTCCGCGATCAGCTTTTTGGTGACCCTCACTTTCCGGCGCGAACGCACCGTCTCCGCAAGCCCCCTCAGGGCCACCTTGGCCTCTTCCTCCTGGAGTACCGGAACCAGGTGATTCCGGTAGTACTCGTTGCGGGACATGTGCATAGAGCGCCGAACGATCATCTTTGGCACAAGGAGTAGCTTGTTGCCATCAGGGACCGGAAGTTGAGTGTAGCCATTCTCCCACTCCAGAGTGGTGGGATTCCAGACCGGGCCACTGACTACATCCTCTTCCAAGGGGATGTTGAAAATATCCGCCATCTGCTGAGTATAGGCAATCAAGGGGCCACGGATGATATTAGTGGTCACGTCGGAGACGATGTCCATATCGACACCATCAATGAAGAAGGCGGTGTCTTCAAGATCCTGAATTAGCCCTGACTTCGCAGCCTCACTTTCCGCGAGTTTTTGCGCGAAGGCGGCTCCCATTTTACTTCCGAAACCCCTGCCCGCACTCGGGCCGCGCGAGATGCCAAGGTGTGTCTCGTTGGGCTCACGAAGCTGGCTAAGCAGAGAGACCGTTCGCCGCTTATCGTTCGACCGAACAGAGTCAAGGACGCTATCGAAGAAGGTTTCGAGCATTTTCAGGCATTGCTTGCCCCAGTCGTCTTCAAGGTAACGGATAGACCCAGGGTCTACGTATACCTGAATATCGTTCACCGTGTCGACGTCAACAAAATCCAGCGTCCCCTGGGTCCGCCCCAGCCGGTAATACTCAGAAACACGCGCCATAACTGCCCCCTACCCTAGATGAACTGTCCACCCCTGCGCATTCTCGCTGGGCCGGCCCACGCTGTAAAGCGTGCATCTCCGCGTGACACGACCACCACGCAGCGATGTTATTACCCGCCACTGACAATCGCCCGGCAGTGGAACGGTATTCGCTCTCGTGTTCGGTTTATTTCAGAGACTGTCGCCGCCCTTGCTCCACGACGTCGAAGGCCGACGCCTAGGGCAGCACAGAGGCCCACCTCCCGCGCTCAGCATCCCCGGCCTCGACCAGGAGGAGCGAAAGTCCATTTATGGGGGCGTCTGGTGATGAAGTGGACTTACTGCTCGCCTGCCACGCATCCGAATCGGATGCCAAAATTTGGCATCCGATTCCCATGTGCGTATCATGCTTACGAAGATCGCGCTCAAGACGCGGCAGCTTTCGAAGGAGGCACATGAGCGGGACGGCAGAGGAAGCCGTGGAGTGGCAGCTCAAGCCTGGCGATCAGATCGAACGCAAGGCACTACACAGCGAGTTCGGGGGGCGGACGCAGGGAGGCATCGGGCCGTCAGCCAAGACGCCTAACGTCTTCGTGTTCACGGACCCCGTGGCCGGCGAGAAGCACGGCTACTACGACGACTGGATGCCCGACGGCCGCTTCCACTACAGCGGAGAAGGCCAGTACGGCGACCAACGGATGATCTCCGGCAACGCCAGCATCCTGAACCATCAGACCGAAGGACGCGCGCTGCGCGTCTTCCAGGGTGCCCGCGGAACGGTCACCTACCGCGGCGAGTTCACCATCGACCAGGAGAATCCCTGGTACTCGGCAGACGCTCCCGAGACCAACGACGGCCCTCTTCGCAAGGTCATTGTCTTCCGGCTCAATCCTGTAGACGCCACGCCGCAGGAGCCCGCTACCAAGCTCGGCCGGCTTCTCGTCTCGCAACCCAACCAGGTAGACGACCTCCCCTTGGAGCGGAACGAGAACGAGACCACGTTCGTCAACCCAAACCAGGAGCCCTACGAGGCCGATCGCAAGGAAGCCCGCCTCGTCAAGGCATTCGCCGACTACCTGACCAGCAACGGCCACCAGTCCGGCCGGCAGCGCATCCTGCCCCCCGGCGAGAGCCGCCCGCTCTTCACCGACCTCCACGCCAAGGGGCTGGGCCTCCTGGTCGAGGCAAAGGGCAGCGTCACCCGCGAGAACATCCGCATGGCCATTGGCCAGCTAGCGGACTACAGCAGGTTCGTCGATCACACGATTCGCGCCATCCTGCTTCCCTCGCAGCCTCGGGGTGACCTCCTGGCTCTGGCCAAGGCGCAGGACTGCGCCGTGATCTGGCCCAAGGACGAGGGGTTCGTCAGCACCAACCCCAAAGCACTCCCCTAACCGCGGCCGAGCCCGCAAGGCAGTATCGCAACCTCAGCAACCGCCGGCGTCCGCGCTCTCCAAAGCCCTATAGCAACCGGTATGACCAACACCGGCCGATCCACATAAAGCTACGGATCAAAACCTCCCCGTGCCACACCCGTGCCAGATCATGCGGGGAAGTACAGGGAATGGCGGGGAGCCGCGTCGCCGGCCAGACCAGCTCTGTCGCCGCTCCACCGCAGTTCACGTTGGCAACGCACAGGTGGATGACCGGAGCTTCCCAAGCTGAGAGCGCGAGTTCGATTCTCGTCACCCGCTCCGTGCGAAACCCCCGGTCAGATGCCCGGGGGTTTCTTGTTGTCCAGACCGTCGGACCGGTTTCCCGGCTCAGATCTTCTCCGCGCTCACGCGCGAATGCCCGGCAGTGAGCAGGCCGATGTCTTCCACATCGGACGTCAGAATCGTCACCCGGCCCGGATGCCGCAGGGCGGTCGCGCACAGCATGGCGTCGATGGCGTACTTGTGGCCGTGCAGCCCCGCCGCGCGCAGCAGAGCGGCAGCGGACTGCGCGACGGCGTGGGTCACCGGCTCGACGGCCAGACGGGACAGGGTCCACTTCAGCGCGGCGTCGTTGATCTTCGGGTGGATCACCTCGACCAGCACGGCGGCCGAGGTGATCACCGGCAGGTCCGCGTCGCGAGCCGCCGTCAGCCACTCGTGGATCTCCCGATCACGCCGCACGGCCTTCGCCAGGCCCTCGCTGTCCAGGACCAGGACACCGCTCACGCGGCCGTACCGGCCTGTGAACCGCCGCCGGTCAGCCGCGCCCGCTTGGCCGCCACGGCCTCGGGATCGGCCGGGCCGTGCACCTCGTCGAAGCCCGCGATCAGCTCGTTCAGGTTGTCCCGCTCGATCTGCCGCTGGGCCGCCTTCTCCAGGTAGGCCGAGACACCCCGCTTGCCGACCCGCTCGCGGATCGCGTACAGAGTCCCGGCGGTCAGGGTGACGGAGATGCCACTGGCAGGGCCGTCGCCGGGCACGAAGTCCACATCGTCGTCAGTCACGGTTCGAGTATGGCATTCGAAATGGCATAGCGGGCGCGTACGGGTTTGTCCACCGACCGGTGGACCCCAGGTTCAACCGGTCGCCTCTGTCCGGCTGCCGGCCCGGCTCGCGAGGCTGTGGGTATGGACTCATTCACTGTGCGTACGGCGCGCTGGAGTGCCCGGCATCCCTGGTGGGCGATCGGCGGATGGCTGGTGTTCGTGGTGCTGTGCGTGGGGATCGGCGGTGCCGTCGGGACGAACAGCGCGAAGACGGCGGACTACCGGGTCGGCGAGGCCGGGCGGGCCGAGGCGCTGGCCGCCGAGGGGCACCTGGAGCGCAGACCCACCGAGCAGGTGCTGATATCCGCCAGGTCGGGGACCCTCGACCTGGACGCGGCACGGGACGCCGCCCGAGACCTCACCGCCCGGGCCGGGCGCCTGCCCGACGTGGCAGGGGTGGCCGCCCCCCGGCTCTCCGCCGACCGCGGCACCCTCATGGTGGAGGTGGCGATCACGGGGGAGGAGCGGGACGCCAAGGACAAGGTCGGCTCGCTGGTGGCGCAGACCGAGCGGGTGCGGCGGGACCATCCAGGCCTGCTGCTCCAGGAGACGGGCAGTCCGTCGATCAGCAAGGGGGTCGACCGGCAGCGCGGTGACGATCTGGCTCTCTCCGAGGCGATCACCCTGCCGGTCACCCTGGTCACCCTGCTGGCCGTGTTCGGGTCGGTCACCATGGCCGGGGTGCCGCTGCTGCTCGCGCTGTCGTCGATCGCGGCGGCGGTCGGGCTCTCCATGGTCGCCTCGCACGTCTCCCCGGACGCGGGGGTCGGTACGAACGTCATCCTGATGATCGGCCTCGCGGTCGGCGTCGACTACACGCTCTTCTATCTGAAGCGTGAGCGCGAGGAGCGGGCCCGTTCCGGCGGCCGGCTCGGCTCGCAGGCCCTGGTGGAGATCGCGGCGGCGACGTCGGGGCGGGCGGTGGTGGTGTCCGGGCTCGCGGTGGTCGCCTCCACCGCGACGCTGTACCTGGCCTCCGACGTGATCTTCTCCTCCCTGGCGACCGGCACCATCGTGGTCGTCCTGGTCGCGGTGGCCAGCTCGCTCACGGCGCTGCCCGCGCTCCTGGCCGGCCTCGGGCGGCGGGCGGAACGGGCGGCGGCACGGCGGGCACGGCGCGGGAAGCCCGCCCGCCCGGTGCGGGGCCAGGGCGGCGGCGGCCGGGTGTGGGCCGCGATGCTGCGGCCCGCGACCCGGCATCCCCTGGCCACCCTGTGCCTGTCCGTGCTCGCCCTGCTCGCGCTCGCCGCGCCGCTGGGCGGACTGCGGATCACGGAGATGAGCCGCGACACGCACTCCCGCGACATCCCCGCCATGCGGGTGTACGACCGGCTCAACGAGGCTTTTCCCGAGCAGCGGGTGACCCACCAGGTCGTCGTCCGCGCCGACGCCTCGCACGCCGCCGAGGTCGGCCCGGCCCTGCGCGAGGTGGCCCGGCGGGCCGTTGCGGACCCGCTGTTCGCCGGTGCGTCGGAGATCCGGACGTCCCCGGACGGCCGGACCGGCGCGCTGGAGCTGAGGGTGCCGTACCTCGGTGACTCCGAGCGGGCGTCCGACTCCCTGAAGCGTCTGCGGAACGATCTCCTGCCGGCCACCGTGGGCCGGATCGACGGCGCCGAGTACGGCGTGAGCGGTGATGTCGCCCGCTACGCCGACTATCCCGCCCACCAGAACGGCAAACTCCCGCTGGTCCTGGCCGCGTTGCTCCTGGTGACCTTCGCGATGACGGTGTACGCCTTCCGCTCGGTGGTGCTCGGCCTGCTCGGTGTCGTACTGAACCTGCTGTCGGCCGCGGCGGCACTGGGGCTGCTCGTCGCGGTGTTCCAGGGGACCTGGGCCGAGGGACTGCTGAACTTCCGCTCCACCGGGTCGATCGGGTCCCGCGTCCCGCTCTTCCTCCTGGTCATCCTCTTCGGGCTCTCGATGGACTACCAGGTGTTCGTGGTGAGCCGGATCAGGGAGTCCGTGTCCGCGGGTGTCCCCACCCGGCAGGCGGTGCTCGACGGAGTCCGCGCCTCGGCGAGCGTGGTGACCAGTGCCGCTCTCGTGATGACCACCGTCTTCGCCGGCTTCGTGTTCCTGCACATCATCGAGATGAAACAGATCGGCTTCGTCCTGGCGACGGCCGTACTGCTCGACGCCTTCCTGGTCCGGATCCTGGTGCTGCCGTCGGCGATGCTGCTGCTGGGGGAGGCGAGCTGGTGGCCCTCCCGGCCAGGACCGGTGGCGGACGTGACGCGGAAAGAGGCCGCCGACCCCGCCGGGGCCGACGTACGTTGACCGGCATGACCGCTCTCGCCGGGCCCACCGCCGACGCCTTCTGGGCGACGTCCCTGCGCCGCTGGAACACGGTGTGCTGGGTGCTGTTCGCCGTCATGGCCGTCGGCCTCGCGGCCATCGACCGGCCCGGCGGGAGCAAGTACGCGGCGCTCGCCCTGCTCGGCGGCGTGATGCTGTCCTACGCGGTCCTCGACCGCTTCCCGCACAACCCCGTCGTACGGCCGCACGTGTACCTCTCGGTGCTGGCGGTGGCCGTCGGCGGCCTCGCGTACCTGCGCGGCAACTACGCGGCGCTGTTCATGGTCACGCTGCCGCACTACTGGATGTTCGGGCGGACCCCGAGGGCCTCCATGGGGTTCCTCGGGCTCGCCACGGCGGGCACCCTGGCCGGGAGCGTCCTGCGGCAGGACGGCTGGTCGGTCGAGTTCTTCACCGAGACCCTCGTGTCCACGCTGATCGTCGTCGCCGTGGGCGTGCTGATCGGGCTGTGGGCGCACGCGGTGGTGGCGCAGAGCGCGGAACGGGCCCGGCTCATCGTCGAGTTGGAGCGGACCCAGGCGAAGCTGGCCGAGGCGCACCAGCGCCAGGGGGCGGCGGACGAGCGGGAACGGATGGCGCGGGACATCCACGACACCCTCGCGCAGGGCTTCGCCTCCATCATCGTGCTCGCGGAGGCCGCACGCGCCGGACTCGGCACCGAACCCGTGCGCAGCGCACAGCAGTTGAGGTCGATCGAGTCCACGGCCCGCGAGAACCTGGCCGAGGCGAGGGCACTGGTCGGCTCGTCCCGGCTGCCGGACCGGGCGGCCGCCGGGTCGCTGGCGCAGATGCTGCGCCGGACCCTGGACCGTTTCGCGGAGGACACCGGTCTCGCCGTCGAAGCCGAACTGGCGGACCCGGTCTGCGATCAGCAGACCCGGATCGCGTTGTTGCGCTGCACCCAGGAGTCGCTGGCCAACGTGCGCAAGCACGCACGCGCGTCCACGGTCGGCGTGGTCCTGGTGCGGCAGGCGTACGGGGTGGAACTGGAGATCACCGACGACGGGACCGGATTCGTGGTGGAGGAGTCCGTGGGCTTCGGTCTGGACGGGATGCGCAAACGGCTGACGGAGCTGGGCGGGAGACTGACGGTGACCAGTTCGGTGGGCGACGGGACGCGCGTACTGGCGTCGCTTCCCCTGACCTCCCCCGCGACCGTGGAGAGCGGGGCCGGGGCATGACCGGCGAGCGGCGGGCGGAGGGGAGCGGCACGGCGGTCCGGATCATCGTCGTGGACGACCACACGGTCATGCGCGCCGGGGTCGTGGCCCTGCTCGGCTCCGGGACGGGCGCCGGGACCGGCATCGAGATCGTCGGCGAGGCGGGCGACGGCCGCGCGGCCCTCGCACTCGTCGAGCGGTACGACCCCGACGTCGCCCTGGTCGACCTCCGGATGCCGGTGCTCGACGGAGTGGCGACGACGGCCGGGATCGTGGCGCGTTTTCCCCGCACCCGGGTGCTGATCCTGACGACGTACGACACCGACGCGGACATCGGACGCGGAGTGGAGGCCGGGGCGATCGGCTACCTGCTCAAGGACACCACCCGGGAGCAGCTGGTGGACGCCGTGCACGCGGCGGCCCGCGGCGAGACGGTGCTCGCGCCCCGGGTCGCCGAGCGGCTCGTCGCCCGGATGCGGCAGCCCGCCCAGGCACCGCTCACGGCCCGTGAGACGGACGTGCTGAACGCGGTGGCGGACGGTCTGACCAACGCGGAGATCGGGCGGCGGCTCGTCATCTCCGAGGCCACGGTCAAGACCCACCTGCTCCGCCTGTTCGCCAAGCTCGACGTGAACGACCGGACGAGGGCGGTGGTGGTGGCGATGGAGAGGGGGGTGCTGCGCCGGGCGTCCGGCGGGAAGGACTCCCCGTGACGCCGCCCGGCCCTCCGGCGAGGCGATCCGACGCGCCCCTCAGCCCCCGCTGTTCCGGTACCACTTCGTCCCGCCCAGCAGGAACTCGTACACCGGCCGCCTCCGGCTCCCGCTCGTGCGGAACGCCCTGCCGTGGTCGCTGATGCGGATCGTGCCCTGGCGGCCGCCGCTGTTCCACTGGAGGTCCACGTACCACCGCACGTCGTGGGTGTCGGCGTGGGCGGTGATGTAGAGGACCTCGGGGTCGGTGCGGCTGACCTTGTACGGGAAGCCGCGCTGACCCGCCTTCGGCGTGATGACGGGGTGTCCGGCGTCGAGGTCGGTGTCGAACGACCTCGTCTCCACGCCCCCGCCACAGCCCGAGGAGCCCAGGTACGCGTTCCAGGCCGGGGGCGTGCTGGAGCCGGCCACGCCCACGTGCATGGACTCGATGACGACCGTCTCGTCCCCGGTGCCCTGCACGGTCAGCGCCACCCGCTGCTCGTCGGCGGCGACGGCGCCGTTCGCCGCCACCCAGCCCGGCACGTCCTGGCCCATCACCGGCGGGCCGACCTGGGCGGGCGGCCGGTCGATCAGGTACTTCGCCTCGCACTGCGGGTCGTCCCAGCCGTAGGTGCGGGTGCTCACCGTGAGGGGGACCCCGACGGACTCCGGGGCGGGGGCCCGGGTGGTGGCTCCGGCCGACGGCTCGGTGGCAGAGGGCGAGGAAGGGGAGGCCGGGGGGCTGCTGCTCGGCTTCCGGGACGGCTCGGCGGACGCCGACGGGTGGGGTGCGGACCGCACGGACGCGGAGGCGGCGGGAGTCGTCGGCCGTCCGTCCGCCGTCGTCCCCGTGCCCTCCAGGTCCACCGCGAGCGCGGTGGACACGACGACGACCACGGCGACGCCCGCCGACACCAGTACCCACCGCTTGCGGCGCCCGGGAACCCGTCCGGCCGCGGGCCGGGCCGGGACCGCGTCGGGCGCGGTGGGAAGCGAGGGTGTGGCCGGCACGGTCACGTCCGCAGACGTCCGCACCGGGTCCGGTGCCTCGTCCGGTACGGAGGCCGGCTCGGAACCCGGCACAGAATCCGCTGCCGCGTCCACCGCCCCCCGCCGCCCGCGCTCCCGTGCCGCGTCCGCCAGGACCCACCGCCGGTGCAGCTCGACCAGCTCGTCCGGTGTCGCCTTGCACAGGCGGGCGAAGCGGGAGAGGACCGCGTAGTCGGCCGGTACCCCGTCGCCCCGGCAGTACCGGTGCAGCGTCGAGGTGCTCATGTGCGCGCGCTTGGCCAGGGCCTCGTAACTCAGCCCGGACCGCTGCTTCAACTCCCGTAAGAGCGAAGCGAAATCGGCGATGTCCTCAGCCGCCCCCACCGGTCCCCCATTCCGTTCGGCATCCCAGGGTGGTCACGTTTCCCCAGGTCAGAGCCGGTGCAGGCATCCCAGCGTCCCGTAACTCCCTTTGGAATGGCGGGTGGGACGCGGTGTGGCACAGGCTTGGGTCATCCAAGCACGGCGGCCCACCGCACCAGGTGACGGCCCCTGCCCGGCTCCCCTCGTACGGAGCCGTGTGATCCCGTATCGACAGACAAGGCATTCCACTCATGCGTATCGCCACCCGCTCCGTGTCCCGCGCCACCGCCTCCTCCCTGGTGGCCGTCGCCGCACTCGCCCTGCTCGGCGTCCAGGCCGGCACGGCCACCGCCGCCACCACGGCCACCTGCACCACGGCGAACACCAAGCTGACCGTCACCGAGGTGTCCCGCCCGGTCAACCACCTGCTGCTGAAGGCCACCAACACCGGTACGCAGACCTGCTACGCGTACTACGCCCCCGTCCTGCGGGCCGGCGCCGACGCGCAGGCCCCGGTGGCGTGGGTCGAGGACAGCAAGCCGCAGGCCGTGGTGACCCTCAAGCCCGGCCAGTCCGCCTACGCCGGCATCGGGACGTACTCCCCCGACGGCGAGGGCGGCGGCACCGAGAAGACCCTGGGCGTCTTCTTCACCGACCGCGACGCGGGCGGGACCGGCAAGGAGTCGACGCTGAACCTGCCGAACGGCGGCACCTACTTCAACAGCGCCGCCGCCGTCACCTACTGGCAGGACAACGCGGCGGACGCCCTCACCTGGTAGGGGCGTTGTCCGGGAACCTCCCCGGAATCGTCAGCGATCGGTAACACACGTATCCCATGGCCCCCGCCCGCCGTCCTGACAAGTGGTCGCAGGGCGGCCGGGCGGTCGGGCAGGGCGAGAGAGCGGGGGCGGACATGGCGCGGCACAGCGGGACGCGGGGCTGGTACGGCAAGGTGGCCGGAGCGGCCCTCGGGGTGACGATGCTCGCGGTCGGGGCCTCGATATGGACGGCGCAGGCGGGGACCGTGAGCGGGCCTTTGCCGAAGGCGGCGAAGAGCAGCGTGAAGGCGGTGGACGTGACCATCGCGCACGCCTCCGACCAGGGCGCGCGCGGCGTCAACATCACCATCGACGACGGCCCCGACCCCACGTGGACGCCCCAAGTGCTCGACGTGCTGAAGGAGTACGGGGTGAAGGCCACCTTCTGCATGGTCGGCACCCAGGCGCAGGCGCACCCCGACCTCGTGAAGCGGGTGGTGGCCGCCGGGCACCGGCTCTGCGACCACACGGTGTCGCACGACACCACCATGGACAAGAAGCCCGTGGCGTACCAGTCGCGGCAGATCCTCGACGCCGAGCGCATGATCACCGAGGCGTCCGGGGGCGTACGGCCCATGTACTACCGCGCCCCCGGCGGCGCCTTCACCCCCGCCAGCCGCAAGCTCGCCGCGTCGCGGGGCATGCGCCCGCTGGGCTGGAACGTGGACACCAAGGACTTCGAACTGCCGGGCACGGAAGCCATCGTCGCCACCGTCGAGAACGAACTGCCCAACGGTCCGACCCTGTTGTTCCACGACGCGGGCGGCGACCGCTCCCAGACCGTCGAGGCCCTGCGCCGCGTACTGCCCCGGCTGAAGGAGCAGGGACACACCTTCGGCTTTCCCGTGCGCTGAGCGCCCGTGAGCCTGCGGGCGGAGCGCCTCACGCCGGTTCGAGTCGCGGTTCCGGTCGCGGCGCCGGGGGCACGGAGGTCGGTTCCCAACGGCTCGTGGTCCGTACGTAACCGTGGATCACCGTGGCCAGCGCCAGGAGCAGGAGAGGGCCGGCCACCCAGGGGTGATGGGCCATCTGCACCGGCAGGTAGCGGACCGAGAGCAGGATCGCGGTGAAGACCGCCACGCCTCCGAAGACCAGCCGGACGGCGGGGCGCTCCCAGCCGTGGTCGAAGGAGCGCAGGGCGGTCTCGATCGTGAGCGTGAAGACCACCCCGGCGATGAGGTCGACGCCGTAGTGGTAGCCGAAGCCCAGGGTCGCCGCGAGGGTGGCGATCAGCCAGAACGTCCCCGCGGAGCGCAGGAAGCGCGAGGCCCCGCGGGAGTGGATGAAGATCGCGGTGGCCCATGCCGTGTGCAGGCTGGGCATGCAGTTGCGGGGCGTGATCATGTCGTACACCACGGGATGCGGGGTGCCGACCGGCGGCGGGGTGTGCGGCCACAGCTCGGCGACCGCCCAGTTCGCGCTTCCCGTGCCGAACGCGCCGGTGCCGTAGGCGAAGACGGGCCCGACGACGGGGTAGATCATGTAGACGGCCGGTCCGAGCATGCCTATCACCAGGAACGTACGCACCAGGTGGTGGCGCGGGAAGCGGCGCTCGCTCGCCACGTTGCGGAGCTGGTACAGCGCGACGACGACCGCGGCCACGGCGAGCTGACCGTAGACCGCGTGCAGGACATGGGCGCCGGCCCAGCCCGTGGCCTCGACGACGCGGCCCGCCACCCATGACGGGTTGCCCAGCGCGTGATCGGCGGCGGCCACGTACGGGTCGAGCACCTGCGGGCGGGACCTGGCCGTGATCAGCAGCCAGGTGTCGCCCGTCTTGCGGCCGATCACCAGCAGCAGGCCCAGGCCGACTCCCTTGAGCAGCAGGACCCGTTCCCGGCCCGTGCGGCGGGTGAGCGCGACGACGCCGCAGCCCAGCATCGCCCACAGCGCGCCGTTGCCGAAGGGGTAGCCCTCGGTCCCCCCGAAGTCGAACGCCCAGCGCGCCAGCGCCAGCACGACGTCGATGCCGGCCGCGACGCCGAGCGCGGCGAAGCGCTGCCGCCAGGTGAGCACCACCATCGTCAGGGCCAGGCCGGCGTACAGCAGCGCCGCGGACTTGGGGCGGTACGCCACGTCGGCCACCAGGTTGGTGAGCGGGCCGGGCAGGCCGTAGCGGCGTGTGGTCATCTCCAGCACGGCGAAGAACCCGAGCGCCGTCACACCCGCCACGGCCCAGAGTGCCGCCCGTGGCAGGCGGCCCGCGGTGGACGCGGTGGGCGTGGTGGAGGCGGTGGGCGTGGTGGCGCCGGATATTCGTGAAGACCCCCGTGACAGCATGCGCCTCAACTTATCGGCACAGGGCATGGAAAAGCGCCCCTATGAACAGAACTGATCAACAACGGGCGGACCTGGGCGGAGTGAGAGACGCGGACAGGCCCGGACGGGGAAACCGTCCGGGCCTGTCCGATGACGCCGGGGGGGGTGGGTGGTCACCGCCCCGGTGCTCGTCCTGGTCCTCGTCAGACCGCCACGTTCCCGCCCTCGGTGCGGCGGCGCCGCACGACGAACACCGCGCCGACGCCGAGCGCGACCGCCGCGCCGCCCGCGAGGGCGATGACCGGGAGGGCCGAACCGGCGCCGGTCTCGGCGAGGTGGCCCTGCGGGACGATCTCGGTGTCACCGGCGGGCTTGGTGGTGGGCAGCGGCTTGCTGCCGCCCTGGGGCTTGGGGGTGGAGTCGTCGACCGGACCGGCGGAAGTGCCCGCGGCGAGGATGTCGAACTCGTAGAAGGCGTCGTCCGAGGCGTAGACGCAGTTGCCCTTGTCGTCCGCGTAGGAGCCGATGCTGATGGCGAAGCCCATGCCGGCGGGGGCCTTCTTGTCGACGGCCACACGCAGGTCGATGGAGAACGACTCCTTGGCCTTCACGTCGGTGTAGCCGAGGTAGCCGGCGGCGTCGTCGTCCAGGGCCACGGAGATGTCGTTCCACTCACCGGTGGACGGGTCCTGGTACTGGAGGGTGAGGTGGCCGGTGGCGTCGGAGAAGTCGTCGTCGACCGCCCCGGCGAAGACACCGAGGTCGACGCGCTTGTAGGAGTGGCTGCCGGAGTTCTTGACGTTCAGCTTGAAGCCGTGGAAGCCACTGCCCGCGACGATCTTCGACGGCAGCCCGGAGAGGCTGGTGTGCAGATCGTCGTCGATCTTCATGTCCTCGCCGTCCTCGCAGTCCTCCGGACCCGCCGGGGCGGACTCGGAAGCGGCCGCGGCGGGCGAGGAGGCGGAGGACGAGGGGGCGACGCCCGCCTTGCCGTCGGGCGCCGACGAGGTGGTCTCACCGGCCGGCGGCGTCGAGGTGTCCGTCGCGGCCGGGGTGGTGGTCTCGGCGGCGGCCGGGGTGGTGGTGACACCTGCCTCGGGCTCCGTCTCACCGCCCGTCGTGACCGACTCGGTGGCGGAAGGCGTCGGCGAGCCCTCCGCCGCCTGCGCGACCGAGGCCGTCATGAGCACGACCGGGGAAAGGACAGCCGTCGCGGCAGCGAGGGCCAGGGAACGACGCAGCTTCATACGAACCTCTGGACGGGAAGGATCAACGTTTTCGCCTGGCTGACCCACACCCGGGGCAAAGGGTTGCGCGGAAAACCTCAGAACCTCTGCTTGAAGTGCCCGAGTTCGACAAAAAACAAGGCTATTTCCGGTCATTCAGGGAGGGAGCGGAGGCGGTCACGGGATCGGCACGGCCTGACCCGTGACCCGTACGCGGGTCTCGTACGGGTCCACCTCGACGGTGAGGTCGCTCGGGCGCCCCATGTCCTCGCCCTGGCGGACCGCGACCGTGCGCGGGGCGGTCACCAGGCCGAGCGTGCGCAGGTATCCGCCGAAGGCCGCGGCCGCGGCCCCGGTGGCCGGGTCCTCGACGACACCGCCCACGGGGAAGGGGTCACGGGCGTGGTAACTCCCCTCGCTCTCACGCCACACGAGGTGCACGGTCGTCCAGCCGTGGGTGCGCATGACGGCGGTGAGGGCGTCGAAGTCGTAGGCGAGGTCGGCGAGCCGGGCGCGGGAGGCGGCGGCGAGGACCAGGTGGTCGTTGCCCGCGAAGGAGACGTGGGGCGGGAGGTCCGGGTCCAGGTCGGCGGCCGCCCAGCGCAGGGCGGCGAGCGTGGCGTCCACCTCGATGGCCTCCGCCGGGCGGGAGCGGGTGGGCACGCTGGTGAGGGTCGCCCGCACCTTGCCGTCCGGGCCGGTCACCGTGTCCACCCCGATCTCCCCGGCGGGCGTGTCGAAGAGCAGCGCGCCGGTGCCGATGCGTTCGGCGAGCGCCACCGAGGTGGCCAGGGTGGCGTGGCCGCAGAAGGCGACCTCGGCGAGAGGGCTGAAGTACCGCACGGAGAAACGGCGTCGGGCCTCGTCCCGCCCGGTGATGAAGGCCGTCTCGGAGTAGCCGACCTCGGCGGCGAGCGCGAGCATCCGCGACGCGTCGAGACCGGTCGCGTCGAGGACGACGCCCGCCGGGTTGCCTCCGGCGGGGTCGCCGGTGAACGCCGCGTAGCGCAGGACTTCGGGTGCCTCGGTGGATGCCATGCCTTCATGCTGGCGCCTCCGCCACATCAATACCAACGATGGTTTTTCATACCTGCCATCGGATTTTCCGAATGCTTTCTACGGGACGGCCCTTAGGCTGCCGCCATGGAAACCCGGCTGCTCCAGACCTTCACCACGCTGGCCAGGACGGGCAGCTTCACCGCCGCCGCGACGGAACTGCGGCTCGCCCAGTCCACGGTGACCGTGCAGATCAAGTCGCTGGAGAAGGCGCTGGGCACGCGCCTCTTCGACCGGGTGGCCCGGGGGGCGCTCCTCACCGAGGACGGGCGGCGGCTGCTCGACGCGGCGGGGGCCGTACTGGAGGCGGAGTCCCGGTTGTTCGCCGCCGCCGCCGAGGACGGGCCGGTCAGCGGGACCGTGGTCGTGGGCGCGGGCGAGACGCTCTGCTCGGCCCATCTTCCGGGAGTGATCGCCGCGCTCCGTGCCCTCCACCCCGAGGTGGAGGTGCAGTTGGAGCCCCACGGCACGTCCGCGGCGCTGACCGGGCTGCGGTCCGGCCGGCTGGACCTCGCCCTGCTGCTGGAGGAACGCGTGGAACACGCGGACATCACCGCCGAACGCGTCGCCACCCAGCCGCTGGACCTGCTGTGCGCCCCCGGCCACCGCCTCGCCGGCCGCACCCGGCCGGCGACCTGGGCGGAGCTGGCCCAGGAGGACTTCTTCCTCCACGAACAGGGCTGCTCCTACAGCGACTGGCTCGCCGAACAGCTCCGGGCGGTCCCCGGCGCCCACCCCCGCATGACCCGCTTCGGCAGCATCGAGGCCGCCCGCTCCTGCGTGACGGCGGGCCTCGGCCTGACCGTCCTCCCCCACGCCAACGCCGAGGCCGCCCTCCGCGACGGCCGCCTCACCCAGGTCACCGGCCCCACCCTCCCCGACGTCCCGGTCCACCTGGCCCACCACCGACGCCGACGGCCCACGCGGGCGGCGCGGGCGGTGGTGGGGGAGGTCGTGCGGTACTTCGGGGCGGGCCGCCCTCGCTGACGCCGCCTCCACGGCCGTGAAGCGCTGAGCGGCAGGGCCGGTACGTCGGCGGAGCGTGCTCCTCAGGCGCTCTTCGCGGGCTCCGCCTCGCTGTCGAGATGTGCCACCACACTCCGGTGGAAGCGGTGCACCGCCTCGTCCACGCTCCGGATGAAGCTGGACGCGGCGTTGCCCCGGGTGCTGCCCATGGTCTTGAGGAGGGAGAGGCGGAAGCCGGTCACCGGAGTCCCGGACTTCGGCAGTATGTTGCCGGGCTCGGGGCGCAGGCGCTCCAGCGTGCCGCGAGGCCCGCCCGTCCCGCCCTCTACGAGGGTCTCCACGTGCAGGTCGGCAGGGGCTTCGGCGAGCCGGCGGACCAGGCGCTTCGCCCAGCTGAGCGGGTAGCCCTGCGCGGGTGCGGCGATCTCGAACGAGGTGCGCAGGCGGCCGGTGCGCAGGTCGGCGGTGAGGGACAGCACGCCGGGTGTGCCGTCGATCCGCAACTCGGCGCCGAGACGGCCCTCGTGGCAGAGCTGGTCGGCGAGGAGGACGCGGCGGGCTGCCGGGTCGGTGCCGCGCCGGGAGCGCTGGACGGGCAGCACCTTGCGGCCGAGTTCGCCGCCGAGGCTCAGACAGACCTGGCGGACGAGGCGCTCCCAGCTCTCCACCACCTCCAGCGCGCGCGGGTCTCCCTGGCACAGGGTCTCGTCGTCGATGCCGTTGCGTACGGGGACCCAGGCGGCGCCCATGTTCTGGAAGCCGTGACAGCCGGAGTTCTCGTGCTGGAGGTAGTGCAGCAGTTCACGGAGCAGCCAGGCGTGCGCCGCGTCGTTGACGCCCTCGTGCTGGATCAGCATCTGCGCCTGGTGCGCGACCTCGGCCCAGGACAGGTGCCGGAGCGCCACCTTGTGCTTGCGCCGGCCGTCGATCTTGACGTCGACCAGCGGGCGGCCCTCCAGCTCCACGTCGTTCGACAGCGTGATGACGGCCTCGTAGCCCCGGCGCGCGGCGATGTCCATGTACGCCTGGACCTGCTCGTCCCTGAGGGCGTTGCCGTTGGTCTTCGTCTCGACCAGGGCCGTCCACAGCTTGCCCGCCCGCTCGACCCGGATCACCCCGTCCGGGCGGCGCGGGGAGTCGCCGTGCGGCAGCGTGACCTCGGTGAAGGTGTCCATCCGCCCGGCCGGCGCGCCGAACGCGGCGGTCAGGCGGCGGCCGAACTCCGGGATCTGCGCCATCACCGACAGCAGTACCGAGGTCGCCCGCGCCTCCCGGTCGCGGTCGCTCTTGAGGGCGGACACGGGGAACAGCCGTGCCTCGCGCCAGGAGTCGTTCTCCGCCAGCGACCGCCGGGGGACCTTCGGCAGAGTGACCTTCTTCTTGGCGGTACGGGGGCGGGCCGGGGCCTTCTTCGGCGCGACGGGTCCGGCGGCGCGGGGTGCGGGGACCGCGGCCCGACCGGGTCCGCCCGCGCTCTCCTCCTCGCCGGTGCCGTCCGGCGACTGCTCCACGAACGTGGCCGGCGCGTCCTCCGGCACCGCTTCCGTACCGGCGTCGTCGTCGATGTCCACGCCGAAGTCGGTGGCCAGGCCCGCGAGACCGGAGCCGTACCCCTGGCCCACGGCCCGGAACTTCCACGCGCCCTCGCGCCGGTACAGCTCGCCGAAGATGAACGCGCTCATCGGGCCCGCGTCCGCGATCGTGAAGCCGACCAGGTCCGTGCCCGAGCCGTCCGTCAGGGTCAGGCGCAGGTTCTCCAGTTCCCCGAAGTGGGCGCCCTCGTACCGGCTCGCCGCGATCACGATCCGCGCGACCTCGCCCGGGATCGCGGTCAGATCGAAGCCGATCCGGTCCTGACTGCCGTCCCCGGTCGGCGTCTTGCCCAGCAACTGCACGCTGCCGTCCGGCGCGACGGGGTTGTTGTAGAAGTAGAAGTCGGCGTCGCTGCGTACCTTGCCGTCGCCGTTCAGCAGCAGTACGGAGACGTCCGCGTCGCCCTCACCCGTCGGGCTCGTCCAGTCCAGGGCGATGACGACGGAATCGACGCTCTCACTCAGCGCCGCAAGTGTCGCATTGGCTCCCTTGGCCAGCTCCTGCATGACTCCACCCCCCAGTAGTGCCTGCGGCACGCCCTGCCAGGGCATCGTCCATGCCGATGGCACCATGCGACGCGCCGCACATTCAGTGCACCAAAAACGTTAATACGTGCCACGCTCCGCCGGGCCTGTCCGCTCGAAATAGTTGCTGCTTGCAGGGGATTCGGGGGCTCGTACGCGGAAGTGGGGGCATCCGAGGGCTCGTTATGGTTCTCCCACCGATCGCCGAAGGGGAGCGCGTTCCGCATGCCTGTGCTCAGCGTCCTGACGCCCGTCCACGACGGCGGTCACGCCTATCTGCGCGAGCTGTACGACTCGCTGCGGGCGCAGCGGCTGCCCGCGGGGTGGCGGATGCAGTGGGTGGTGCAGGAGGACGGCGTCACGGGACGGCCGGCGGCCGTGCTGCCCGACGAGCCCTGGATATCGACGGGTTCGGGACGCCACGGCGGGGCCGCCCGTGCCCGCACCCTGGGTCTGGCCCGCGTCACCGGCAGGCTGCTGCGGTGTGTCGACGCGGACGATCTGCTCCCGGACGACGGCACCCTCGCCCGTGACATCGAGGTGCTCTCCGCCCGCACCGGCTACGGCTGGACCGTCGCACCCTGCCTCGACCTGCTCCCCGACGGCCGCCTGGTGCCCGGCCCCTACGACCCCGCGCCCGGCCCCCTGCCCGCCCGGACCCTGCTGGACGGGGCCGCCCGCGGTGCCATGCCGGTGGTGGGCACCACCCAGACCGTGCACACCGAACTGGTCCGCCTGCTGGGCGGCTGGCCCGCCCTGCCCGCCTTCGAGGACGGCGCCCTGCTGCTGAGCTGCGAGGCGGTCAGCCCCGGCTGGATGCAGTCCGAACCCGGCACCCTCTACCGCAAGCACCCCACCCAGCACACCGCCACCGAAGCCTTCCGCGACCGCTCGGAGGCCCGTCTGCGCGTCCAGATCGCCGTCCAGCGGGCGGAGGCCCTCCACACGGCGGGCTGGCGCTGGCGCCCGACGGCCGACAAGGACTGACCGACTCAGCCCGTCTCAGCTCAGCCCGTCTCAGCTCAGCTACGTGTTTCACGTGAAACACCCGATCGGCCGTCCGGGCACGGGGCACCGAGGTCCGGATCTGGGCGCACCGTCCGTGGTGGCGGGACGGGCAGGTGGGGTGAGGACGCCGTCGGGGGTGCCTCGATCTCGGTGAGGAGGCGGTGGAGGGAGGCGCGTACGGCCGGGAGGTCGGGGAGGTCGGGGGTGCCCGGCAGGGTGCCGGGGGTCTCCAGGGCGGCCAGGGCGCGGTGGGCCCGGCGCCAGGCCCGGGCGGTGCGGCCCTGGCTGAGGTCGGTGCGGGCGCGGGCGTGGCGGGCCAGAGCCGTCGCCCAGGCGTCGTCGCGTACGCCCGGGGAGGCCAGCGCGCGACGGGCGCTGCGGCCCGCCGCGCCGGGGGACGCGCCGGCCTGGGCCAGGGCCAGTGCGGCCAGACTCACCGCCGGCGGCGGCCCGCCCGGGGCGTGCGCGGGAACGGTGTCGGCGGCCTGCCGGAAGCAGTCGGCTGCGGTACGGGCGTCCCCGCGCTCCCACGCCAGTACGCCCTGCACGTGCGCGACCCGGCCGATCAGCGCGTCGTCCCCGGCGAGCACCGCCACCGGCCAGACCTGGCCGAGCAGGGCGCGGGCGGTGGCCGGGTCGCCCGGGGCGTGCAGCCAGGCGGCCAGCCACTTGGCGCGGGCCACGAGGTGGTCGTCGGCGACCGGGCGGGCCAGCAGACCGGCCAGGTGCGCGCGGCCCTCCTCGCCGTGGTCGTGCACCGTCCACCAGAACCAGAGGCCGACCACCGCGGCCAGCGCCGCCGTCACCTGCGCGGCCGGGGCCTCGGGGCGGGTCGCGTACTCCACCAGCGCCGCCAGGTCGGCCGCGTTGTCCTGGACCAGCAGGGCGGCCTGGCGCTGGTCCCCGGCGTTCCACAGGTGCTCGGCGACCTCCGCCAGGCGCCGGTGGTGCAGCACATGGCGTTCCACCGCCACCTCGAACTCACCGGCCGCGCGCAGCCGTTCGGTGCCGAAGTCGCGGGCGGCACGGGTCATCCGGTAGCGGGGCGGGCGGGGGCCTCCCGGTTCGTCCAGGGTGTCCAGCACTCCGGCCGAGGCCAGCCGGGCCAGGCAGGCGGAGACCTGGTGCGGGGCGACCCCCGCGCCCGCGCACAGATAGGCCGCCGTCGACTCGGTGAACGCCCCCCGGAACACGCTGCTCCGGCTCCACACCGCGCGCTCGGACCGCTCGCACAGCAGATACGCCGACCCGACCGCCGAGCGCAGCGAACGGTGCCGGTGCAGCGCGGGTCCGGGCGCCGCCAGCCAGCACTGTCCCCGCTCCAGCCGGTCGGCCAGCTCCCACGCGGACGACTCCCCGTCCAGCTGTCCGGCCGCCAGCTCCACGGCGAGGGGCACGCCCTCCAGCACCCGGCAGATCCGGGCCACGGCCGCCGCCCGCTCGCCCTCCGCCCGGAAGCCGGGGGCGGCGGACCGGGCACGCGCGAGGAACAGCGCCACCGCCGGGTCCACGGCCAGCGGCGCCAGGCGCAGCACCCGCTCCTCACCGAGCCCGAGCGCCTGGCGGCAGGTCACCAGTACGCGCACACCGGGGACGTCCATCAGCAGCCGCTGCACCAGCCCGGCGCACTCGGTGCGCACCGCGTCGGCGTCGTCGATGAGCAGGAGCACGGGGCCCCGCTCCGGCGCGGCCAGGGCCGGGACCAGGTCACCGAGGGCCGGGCGGCCCTTCTCACGGGCGCGCCCGCGCCCACGCGGCACGTTCCCCGCGCCGGACGTACGCCGCCCGGCCGCGCCCCGCGTACCCGTCACCGCTTCCGTCACCCGCGCCGAGAGCGCGCCTGCCGCCACCGGCCCCCCGCCGCCCGGACACCGCACGTAAACCACCCGCGCCCAAGGACTCCCACCCGGCACCCCGAAGCCGCACCCCACAGCCGGCCCCCGCCCCTCAGCACCAACCCCGCCCGGGCACCCGCACCCGCACCCGCACTCCGGACTGCCGTCGGCCGGGACGCCCCACCCCCACTCCGGGCCACCACCGGCCGGGCGCCCACACCCGCACTCCGGACCGCCGTCGGCCAGGCGCCCGCACCCACACTCCGGGCCGCCACAGACCGGCACGCCACGCCCACACTCCAGTCCGCCACCGGCCAGGACGCCACACCCACACCCCAGATCACCTCCGGCCAGAGAGCCGCACCCGCACCCCGGACTGCCACAGCCCGGGCACCCGCACCCACCCCCCGGACCACCACCAGCCGCGAAGCCGCCCCCGCACTCCACGCCACCACCAGCCGGGCGCCCGCACGCACGCTCCGCACCACCACCGGCCAGGACGCCACACCCACACCCCGCACCACCAGCCGGGCACCCGCACCCACACCCCACACCACCACCACCCCAGCACCCGCCCTCCAACCCCGCCCCCTCCACCGCGGCAGCGGCCAGCACGCTCTTGCCCACGCCCGCCGCCCCCGTCACCGTGACCAGCCGGTTCCGGAGCAGCCGGGCCCGCAGGGCCGCCGTCTCCGCCTCCCGCCCGATCAGGCCCTCGGGCCCGCAACGCCCCGCTGCGGAGGCCCATTCGGTGTCCTCGGCGTATGCCCACACTGTTCCGCGCTCCCGAGCTCGGTGCGGTGCGGCACCCCGTGGCCGCACACCCGGAGGGCGGCGCGACACAGAGGCGAATCGTTCCTGCATGGCACCGCGTTCACGCCCGGTCCAACGGCCGCCCGCGGCCCCAGGTGCGGACGCGGGCCAGGGATCACACGCCGCACTGAACCGTCGTACACAGGTGCACATACCGGTGGGCGGCCCGGAGAACCGGACCGCCCACCTCACCGAACCGCCGGAGGAGCTAGTACTCGTCCTCGTCCGGACCCTTCCCCGGGCCCCCAGGGCCGCCGCCCGGGCCCTCGCCGCGGCCGGTCTCGTCGTCGCGGTCCACCGTCCTGACCGGGCGGGAGCGGCCCGGCTCGGGGAGTTCACCCAGGTCGTGCCGGAGGTAGAGCACGTCACCGACGAAGAGGTCGTAGAGGAAGATGCCGACCAGGCCGCCGACCAGCGGGCCGACGATGGGAATCCACCAGTACCCGCTGAACTGGCCCGGCACGCTTCCCGGGAAGGCGAGGCTGCCCCAGCCGGCCGCCCAGGTGAACAGGCGGGGGCCGAAGTCACGGGCCGGGTTGATGGCGTAGCCCGCGTTGGCGCCGAAGGACATGCCGATCGCGGCGACCACGAGGCCGACGACGAAGGGAGCCAGGTTCGCCTTCACCGCCTGGTTGCGCAGGTCCAGGATGGCGACCACGAACATCACCAGGAAGGCCGCGCCGACGATCTGGTCGATCAGCGGGCCCCAGATGCCGCCGTGGAAGTAGGGCGCCGGGAAGGTGGCGAAGATGGAGAACGAGGCCAGGGTGTGGCCGTCCGTCTTGGGCCCCTTCACCGAGGAGTCGAAGGTGTCGATCGCGTTGTGGTAGACGAGGTACACCAGCGCGGCACCCGCGAAGGCGCCCGCGACCTGGGAGAACCAGAACGGCAGCACCTTCAGCCAGGGGAAGCCCCGGCGTACGGCCATGGCCAGCGTGACGGCCGGGTTGAGGTGGGCGCCGCTCACGCCGCCGGCCACGTACACGCCGAACGTGACGGCCAGGGCCCAGCCCCAGGCGACCAGCAGCCAGTCACCGGCGGCGAGGAAGATCGTCGTGGTGGTCGCGGCACGGCCGGAGCCCGGCAGCGCGGCGACCGCCATGGCGACCACACCGCAGCCGAACGAGATGAGGACGAAGGTCCCGATGAACTCCGCCATGCACTCGCCCGCCAGACCGCCCCGGTGCCGGAGCCGGGACGGCTTGATGATCGGGGGTATTTCGACAGCCATGGAGGCCCCCTAGCAGAGGAGCGGTACGGCAAACATCCTCATATTCACCCGAACCGCCCCGGCCCGCAGGGCGGGAGCCCCATCCGGCCTAAGGGTCCTCACGGGGAGGACACCTCGGAAGGACGCCCTCCGGCCCGTCAGACCCGGGCCAGACGCGCCGTCTGGGCCGCCGTCACCGTACGGACCATCAGCGCCCCCGCGACCGCCGCGCCCGCCACGGCCACGTCGGCCGTCAGCAGCGGCCCGATGTCCGAGTAGGCGCGGGCGATGACGGAGTCGGTGCTCCGCTGCTGGAGGACGCCGCCGAACGCTCCGGCCAGCCACAGGACCCACCACACGTTGACCACGGCCGGCAGCCGCTGCCCGGGCGCGCTCGCCCGGTAGGCGTCGGCCACGATGCCGCGCGGGAACCACAGGTTCACCACCGGCACCACCCACCCCAGGTACACCCAGATCCCGGCGTACTTCGGCGGGCGTCCCGACAGCGCGAGGGCGTTGTCCCGGACCCGCCACAGCCACATGAGGAAGGCCGCCGCGCACAGGAGGGTGAGCAGGGAACCGGCCGCGCTCACCAGGTGGTACGCGTTCTCCAGGGAGTCGAGCGGGCGGTGCGTACCGCCGCCCTGGTCCGGGGGCCCGGAGGCGGGCTCGCCCGCGCTGTACAGCCGTATCTCCCACACCGCCCGTGCCAGCCAGGCGGTCCCGGTCAGCAGCAGGGTCCCGGCGGCCAGCCGGGCGAGGGTGTCCGAGGCCCGCGGGTCGGGGGGCGCGGCAGGGGCCTCAAGAGCGTCGTCCATGGTCACGGACCCCATACTCACCCGGCCAAGTGGCGAGGCGCCAGGCCCTCTTGTGCCGGTGGGAACCGTGAACGAGGCCGGTGCCGCGCGGGAGAGCGTCGCGGCACCGGCCTCTGCCCGGAGGCGGCCGTCAGACCGTCGTACCCGGCATACGGCCCTCCGGGTGCCAGGTGGCCAGCGCCCAGATGATGAAGAAGTCGATGGCGATCAGGATCAGCGACCAGATCGGGGAGTACGGCAGGAACAGGAACTGCAGGATCAGGCCCAGCGAGGTGATCACGATGCCGACCACCCGCGCCCAGGCCGCTCCCATCAGCACGCCCGCGCCGGTCGCCACCACGATCACGCCGGCCGCCAGCAGGATCCAGCCCCAGCCGGTCAGGTTGATCTTGTAGACGTAGGCGTTGATACGGGCGTACACGTCGTCCACGGCGATGGCCGAGATGCCCTGGAAGATGTGAAGGATGCCGTTCACCAGCATCAGCACACCCGCGAAGACCGCACCTCCCTCGGCCAGCCCGCTGTGCTGGGGCCGCGCCGACTGAGTCTGCTGGGTCATGGCCGTTACCTCCGACGTCTCGTCCCCCGTGAACCCCGGACGGGTCCGTAGCTACGACGATCGGACGCGGGGCGCCCGGTGACCACGGGGGCTAGGCCGAACGGGTGACGGCACGGGGGGCGGCGAGCCCGGGTCCGGGGCGGCTCAGGCCATCCAGAAGAACACCGCCGTCATCCGCTTGTCCGCCAGGGTCCGGCCGGTGTAGGCGGTCGCGCTGTGCACCAGGTTGGCGTGGTAGAGCAGCAGGCGGTTGGCCCGGTGCGGGACGCGTACGTCCTCCTCGAAGGCGTCGGGGGCGACGAACCGGGTGCCGAGGGCGTCCACCAGGTTGTCGTGCGGGGCCTGGACGACGTTGCCGCCGAGGCGTCCGCCGGGCAGGGACTGCCGGTAGAAGCTGGTGCCACAGGACTTCGGGACCCCCGGGTTGAGGTAGAGCACGGCCGCGTACCGGCACAGGGCGCGGGAGTCGGCGTGCGGGCGGGGCTCGCTCTCGCCCTCGCCCACCACCTGGACGCAGTTGTGGTCGAGGGTGCCCCCGCCCAGGGCCCGCTGCACCCACAGTTCGCTCGCCCCGGTGGCCCTCTTCACCAGCCGTTCCACGCGGGCCAGTTCACCGGGTTCGAGGCCGGGCGTCGCCCGCAGTCCGGGCCAGCTCTGCGAGGTGTACGGGTGGCCCTCGGCCCAGTCCTCCTTGGCGAGGCACCGCTCGCGCACCGCGCCGGCGTCGGGCAGGACGTCGTCCAGGACCCAGTAGTCACGGCCCTCGGTGGGCTTGCGGTACGGGAGCACGGGCAGGGCGGCGGGCGGTCTCGGCTGTGGGGGCATGCGGCGAAATCTAGGCCGGTGACCTGCGCGGCTTCGCCCGGGGAAAGGTCAATCCTTGGCCAACGTCCGCTCAGGTTAGGGTTGTTCAAGGGCCAAGAGCGCCCGTCCGGCACACCGCGCGGGACCGGTGCGAAATCTTTGCGGCGAACATCGAGACGAATCGTCTCCGCATCCGTACTGCTGTGTGTCTGAACCCGCCTGTCGGCGGAACCACGACCGGGCAGGAGGAACAGTGCGCTTTTCGCGGAACGCGACGGGAACTCTCTTCGTGGGCGGTGCCATGGCACTGACCCTCGCCGCGCTGGCCTATCCGGGCATGCTCGGACTGGACACCGTCTCCACCTCGCAGACCCGCATCGTCGCCAACACCCAGTGGGGTCCGCTCACCGAGCAGGACCGGGACTTCGTGGTGAAGGTGCGCGCGGCGGGGCTGTGGGAGTACCCGCTCGGCCAGATCGGCCTGCAGAAGGGTGCCTCCGAGGAGGTCAAGACCGCGAGCAGGCACCTGATCGACGGGCACGCGGCGCTGGACGCCTCCGTCCGCAAGATCGGCCCGATGCTGAACATCACCCTGCCCAACGTGGCGAGCCCCCAGCAGGAGGGGTTCGTGACCCAGCTCAAGGGCGAGACCGGCAAGGAGTTCGACACCGACTTCGCCAACATCCTGCGGATGACGCACGGTTCGATCTTCAACGCCATCGCGAAGATCCGGTCCACCACCAAGAACTCGCTGGTCCGCGCGCTGGCCGACCAGGCCAACGACACCGTGCTCGACCACATCACGGTGATGGAGAAGACGGGCCTGGTCGACTTCGACCAGACCATCTTCCAGCAGACCACCCCGCCGAAGCTGCCCTCGGACAACCTGACGCCGCCGGCGCCGGACCCCGGTCAGCCGCAGGTCGTGCTGACCCCGCCGCCGACCGCCACCTCCACCCCGCTGAACATCGACGGTCTGACCGGCCCGAACAGCACCCGCAACGACCCCACCCCGGCCCCGGCTCCGGCCCAGCCGAGCCCGACGCCGACCATCGGCTAGCCGAGCCACACCGTGGTGTCCGGCGGGACGACGTCCGGATCGGGCAGCGTCCCGCTGGACAGCAGGAGTTCGCCCGCCGGACGGGGCACCGGTTCCCCGGTGACGTTGGTCAGACAGCGCCAGCCCGGGGCCCGGGTGAAGTCCAGGACGCCGGGCGGCGCGCCGGGCGTCCAGGTCAGCTCCTCCCCCTGGAGCAGCTTGCGGCGCAGCCGCAGCGCGGTGCGGTACAGCTCCAGCGTGGAGCCCTCGCGGCCGGACTGCGCCCTCACGGCGTACCGGGCGAAGGACTCCGGCTGCGGCAGCCAGGCCGGGCCCGGCCCGAAGCCGTACGAGGGTCCGATGGCCGTCCACGGCAGGGGTACCCGGCTGCCGTCCCGGCCCTTGCGGGTGTGCCCCGACTGCTCCCAGACCGGGTCGCGCAGCGCCTCGGCGGGCAGACCGGCCACCTCGGGCAGGCCCAGCTCCTCGCCCTGGTAGAGGTAGGCCGAGCCGGGCAGCGCCAGCATCAGCAGGGTCGCCGCGCGGGCCCGGCGCAGGCCCGCCTCGGGGTCGGTGGCGGGGTCCGTGCCCCCGGAGCGCAGCCAGGCGTCCAGGTCGGTGCCGGGCGGCAGGATCAGCCGGGACGCGTGCCGGATCACGTCGTGGTTGGACAGCACCCAGGTGGCCGAGGCGCCCACGGTGTGCGCCTCGACGAGGGAGGCGGTGATGGCGCGGCGGAGTTCGTCCGCGTCCCAGCCGGTCTGCAGATACTCGAAGTTGAACGCCTGCCCCAGTTCGTCGGGGCGGGCGTACAGGGCGCGGCGGGTGTCCGGGACCCACGCCTCGGCGACGGCGGTGCGGGGCGGGTCGTAGGCGTCCAGGACGCGGCGCCAGTCCCGGTAGATCTCGTGGACCTCGTCCCGGTCCCAGTAGGGGTGGCTGCCGGGGGCGAGCCGGGTCAGGGCCTCCTCGCCGGTGGCGCCGAGCGCGCCGATGTCCCGCAGGGGCTCGGTGAGGTCCTTGGCCAGGCCGTGGGCCACGTCCACGCGGAACCCGTCCACGCCCCGGTCGGACCAGAAGCGCAGGGTGGTGCGGAAGTCCTCGCGGACCTCAGGGTGCGACCAGTCCAGGTCGGGCTGCTCGGGGGCGAACAGATGGAGGTACCAGTCGCCGTCCGGGACACGGGTCCAGGCGCTGCCGCCGAACACCGACTCCCAGTCGGTCGGCGGCAGTTCGCCGTACGTGCCCCGGCCGGGGCGGAAGACGTAGCGGGCGCGGGCCGGTGAGCCGGGCGCGGACAGCAGGGCCTGCTGGAACCAGGGGTGGCGGTGCGAGGTGTGGTTGGGGACGAGGTCGACGACGACCTTCAGGCCCAGCCGGTGCGCCTCGGCGACCAGCGCGTCGAAGTCGTCCAGGGTGCCCAGGCGTGGGTCGACGCCCCGGTGGTCGGCCACGTCGTAGCCGCCGTCGGCCAGTTCGGAGGGGTAGAAGGGGCTGAGCCAGAGGGCGTCCACGCCGAGGGTGGCCAGGTGGTCCAGGCGCGCGGTGACGCCGGCCAGGTCGCCCAGGCCGTCGCCGTCGGCGTCCGCGAAGCTGCGGGGGTAGACCTGGTAGACGACCGCCTGCCGCCACCAGTCGGGGTTCCGGGACGAGAGGTCCGCCATGCGGGCTCCGTTCGCTTCACCTAGGGGGTGTTGCCAGGAATCTGTCCAGGTCGTCCCGATTCGGAAACGTGCTGATCCGCCGGAGCGGCCCTATGGCCGCTCCACCGTCCTCAGGTACAGGTCCACGTACCGCTCGACGTCGACGTCCAGCGCCACGTCGATCAGGGGCCTTTCGCGGGCGCCCCCGTGGATCTCGGACTCGCCGGGGCGGGCCCTGAGGTCCACGATCGTCTGGCCGCGGGCCGGGCCGGGGGCGAGGCAGACCTCGACCGGGAGTGCGCGGGTGGTGAGCCCGGCCGGGTCGGCGACCGCGCAGACCGCGCCCGCGTCGCCCAGGCCGCCCGCCTCCTCGTCGCCGGGGGTGGTGCCGGGGGCGCTCGGGCGGTGGGCGAGCAGGTCCCCGGCGAGCCTGGCGCCCGGTTCGGGGCTCGCGCGCAGGCGGCGGACCTCGGTGCCGGGCACGACGACCCGGCTGAACACGTCCAGCCCGTACATCGTGACCGGCACGTCGGCGGTGAGCAGGATCGCGGCGGCCTCCGGATCGTGCCAGACGTTGAACTCCGCGACCGGGGTGGCGTTGCCGACGCCGACCGCGCCGCCCATGAAGACGATCCGCTCGATGTTGCCGGTCACCTCCGGGTGGGTGCGCAGCAGCAGCGCGATGTTGGTCAGGGGCGCGGTCGGGATGAGGGTCACCGGGCGCGGGGAGGCGAGGATCTCCCGGCGCAGCAGGGCGACGGCGTCCAGGGCGGCCGGGGCGCGGGTGGGGGCGGGCAGGCCGAGGTCGCCCATGCCGTCGTGGCCGTGCACATGGCGGGCCGGACGGGCGGGCTCCAGCAGCGGGCGTTCGGCGCCCCTGGCCACCGGGACGTCGGGGGCGCCGGCCCGCTCCAGCACGGTGAGGGTGTTGCGGACCACGCCGTCCACGTCGGTGTTCCCGGCCACGCAGGTCACGGCGCGCAGGTCGAGTCCGGGGTGGCGGACGGCGAGGAGCAGGGCCAGGGCGTCGTCGACGCCGGTGTCGCAGTCGATGATCACGGGAACGGCGGGCTGCTCGGCCACGGCGGACTCCTCGGGGTGTGCGAGCGGGCGCCTCGACCTTAGGGGGTGTCTCGCCCGTCGCGCCGGACTCGCGGCGTGACGGACGGGTGACCCGGCCGGGGTGCGGTCCTCACCCGAACGGACCGGAGCGCTGGTGGCCGGTGATCACCGGTGTTGCCGTAGGAGCAGGCAGCGGCCGGAACGATCTGGAGGCACCCGATGACCGGAGGCATACGTACCCGCGGCTCGCGCGTCCTGCTGCCGGTCGCCGGGCTGCTGGCGCTGACCGGCTGCGCGACCCTCGGCCTGGAGCACCCGCCCACCGCGACGTATCCGCTGCCGACGGTCGAGAAGCCCGCGGCCTCCTCCAAGGCGGCGCCCGACGGGAGTTCGGCGCTCACCGACGCGCAGGCGGAGGCGGCGCTGGTCACCGAGTCCGACCTGGGCTCCCCGTGGGCCGCGACGGGCGGCGCCGCGACCTGGCGGGACGGCATGCTGAAGGCCACCTCGCAGGTGGCGGAGTGCCAGCGGCTGCTGGACGCGCTCTACTCCGACCAGGTGCTCGGCGCCCCCGCGCGGGTGGCCGTCGCCCTGGACGACCCCGGCTCCGGGGCCCAGATCCGCTACCAGATCGGCGCGCGCCGTCCCTCCGACGTGGACGCCGACCTGAAGTGGCTGGGGGAGATGCCGGCCAAGTGCGCCCGCTTCACGGCCACCACCCAGACCGGCCTGAGCGAGGACGTCCAGGTCGGGACGCTGCCCCTGCCCGAGGTCGGCGACAGACGCCAGGGGCTCGCCGTCACCGTCACCGCCACCGACCCGGAGGACCCGGACGCCGGGGAGCAGGTCCTCACCCTGGAACTGGCCGCCGTCCGCGTGGGCGAGGACGCCTTCGCCCTCACCAACGGCGGCACCGGCGACGTCCCGAACGACGCCACGCAGGCGGCGGTCCAGATCGGCGCGCTGCGCCTGGCCGACGTGCGCAGGCAGGGGCGGGCGCAGGTCTGAGGGCCCGGCCCGCCGGCTCCCCGGGCCCCTCTTGTCGTCCGGGGTACACGCCCCTAGGTTGAACGGCGGCCCAAGTCCGCTTGACTCGTCGCCGATGTTGCGAGGTCGCTGTGCCAGGACGCACCCCCGCCCACGTCGCACGCCCCCACGCGCCCTTCCTCGCCCGGCTCCGCCCGGCGGCCACCACCCCGTTCGCCAGAGGCGTCGCCGCTGCCGTGGTGGCCGTGGCCGCCCTCGTCACCGCCGCCAACGCGGGCCCCGCCCGCGCCTCCGACACGGTCCAGGAGCCGGTCGCCCGGCACGCCCAGCCCTGAGGGCCCGAAGGACTCCGCCGACCCCAACACCCGGTTCACGCAAGGGGCTTTACGGTCCTCCCCGGGTAAAAACCCGCCCCGGACCGGGGCATCAATCACCCCAGACCCCACCGAAAGACCGGTTGTACGGAAGTGGAATATCTCACCGTCAACAGTTGACAGCCGACCACGCCATTAGGGTGAGCGCGATCCGGCCTGGCCCACGCCCACGGCGCACCGCCCGGCCGCTGAACGGGGATCTCTTTTCGGTGGCCGGGGTCGGGGCCAGGGGCGGAAGGGCACGGGGGATGACGGGTAGCAGCCTGCGCGCGGAGGACACCGAGGCACCCGGCGGCGCAGCGGACGAGACCGTGAGACCGCCCCGCCGCCGCGCCCGACGCGTCCTGCGCTGGACCGCTCTCGTCCTCGCCCTGCTGCTGCTCTCCACCGCCACCGCCGGCTACCTCTACTACCGCCACCTCAACGGCAACCTCGCCAAGGCCCCGCTGAACCTCGGCGACAGCCCGCGCCCCTCCGCCACCCCGGACGCGGCGGGCCGCACCCCGCTGAACATCCTGCTGATCGGCTCGGACAGCCGGAACACCGCGGACGACCTCGAACTGGGCGGCTCCCGGGGCGATGTGGGCCGCCCGCCGCTGGCGGACGTGCAGATGCTGCTGCACGTGTCGGCGGACCGCGACGACATGTCGGTGATCAGCCTGCCCCGCGACACGATGATCCCGATCCCCCGGTGCACCGACCCCGTCACCAAGAAGGTGTACCCGGAGCTGAGCCTGGCGATGGCGAACGAGTCGCTGGGCCGGGGCGGCCCCGGCTGCACGGTGGCCACCTGGATGCGGCTCACCGGCATCCCCGTCGACCACTTCATGATGGTCGACTTCTCCGGCGTGGTCGCCATGGCCGACGCCATCGGGGGAGTCCCGGTCTGCGTCGAGGAGAACGTCTGGTCGCACACCGCGAGCGGCCACGGCTCCGGCCTCAAGCTGGAGGCGGGCACCCACCCGGTCAAGGGCAAGCAGGCACTGCAGTGGCTGCGCACCCGCTACGGCTTCGAGGACGGCACCGACGTCGGCCGCACCCACGCCCAGCACATGTACATGAACTCCATGGTCCGCCAGCTCCGCGCCGACGCCACCCTCGGCAACCCGGCCGAGATGCGGCGGCTCGCGGAGGCCGCGACGAGCGCCCTCACCGTCGACGACGGACTCGGCACGGTGAAGGAGCTGTACGACCTGTCGATGGAGCTGCAGAAGGTGCCCACCGAGCGGATCACCATGACCACGCTGCCCACCACCCCGTGGGCGGCGGACCGCAACCGCCTGGTGCCCGCCGCCGAGGACGCCGACAAGCTCGTCTCCATGGTCCGCGACGACGTCCCGCTGGACGGACGCGACACCGGCAGGCCCAAGCCGAAGCCGACCGACCCGGCCGCACCCGCCGCCGAGCTCACGGTACGGGTCCAGGGCGGCAGCGGCGCGGGCCTCGAGGCCCCCGTGCCCGACCGCGCCGGAGCGGTCGCGCGGAGCCTGCGCGAGCACGGCTTCACCCGGACCACCGCCGACGACGAGGCCGCCACCGAACCCGGCACCTCCGTCCTGTACTCCGGCACCACCCTGAAGGGCGACGCGCTGGCGGTCGCCGAGGCCCTGGGCATCCCCGCCGCACGGGTCCGCGAGGTGGAGGACGCCCGGGACGTCACCCTGGTCGTCGGCTCCGACTGGCCCTCCGGCGACCGGTTCCCGCAGCCGAAGAAGCGCACGGTCCCGAAGACCGCCGCCGTCCTCGGCGGCGCCACCACGGACGCCTGCATGAAGATCCAGAAGGGCTTCACCTGGTGAGAGCCGGGGCGACGCGCCCCGGTGACGGCGGCTAGTCGGCCGCCGACACCCCCTGGGCGCGCCCGAGTTGCTCCAGCCGGGCCCGTACGTCGTCCAGGGCGCCCTCGCGGCGTCCCGGCACGCGCAGCCGCAACTCCACCAGCCGGGGGCCCAGTTCACGGGCGCGGACCGGGTCGTCGATGCGGCCCCACTGATGGTGGGCGCGGTCCGCGGCGGACTCCACGGCGGGCGCGCCGGGCGCGTGGCCCGAGGCGAGCCGGAACTCGGCGACCGCCAGCCAGGCCCGGCAGCTGCGCACCGGGTCCCCCGCGAACATCGCCAGGTCCGCCCGTACTTCGGCCCAGTGCAGGGCGTCCTCGGAAGCGGGACCGTGCACCCGTACCGCCGCCTCCTGGTGGCGGGCGGCCAGCCGGTCCGCCTCGGCGTGCCGGCCCGCCCGCACGGCGGCGCTCACCGCGTCGTGCGGATCGCCCTCGTCGGGGGCGGTGAGCACCAGGTTCGACGGCACCTCGGCCGCGATCCGGTCCAGCGCCCGCCGGTGCAGCTCCGCGAGCGGCGGGCGGTGCCCGCCGCGCAGCAGCGTCGCCACCGCCCGCATGTACGTCGGTTCGGCGATCCGGCGCCACCCCGGAGGCGGCGCGATCCGGCCGTGCACGAGGGCCGTACGGCCCGAGTCCAGCGGGCGCCCGGCCAGGTCCGCCCAGGTCTCGGCGTCCGCGTGCAGGTCCAGCACCAGATGGGTGGTCCCGGCCGGGCGCAGCCGCAGCTCGTCCTTGAGCCAGTGCCAGGGCAGCGCGGTGTAGCGGGCGGTCGCCGGGGTGGTGCGGGCCAGCGCGAGATGCGGCAGCCGCTGGCGCCGGTCGAGCAGCAGTTGCCCGGTGACGTACACCGTCAGCGGGCCGGACGCGGCGGCGGCCGCGCGCACCCGGGTCAGCACGCCCTGCGGGTCGAGGGGGTCGGCGAGTTCGACCACGTTCGCGGTGTCGGTGCCCGCCAGCACCGATGGCGCGACGGCGCCCAGCACCGGCAGCACGGCCGCCGCGTCCACCAGACGGCCCCGGCCCAGCGGCGCGGCCGCGAGCAGCAGCACGGTTCCGGGCATCGCGCCTCCCCTCCCCCTGTGGTTCACCGGCCAGCCTGCACCGTAACCGCTGGACACGGACACGCGGGGGTCAGGAGGGCGAAGGTCGCCCGGTCGTGGACGCGGGCGCCCGCCCGGGAGGGGGCTCGGGCAGCCGCCGGACCGCGAAGGCGGTGGTGTCGTCGCCGAGCCTGCCGTGGGTGTGCCGCAGCACCCCCTCCCGCACCATGCGCACCAGCCGCCGCGGCGCGGCCCGCCCCGGGTCCTCGGCCACGGCCCGCGCCACCTCGCGCGGCAGCGGGTAGTAGGCGTCGGCGCGGTCGCGGGCCTCCGTCACGCCGTCCGTCACCATCAGCAGCGTCTCGTCCGTCTCCAGCCGCTCCCGGCCGACGGGCGGGCCCGCCCGCTCCCCGGGCGCCCCGTCACCCGTCAGGTCCCCGAAGCCGATCGGCAACCGCCCCCCGCCGAGCAGCGGGCGCACCCCGCGCGGGCCGACGGCGAGCGGCGGCTCGTGCCCGAAGTTGATCAGCTCGACGGTGTCCGGGGCGTCCGCCGGGAAGGCGAGCAGCAGCGCGGTGGCGAACCGGTCGCCGTCGTACCGGCCGAGCGCGGCGGAGTGCCCCCGGTGGCGGCACATCCGCACCTCCAGCCGGTCGGCGACGGTCACCAGATCGGGCTCGTGGTAGGCGGCCTCCCGGAAGCTGCCGAGCAGCGCGGCCGCGGTCTCCACCGCGCCGAGCCCCTTGCCCTGCACGTCACCGAGGAGCACCCGGGTGCCGTGCGGGCTGGGCTGGATGTCGTAGAAGTCGCCGCCCACCCGCGCGTCCACGTCGGCGGCCAGATACACGCCCGCGTGCTCCAGTCCGGCCCAGTTCGGCGGCAGCGGCCGCAGCACGGTACGGCGGGTGGTCTCGGCGATGTCCCGCATGTGCAGGCCCCGCCGCTCCCAGCGCGAACGCACCACGGAGGCGATCACGGCGAGCGCCCCGCCGAGCGCGACCAGCACGAAGTCGGCGGTGCCCGCCCGGTACCGCTCGGGGTAGGCGGTGTCCACGGCGAGGTAGGTGACGAGGGACAGCAGGGCGAACGTGATGGTCGGGCCGACCCCGCAGACGGCGGCGGCGATGCTCGGGACCAGGATGATCCAGGAGACGATCCGGAAACTCTCCCCGGACTCGAAGTCCACGGTCACGATGGCCGCCAGCAGCACCAGCGGAACGAGCCAGGACGTGCCGGGGCCGAGGACCCGCCGCTCGCGCCGGCGCCGGTACTCCATCTCGGTCACGAGCCCCATCTCCGTCCCGAGACCGCGCGTCTCTCCGTCCCCGGACCGCGATGCCGGCCGCGGGCCGCCATCCCCGGAAACCTCAGGGGACCACGGAAACCTCAGGGGACCACGGACCGATTCCGGCCGCATCCGGGCCCGGGTCACCCACCCGGCCGAGTTGCCGCGCCGTCGCCGCAGGTGTGCCCTGGAAGGCGAGGGCGGCGGCCAGCGGCCCGAAGCGGCGAGAGAGGAGCGCTCTCATGGCTCACGCGGCATCCGCGTCCGGTGCGCTGCCCCGGGGCGGCCGTAAGGACACCCCGGCCCTGGCGGGCCCGCCCCCCGACGTCTTCGACGCCCGCACCCACCGCATGGCGAGGATCGCGGTACCGGTGCTGCTGGCGCTGGTCTACGGCTACTGGGCGGCCGCCAACCGGCGCTCCGGCGGTCCCGTCACGGGCTGGAACCTGCTCTTCGGCTTCCTCACCGCCCTGGTCTTCGCGGTCGTGCTCTACGGCGTGCTGACCGTCGCGCCCAGGCTGCGCCGCGAACTGCACGCGCTGCTGTGGGCGGTGTTCGTGGGCGTCTCCTTCGGCTTCCTCTACAACCAGGCGGGAGCCTCGATGGTCCGCTCCGTCGGCATCCCCCTGCTGGTGGCCGCGGTGACGTTCATCGTGTTCTTCTACCGCTTCTACACCCGCGAGGACGCCGTGGGACACCGCGTCCACTAGGGTCTTTCTTCCGGATCAGGCCGGCTCGGGCCGACGGCGCCCTTCGGGCCGACCCGAGCGGGGTCTGGTGCGTGCGGCTGCAAGGCGGAGGAGGGAGTCGACGCGGAGCGTCGGCAACCGACGACAACGCCGCAGACGTGCGTGCCAGGGCCCGCGACCCCGGCAAGATCCGGAAGACAGGCCCTAAGGGCCTGTCCCCCGAACGCACCCCCACCGCTCGCGGACCGGGCCCGGCGGGACTTGCCTTGAAGGCGTGCACCCCCGTCTGAGGAGTGCCCTGTCGGCCGCGCTGATCGCCCTGTCCTGCCTCCTCGTGCCCTTCGGCGCGCCGGCGGCCTGGGCTGCGTACACGCTCACCGACACGGGCCGGTACGTCACCACGATGGCACCGCTCGCCGCCGAACCGGCCGTGCGGGACGCCGTCGCGCAGACGGTCGGCGACGGCATCCTGCGCGAGGTGGACCAGCGGGCGGACATGACGCCGGTACGCGGCTCGGTGGGCCCCTTCGTCCGGGACGCGGTGCGCTCCTTCACCCACACCCGCGCCTTCCGCCTCGCCTGGGACACCGGCAACCGGGTCACCCACGACGCCGTGCTGCGCGCCCTGCGCGAAGAAGCCCCGGTGGACGGCGCCCCGCGCCCGGTCACCGTCGACCTCGCCCCGGTCACCGCGCAGGTCAAGGCACAGCTCGCCGAGGACCACGTACCGCTCGCCGCCCGCATCCCGGTCCGCCACACCGAGGTGCCGGTGCTCCCGGCGGGTGAGCTGACCCGGTACCGCAAGGGATTCCACATGCTCGAAGTCGCCGGTCTGTGGCTGCCGGTGGCAGCCGTCGTGTTCGCCGCCGCCGGGATCGCGCTCGCGGTGCGCCGCCGCCGCGCCGTGGTCGCCACCGCGCTGGGCACCGCGATCGGGGGCGGGCTGCTCGGGCTCGCCCTCACCGCGGGCCGCGCGCTCACCCTGGCCGACCTCCCGGCCGACGTGCCGCACCCGGTGGCCGCCGCGGTGTACGACGCCCTCACCTCGGGCCTGCGCACCGTCTCCTGGCTGCTGCTCCTGCTCGGCCTCACGGTCGCCCTGACCGCGTGGCTCACCCGCCGCCGCTCGGCCCGGCGCAGGGGCACGGACGAGTCCGGGCCGGCCGGGACACCCGCGCGGACCCGGGCGCGCGTCTGAAGTCACCCCGCCCGGCGGACGGCGCGCGCCGGTCCGGCACCGGCCCACCGGGAACGGACCAAACAACCATAATGGGCGCATGCCCCGAGAGTTCCGCATCGGCCTCACCCCGCCCGACTGGCTGGTCCGGAACCTCCGCCCGCAGCCCGCACCCGTCAACTGGGCCGCCGTCGCACGTGCCTCGATCGCCATGTCCCTGCCCCTGGCGATCGGACTGGCGGCGGGCCGGCCCGAGCTGGGCGCGCTCGCCTCCATGGGCGCCCTGAACGGCGTCATCGGCGACACCGCCGACGCCTACCGGATGCGCGTCATCACCATCGGCATCCCCCAGCTCACCGGCGCCGCGGGCGTCATCCTCGGCCAGCTCGTCTTCGGCCAGGGCTGGTACGCCGTCGCCGTGGTGACCGGGGTCGCGCTGGTCTCCGGGATGATCTCGACCATCGGCGCGGTGGCCTCCGTGTCCGGGCTGCTGCTCCTGCTCAACTGCGTCGTCGGCGCCGGACTCCCGCTGCCGCACCCCTGGTGGCTGGCACCGCTGCTGATGACCGGGGGCGGGCTGCTGGTGCTGGCCCTCGCCCTGCTGGCATGGCCGCTACGGGCCGGGGTGCCCGAGCGGGCGTCGGTGGCCAACGCCTACCGCAGGGTGGCCGACCTGCTGGCCGCGTGCGGCGACGAGGACCGCTACATCACCGCCCGATTCGACGTCACCCGCTCGCTGAACCAGGCGTACGACCTGATCCTGGGGCACCGGGCCAGACACCACGGCCGCAGCGAGGAACTGACGCGGCTGCTCGCGCAGTTGAACGCCACCGTCCCGATCATCGAGGCCGCCCCCGCCGTCCATCTCACCGGCCGCCCGCTCCCGCCGCAGGTCCCGGAGGCGGTACGGGAACTGGCCGGCGCCGTCGAGACCGGCGACACGGCCCGCCTGCGCCCGCCGGGGCTCCCGCTCGCCCTCACCGAGACCGAGCGCGCCGTCGACCACGCGCTGCGGCACACCGCCGAGGTGGTCACCTCACCCTCGGTGGACCCGCGCGGCATCGACGAACGCACCGTCGCCCTGCACGTACGCACCGCCCGCGCCGCGCGGGACGCGATGCTGTCGGCGGGCTCCTGGCGCTACGGGCTCCGCCTCGCCGTCTGCATCGGCATCGCGCAGGCCCTCGTCTCCCTCGTCCCGGTACCCCGCTCCTACTGGGTCGCGCTGACCATCACCTTCGTCCTCAAGCCCGACTTCGGCTCGGTCTTCTCCCGCGCCCTGCTGCGCGCGCTCGGCACGGTCGTCGGCCTGGTGGTGGCCGCGGCGGTACTGGCGGAGGTGCCGATCGGCTGGTGGGACGTGCCGGTGATGATGCTGCTCGCGCCGCTCGTCCCCGCGCTCACCCCGCGCGGCTACGGCTTCCAGACCGCAGCGATCACGCCGGTGATCCTCCTCGTCTCCGACATCCTCAACCGCCAGGGCACCGGCCTGCTGCTGCCCCGGCTGCTGGACTCCCTCATGGGCTGCGGGATCGCGCTGGTCGCGGGGTACCTCCTCTGGCCGGAGAGCTGGCACACCCGCGTCGGCGACCGGCTCGCCGACGCGGTCGAGGACACGGCGGCCTACGTGGCCACCGCGTTCGCCACCGGCACCGACCCCGCGCTCCGCGCCCGCATGCGGCGCCGCCTCTACCGCGACCTGTCCACCATCCGGACGGAATTCCAGCGCGCGCTGACCGAACCACCGCCCACCGGGCGGCGCGCTGCGGCATGGTGGCCGCTGGTGGTCGCCGTGGAACGGATCGTCGACGCCACGACCGCGGCACGCGTCCGCGTCCACCACGGCGCACCCCCTCCCTCCTCGGCCGAGATCGACCAAGTGGTCCGCCAACTAGGTGAATTGGCCGAGGGGGTCCGGGAGGCCGACACCCTCGTCGCCTTCCCCACCCACCTGACCGGCCCGGCGGGCAGCGTGCTGGAACCGGTACGACAAGAAGTGGCGGCCGCGAGAGCCATCGCCACACCGCACTGACGGGCCGCTAACCTAACGTGGCCGTCCTGGCCAGGGATCTACGGCGACAACTCACGCGAAGGGGTGCGCACATGGGCATTCTCACTCTCCTGCGGAACGCGTTCGGCCGAGGACGCAAAGAGCGTCCCGCCGAGGCGGAGAGTGCGGACCAACTCCCCACCCCCCGCCAGGAACACGACCTGGTGGCAGCAGCCTTCGACACCCCCCGGGTACCGGCCCAGCAGGCCACCACCCGGGACCAGGCACAGCCCACGGAAGCCGACCAGGCACACCCGCAGGCCGAGGTGGAGACTCCGCAGCCGGAACCGGTGACACCGGAGGCGGATACCGCGGAGCGGGTCACGCCGGAGGCGGATACCGCGGAGCGGGTCACGCCGGAGGCGGATGCCGCGGAGGCTGAGGCGAACGTCACGACGGCCGAGGAGGAAACTCCGCAGGCAGAGCCGGTCACGCCGGAGGCGGAGGTCGCTGAGGCCGAGGAGGAGACTCCGCAGGCAGAGCCGGTCGCGCCGAAGGCGGATGTCACGACGGCCGAGGAGGAAACTCCGCAGGCAGAGACAGTCGCGCCGGAGGCGGAGGTCACGGAGGCCGAGACCGAGGCTCCGCAGGCGGAGAAGGCGGCCGAGCCGGAGCCCCTCGCCACGGCGGAAGCGCCGGCCGAGACGGAGACCGCGCCGGAGGCCGAGGTGGAGCCGGCCCCCCTGACGCTGGAGCCGTCCATCCTCGACGTGGAGCCGTCCACCCCCGAGGCGGACGCGGAGGTACTGGTACCGCAGCAGCGCACCGAGCCCCTGCCCGAGGCGGAGGCCGACCAGCCGGCCATCCCCGAGCAGGCCACGGAGCCGACCGCGGACGCACTGACGACCCCGGACCCGACCCCCGAGGTCACGGCAGAGCCGACGCAGGAAGCCGAGCCGGAGGCCACGGCCGAGCCGGCGCCGGAGGTCACCCCGGAAGCCACCGCCGAGCCGGAGCCCACCCCCGAGGTCACGGCCGAACCGACGCAGGAAGCCACCCCGGAGCCCACCCCCGCCCCGGAGGTCACCGCCGAACCGCTGGCCGAAGCCGAGCCGGAGCAGGCCGCCACCCCGGAGCCCACCCCCGCCCCGGAAGCCGCCGACGGCGTCACGCCCCCGCAGGCGGCTCCCGCACCCGACAACGCGTCCCGCACGGGTGGTGCGGGTGGGAACACGATCGAGGCCGATGGCGCAGCCGAGGCCGAGGAGGATCGCGCGGAGCTTGTCGAAGGCGTTGGCCTGGGTCGCGAGCCCAGTCTTCAAGCGCTCCATGGTGCGGATGAAGT
>NZ_JBEYXQ010000017.1:0-129462 GCF_040645115.1 Streptomyces sp. NPDC046860 | reverse complement strand
GTGTGGGGCACGCCCGGCACCAACGGGCAGCACGCCTACTACCAGTTGATCCACCAGGGCACGAAGCTGATCCCGGCCGACTTCATCGGCTTCGCGCGTCCGGTGGACGAGCTGAGTGACGAACTCAAGGCCCAGCACGACCTGTTGATGGCCAACTTCTTCGCCCAGACCCAGGCCCTCGCCTTCGGCAAGACCGAGGAAGAGGTCCGCGAGGAAGGGGTGCCGGAGGAACTGGTCCCGCACAAGACCTTCCAGGGTGACCGGCCGACGACCACGATCCTGGCCCCCGAGCTGACCCCGTCGGTGCTCGGCCAGCTCATCGCCCTCTACGAACAGAAGGTGTTCGTCCAGGGCGCGGTCTGGAACATCGACTCCTTCGACCAGTGGGGCGTCGAGCTGGGCAAGGTCCTCGCCAAGCGCATCGAGCCCGCCCTGACGGAGGGCGCGGACGTGCCCGGTCTCGACCCGTCGACCCGGGCGCTGGTCGCCGAGTACCGCGAGATGGGCGGCTGAGCCGGCACCGGACACACGGAAAGGGCGGCGGGGAACCGAAGTCCCCGCCGCCCTTCCGGCAGTCGGTCAGCTCACGGAGAGGCCGGCGGATACATCGACCGCGGCAGATCGGACGCCGCCGCCGAGTCCAGCAGCCACAGCGTCCGCGCCCGGCCCTGGGCACCGGCCGCCGGGGCCTGCACCTCGCCCGCGCCGGACAGCGCTATCGCCACCGCCTCGGCCTTGTCCTCGCCCGCCGCCAGCAGCCACACCTCACGCGCCGCGCGGATCGCGGGCAGCGTCAGGGAGACACGGGTCGGCGGCGGCTTGGGCGCGCCGTGCACACCCACCACCGTGCGCTCGGTCTCCCGTACCGCGGGCAGCTCCGGGAAGAGCGACGCCACATGCGTGTCCGGGCCGACGCCCAGCAGCAGCACGTCGAACTCCGGGACCTCGGCGTGGTCCTCCGGACCGGCGGCCTTGGCCAGCTCCGCCGCGTACGCACCGGCCGCCGCGTCCACGTCCGCGCCGTAGGGCCCGTCGGAGGCGGGCATCGGGTGCACGCGCGCCGGGTCCAGCGGTACGGAGTCGAGCAGGGCCTCGCGGGCCTGCGTGTAGTTGCGGTCCGGGTCGCCCTCGGGGAGGTAGCGCTCGTCGCCCCACCACAGGTCCAGGCGGCCCCAGTCGATCGCGTCCCGCGCGGGCGCCTTGGCCAGCGCGGCCAGCAGACCGTTGCCGTTGCGGCCACCGGTGAGGACCACCGAGGCATGACCGCGCGACGCCTGCGCGTCCACGATCTTCGTGATCAGCCGGGCCGCGGCGGCCTCGGCCATCAGTTCCTTGTCGCGGTGCACGACCAGTTGCGGAGTGCTCACTTCGACGCCGCCTTCCTCGCGAGGGAGTTCGGGGTCGGCCGCTCGGCCGCGCCCTCCTCGGTGCCCGCCTCGGACTCGGCCGCGGCCACCTCGGCGGCGACCTCGTCCGCCGCGGCTTCCTCCGCGGCCTCCGCCGTGGCTTCCTTCGTGGGCTCCACCGCCGTGCCGCCCAGCGCCGCCGCCGCGTCGGCGGCCGTCGTGAGCCGCTCCACGCCGTAGCGCAGGGCCGCCGCGTAGGTGTCGTCCGGGTCGAGCCGGCGCAGTTCCTCCGCGATCAGCTCGGCGGTGTCCCGCCGCTGGAGCGCCACCGCGCGGGCGGGCTGGCCCTTGACGGACAGGTTCGCCAGCGAACCGTCCGCCCGGTCCAGCACGACCGGTCCGCACGAGGTCTCCATGCGGACGGCCGTCAGCCCCGGTCCCGAGGACAGCGACCGGGCGACCGGCACACCGAGCCGGTCCGCCAGCCACATGGCCAGCAGCTCGCAGCTCGGGTTGAACTCCTCGCCCTCGACCTCGACGGACCGCACCTCGCAGTCCACCTGGTCCAGGGCCGCCGCCAGCATCGAACGCCACGGCGTGATCCGGGTCCAGGCCAGGTCGGTGTCGCCCGGCGCGTACGTCTCGGCACGCGCGGCCAGGTCACGCACCGGCTGCTCGGCGGCGTAGGTGTCGGTGACCCTGCGCTGCGCGAGCGCGCCCAGCGGGTCCTTGGCCGGGTCCAGCGGGGAGTTCACCGGCCACCAGACCACCACGGGCGCGTCCGGCAGCAGCAGCGGCAGCACCACCGAGTCGGCGTGGTCGGAGACCTCGCCGTACATCCGCAGCACGACCGTCTCGCCGGTGCCCGCCTCGGCGCCCACCCGCACCTCCGCGTCCAGCCGGGAGCTGGTGCGGTCGCGCGGGGTGCGCGAGACACGGCGGATGACGACCAGCGTGCGCGAGGGGTGCTCGCGGGACGCGTCGCTCGCCGCGCGCAGGGCGTCGTAGGCGTTCTCCTCGTCGGTGACGATGACGAGGGTCAGCACCATGCCCACGGCGGGCGTGCCGATGGCGCGGCGGCCCTCGATCAGCGCCTTGTTGATCTCACCGGCGGTGGTGTCGGTCAGGTCTATCTTCATGGCCGGCGCCAGCTCCGTCCGTCTCGTGCGAGCATCTCGTCGGCCTCGGCCGGGCCCCAGGTGCCCGACTTGTACTGCGCGGGCCGCCCGTGCTCGTCCCAGTACCGCTCGACCGGGTCGAGGATCTTCCAGGACAGCTCGACCTCCTCCGTGCGCGGGAAGAGGTTGGCGTCGCCGAGCAGCACGTCCAGGATGAGCCGCTCGTACGCCTCGGGGCTGGACTCGGTGAAGGACTCGCCGTAGGCGAAGTCCATCGACACGTCCCGGATCTCCATGGAGGTGCCCGGCACCTTGGAGCCGAAGCGGACCGTGATGCCCTCGTCGGGCTGGACCCGGATGACGATCGCGTTCTGGCCCAGCTCCTCGGTCGCCGTGTGGTCGAACGGGGAGTGCGGAGCCCGCTGGAAGACCACCGCGATCTCGGTGACCCGGCGGCCCAGCCGCTTGCCGGTGCGCAGGTAGAAGGGGACGCCCGCCCAGCGGCGGTTGTCGATCTCCAGCTTCAGCGCCGCGTAGGTGTCGGTCTTCGACTTGGGGTCGATGCCGTCTTCCTGGAGGTAGCCGGTGACCTTCTCGCCGCCCTGCCAGCCGTCCGCGTACTGGCCGCGCACGGTGTCCGTGCCCAGGTCCTTCGGCAGCCGTACGGCACCGAGCACCTTGGTCTTCTCCGCCGCCAGCGCGTCCGCGTCGAAGGAGGAGGGCTCCTCCATCGCGGTGAGCGCGAGCAGCTGGAGCAGGTGGTTCTGGATCACGTCACGCGCGGCGCCGATGCCGTCGTAGTACCCGGCGCGGCCGCCGACGCCGATGTCCTCGGCCATCGTGATCTGCACGTGGTCCACGTAGGACCGGTTCCAGATCGGCTCGAACATCTGGTTGGCGAAGCGGAGCGCCAGGATGTTCTGGACGGTCTCCTTGCCCAGGTAGTGGTCGATCCGGAACACCTGGTCCGGCTCGAACACCTCGTGCACGACCTTGTTGAGGTCCTCGGCGGACTCCAGGTCGTGGCCGAACGGCTTCTCGATGACCGCGCGCCGCCAGGAGCCACCGCTCTGATCGGTCAGGCCGTGCTTCTTGAGCTGCTGGATGACCACCGGGAAGGAGCTGGGCGGCACCGACAGGTAGAAGGCGAAGTTGCCGCCCGTGCCCTGTGCCTTGTCCAGCTCGGCGATGGTCGTGCGCAGCCGCTCGAAGGACTCGTCGTCGTCGAAGGTGCCCTGGACGAAGCGCATCCCCTGGATGAGCTGCTGCCAGACCTCCTCGCGGAACGGCGTACGGGCGTGTTCCTTGACCGCGTCGTGGACGACCTGCGCGAAGTCCTCGTGCTCCCAGTCGCGGCGGGCGAAGCCCACCAGGGAGAAGCCCGGCGGCAGCAGACCGCGGTTGGCGAGGTCGTAGACGGCGGGCATGAGCTTCTTGCGCGAGAGGTCGCCGGTGACGCCGAAGATCACCAGGCCCGACGGCCCCGCGATGCGCGGGAGCCGTCGGTCCGCGGGATCACGAAGCGGGTTCGCTCCGGAACCGTTGAGGGGTGACAAATCAGCCCTCCGAGGGGGCGAGGCGCTTCAGCTCCGCCTCGGTCGACTTGAGCAGGTCGTTCCAGGAACCCTCGAACTTGTCCACGCCCTCGTCCTCCAGCACCTGGACGACGTCGTCGTAGGCGATGCCGAGGGCCTCGATCGCGTCGAGGTCGGCGCGGGCCTGCTCGTAGGTGCCGGACACCGTGTCGCCGGTGATCTCACCGTGGTCCTCGGTCGCCTCCAGAGTCGCCTCCGGCATGGTGTTGACCGTGTTCGGCGCGACCAGGTCGGTGACGTACATCGTGTCGGAGTACGCCGGGTCCTTCACACCGGTCGACGCCCACAGCGGGCGCTGCCTGTTGGCGCCCGCCTTCTCCAGCGCCTTCCAGCGGTCCGAGGAGAAGACCTCCTCGTACGCCTGGTAGGCGAGGCGCGCGTTGGCGACGGCGGCCTTGCCGAGCAGGGCCTTGGCCTCGTCGGTGCCGACCGCCTTCAGCCGCTTGTCGATCTCGGAGTCCACACGGGACACGAAGAAGGACGCCACCGAGTGGATCTTCGACAGGTCCAGGCCGCGCTCCTTGGCCTTCTCCAGGCCGGTCAGGTACGCGTCCATGACCGCGCGGTAGCGCTCCAGGGAGAAGATCAGCGTGACGTTGACGCTGATGCCGTTGCCGATCGTCTCCGCGATGGCCGGCAGACCCGCCTCGGTCGCCGGGATCTTGATCAGGGTGTTCGGGCGGTCCACCAGCCAGGCGAGCTGACGGGCCTCGGCGACCGTGGCGCGCGTGTTGTGCGCGAGCCGCGGGTCGACCTCGATGGAGACCCGGCCGTCCTTGCCGCCGGTGGCGTCGAAGACCGGGCGCAGGATGTCGGCGGCGTCACGGACGTCCGCCGTCGTGATCATGCGGATGGCCTCTTCGACCGTGACCTCACGCGCGGCCAGGTCGGCGAGCTGCTGCTCGTAGCCGTCGCCGCTGCTGATGGCCTTCTGGAAGATGGTGGGGTTGGTGGTGACGCCCACGACGTGCTGCTGGTCGATCAGTTCGGCGAGGTTGCCGGACGTGATCCGCTTGCGCGACAGGTCGTCCAGCCAGATCGCCACGCCTTCCTCGGAGAGGCGCTTGAGTGCGTCTGTCATGGAAATTGCATCTCCTACGTGTCGTTTACGGGCGTCAGCGCTGCGCGGCGGCGAGGGATTCCCGCGCCTTGTCGGCCACGTTCTCCGGAGTGAAGCCGTACTCGCGGAACAGGACCTTGCCGTCCGCGGACGCGCCGAAGTGCTCCAGGGAGACGATGCGGCCGGCGTCACCCACGTACTTGTGCCAGGTCAGGCCGATGCCCGCCTCGACGGCGACGCGGGCCTTGACCGACGGCGGCAGCACGGAATCCCGGTACCCCTGGTCCTGCTCCTCGAACCACTCGACCGACGGCATCGAGACCACGCGGGTGGGCACGCCCCCGGCCTGGAGCCGCTCGCGCGCCTCGACGGCGACGTGCACCTCGGAACCGGTGGCGATCAGGATGACCTCGGGCTCGCCACCCTCGGCCTCGAACAGGACGTAGCCGCCGCGCGCGGCGTCCTCGTTCGGCTCGTACGTCGGCAGGCCCTGGCGGCTGAGCACCAGGCCGGTCGGAGCGCCCTTGCCGAACTCCTTGGTCCAGCGCTTCATGACCTCGCGCCAGGCGATGGCGGTCTCGTTGGCGTCCGCCGGGCGGACCACGTTCAGACCGGGGATCGCGCGCAGCGCGGCCAGGTGCTCGACCGGCTGGTGGGTCGGGCCGTCCTCGCCCAGACCGATGGAGTCGTGCGTCCACACGTACGTCACCGGCAGGTGCATCAGGGCCGACAGGCGCACGGCGTTGCGCATGTAGTCGGAGAAGACGAGGAACGTGCCCCCGTAGACCCGGGTGTTGCCGGCCAGCGTGATGCCGTTCATCTCCGCGGCCATGGCGAACTCGCGGATGCCGAAATGGATCGTGCGGCCGTACGGGTTGGCCTCCGGCAGCGGGTTGCCCGCAGGGAGGAAGGAGCTGTCCTTGTCGATGGTCGTGTTGTTCGACCCGGCGAGGTCGGCGGAACCGCCCCACAGCTCGGGGATGACCGGGCCGAGCGCCTGCAGGACCTTGCCGGAGGCGGCACGGGTGGCCACGCTCTTGCCGGTCTCGAAGACCGGGATCTTCAGTTCCCAGCCGGTGGGCAGGGCGCCCTCGCTGATGCGGTCGAACTCGGCCGCGCGCTCCGCGTTGTTCTCGCGCCAGACCTGGAAGCCCTTCTCCCACTCCGCCTTGGCCTGACGGCCGCGCTCCAGGGCGCCGCGGGTGTGGGACAGGACCTCGTCGGCGACGGCGAAGCTCTGGGCCTCGTCGAAGCCGAGGACGCGCTTGGTGGCCGCGACCTCGTCGTCGCCGAGCGCCGAGCCGTGCGCGGCCTCGGTGTCCTGCGCGTTCGGGGCGGGCCAGGCGATGATCGAGCGCATGGCGATGAAGGACGGCCGGTCGGTGACCGCCTTGGCCTTCTCGATCGCCGCGTAGATCGCCGCCGGGTCGAGGTCGCCGTCGGTCTTGGGCTCCACGCGCTGGACGTGCCAGCCGTAGGCCTCGTACCGCTTCATGGTGTCCTCGGACACGGCCGTCTCGGTGTCGCCCTCGATCGAGATGTGGTTGTCGTCCCACAGCAGGATGAGGTTGCCGAGCTGCTGGTGGCCCGCGAGGGAGGACGCCTCGGAGGAGATGCCCTCCTGGAGGCAGCCGTCACCGGCGATGCAGTAGATGTAGTGGTCGAACGGGGACGTGCCCTCGGGCGCGTCCGGGTCGAAGAGGCCGCGCTCGAAGCGGGAAGCCATCGCCATGCCCACCGCGTTGGCCACACCCTGGCCCAGCGGGCCGGTGGTGGTCTCGACGCCCTCGGTGTGTCCGTACTCCGGGTGCCCCGGGGTCTTCGAGCCCCAGGTGCGGAAGGACTTCAGGTCGTCCAGCTCCAGGCCGAAGCCGGCCAGGTAGAGCTGCGTGTAGAGGGTCAGGGACGAGTGACCGGCGGACAGCACGAAGCGGTCGCGGCCCACCCACTGCGGGTCGGCCGGGTCGTGCCGCATCACCTTCTGGAAGAGGGTGTAGGCGGCCGGAGCCAGGCTCATCGCCGTGCCGGGATGGCCGTTGCCGACCTTCTGTACGGCGTCGGCGGCCAGAACACGGGCGGTGTCCACGGCCCGCTGGTCCAGGTCGGTCCACTCAAGGTCTGTGGTGGTCGGCTTGGTGCTCACCCTGGGTCAGGGCTCCTCTCCACATGTCGTTCGCCGGTTCGCGGCGCGTGGCGCCCGCCGGCCGCCGGTGCACTGGTGTCCACCGGCCGTTGTCGAGCCTACCCCCGAGGGGACGTGCGTTTTTTCGAGTCATTCCAGACTGCCGGGACTCGATGCGATCCGCCTCCCGACCGGGCCGGGAGCGGCTTGGCACATGAATACGGAGCCGCTCGTCCGAGTGCTCAACCGAGCCCCGGAGGACCTCGTTCGGGCGGTTCCGGGAAGGGGTCGCCCACATGAGCCGACCCCGGCGAAAAACCGGATATGGCCAACGTCTAAAGTGGCGTGGTACGCGCGAGCCTTTACCCCGCTTTCACACGGGAACGCTCGCTTGATGTCTCTGTCAGGGGTGTGCGTGACGGCCGTCGAATCCCGTCCTGGGGGCACTTCCCAGGCCCTTAAGGCTCCGGGGGAGGGTGGGCCCGCTGCGGGCCGGAACCCGGCTGACCGGCCGTTCGGGGCCCGTGTCAAGGGCTTCGTGGCGCTGACCAAGCCGCGGATCATCGAGCTGCTGCTCATCACCACGGTCCCGGTGATGTTCCTGGCCCAGCAGGGGGTGCCCGACCTCGGTCTCGTCCTGCTGACCTGCGTCGGCGGCTACCTCTCCGCGGGCGGCGCGAACGCGCTCAACATGTACATCGACCGGGACATCGACGCGCTGATGGACCGCACCTCGCAGCGGCCGCTGGTGACCGGCATGGTCAGCCCGCGCGAGTGCCTCGCCTTCGGCATCACCCTCGCGGTCGTGTCGACGCTGCTGTTCGGGTTCACCGTCAACTGGCTGTCCGCGTGGCTGTCGCTCGGTGCGCTCCTCTTCTACGTCGTCGTCTACACGATGATCCTCAAGCGGCGCACCTCGCAGAACATCGTGTGGGGCGGCATCGCGGGCTGCCTGCCGGTGCTGATCGGCTGGTCCTCGGTCACCAACTCGATGTCGTGGGCGCCGGTCATCCTCTTCCTCGTCATGTTCTTCTGGACGCCGCCGCACTACTGGCCGCTGTCCATGAAGGTCAAGGACGACTACGCCCGCGTGGGCGTGCCGATGCTGCCCGTCATCGCCTCCAACAAGGTGGTCGCCCGGCAGATCGTCATCTACAGCTGGGTTATGGTCGCGGTCTCCCTGCTGCTCCAGCCGCTCGGGTACACCGGCTGGTTCTACACCGTGGTCGCCCTCGCGTCCGGCGGCTTCTGGCTCTGGGAGGCGCACGGCCTGCAGAACCGGGCCAAGGCGGAGGTGACGGGGGGCAAGCTCAAGGAGATGCGGCTGTTCCACTGGTCGATCACCTACGTGTCGATCCTCTTCGTCGCCGTCGCGGTGGACCCCTTCCTGCGATAAGCGTTCTTCCGGCGGTTCTTTCGAGGGAGGGTGCGTGGTCAAGGCCACGCACCCTCCCTTCGCCGTTTCCTCTACTCGTCGGTAGCATCCTGGTCATGGCTGACACGGAGCAGGTTGACGCGAAGAGCGAGCGCCAGGTGAAGCGGCTCGCGCATCAGATCGGTACGTTCGCCAAGGCGCACGGCGGCGCCGAGGGAAACGTGGCGTACATGGGGGAGCGCGGGGCCCGCATCGCCCTCGTGGGTGAGGACGGGGAGTGGGGGAACCTGGTGGCGCCCAGCGTCGAGATCGCCCGGCAGGCGGTGGAGAAGGCCGGCGTCGCGCTCCAGGAGAGCTTCGACGGCGAGTTCGCGGCGAAGATCAGCACGTCCGCGTACGAGTGGAAGCGGATGGCCGGCATCCAGATCTGAGTCCCGGAGCCGCGGACCGGACAGGCCCTGCGCGCCCCCGGAGGCCGGCCCGCGCCACCTGAATCCGGTTCGCGCCGTTAGGACGTGTGAAACAGCGTCCTCACCGGGAGCCGGAATGATCGACACGCCTTCGCTCGTGGATCAGTACTGCCATGGGGTGCTCAGGACCGAGCTGGGGCTCGGGACGTTCGAGGCGCGGCTGGGGCGGGGTGAGGGGCCGGCCGCACCGGGGACCACGCTGTTCGACACGCAGACGGGGTTCGCGGTGCGGCGGTGGTGTCCCCCGCTGCTCGGTCTGGAGCCGCACTGCCCGCCCGCGCGCTATCTGGCCCGGCGCCGGGAGCTGGGGGTGCTGGAGGCGGGGCGCAGGCTCCTGCGGGGGTCCGGGATCACGACCTACCTGGTCTCCAGCGGCCTGCCGGACGATCTCACCGGGCCCGAGGAGATGGCCGCCGCCGGGGACGCCGAGGCCCGGGAGGTGGTCCGGCTCGAACCGCTGGCCCAGCAGGTCGCCGACACCTCCGGGACGGTCGCCTCGTTCCTCGCCAATCTGGCCGAGTCGGTGCACGGGGCCGCCGCGCACGCCGTCGCCTTCGCCGCCGCGCCCTCCCCGGCCGACGGCGGCCCGGCCCTCGCCCCCGAACCCCCGGGCCCCGGCGCGGTACGGGGCGCCGCAGCCCGCTGGCTGGCCGCGCGGCGGGTCGGGGAGGAGCTGACCGACCCCGTACTGCTGGGCCATCTGCTGTGGGTCGCGGCCGCCACCGGACGCCCGCTCCAGCTGCACGCCGGCCCCGAGGAGCCCGGCGCGCGCACCGACCCCGCCCCGCTCACCGGCTTCGTACGGGCCACCGCGGGTCTGGGCACCGACCTGGTGCTGATCCCGGGCCACTTCCACCACCGCCACGCCGCCCGCCTGGCCGCCGCCCACCCGCACGTCTACGCCGACTCCGGCGCCGCCCTCGCCCGTACCGGAGCCCGCGCGGCCGCCGTGCTCGCGGACATGCTGGAGCTCGCCCCCTTCGGCAAGATCCTCTTCTCCACCGGCGCCCAGTCCCTCCCCGAGCTGCACGTCGTCGGCGCCCACCTCTTCCGGGAGGCCCTCGACCGGGTGCTGGGCGCCTGGGTCGGCGAGGGCGCCTGGTCCCCGTCGGACGCCCGGCGCGTGGCCCACCTCCTGGCGGCGGAGAACGCCCACCGGGTGTACGGGCTGCGCTGAGTCTGTACGAGCGGCCGCCTGACCCCGACACTCACCTCATGCCGACCGAAGCGCTCCTCGCCCGCTTCCTGGACGACCTGGCCCCCTTCGGCCCTCTCGCCGTCTGGGCCCACGGCTCGCTGGGCGGCGGGGACTACCAGGAGGGCCGCAGCGACCTCGACCTGATCGCGGTCCTGCCCGCCCCGCCGACCCTGGCCGACTTGCGCCGGCTGATCGTGCTGCACCGGCGGCTGCGCGCCGAACCGCTCGCCGGCAAGCTGCACTGCTCCTACCTGACGCCGTCCACCGCGGCCGACCCGGCGACGCCGCACCCGACCTGGGCGCACGGCCGGACCATGCGCCGCCCGGTCACCCCGGTGACCCGGAGCGAACTGCACACGTTCGGGAGAGTGCTGTGCGGGGCGCCGCCCGCCGCCTACCTGCCCCAGGTGCCGGACCGGGAGCTGCGTGACTTCGTCGTCGCCGACCAGCGGGACTTCTGGCGCCCGGCCGTCGACCGGGAGCGGCTGTGGCGGGAGGACGTCTGGGTGGACCTCGGCCTGCTGACCTTCGCCCGCGCCACCGTGACCCTGCGCGAGGGACGGCTGATCTCCAAGCGGCAGGCGCTCACCGAGCTGCCCGCGCTCGGGGCGCCGGGCGCGGTCGTCGAGGACATCACCCGGCGGCGCTACGGCGAACACGGGCCGGGGCCCTCGCCGGACCGCCGGGCCCGGCTCACCCGGGCGTATCTGGGCCCGGCCATCGACGCCCTGGTGACCGGGTACCGCTGAGTCAGGCGGGCGTGCCCACCGAGACCTCGGCCGACGGAGCGGGCACGGACGCCACGGCCTCGGGGCGCTCGCGGAGCGCGAGGAGGACGCGCAGTGTGGCGATCCACATGAGGCAGGAGCCGAGCATATGGAGGGCCACCAGGGCCTCGGGGAGGTGGGTGAAGTACTGGATGTAGCCCACGAGCCCCTGGCCCAGCAGGATCAGGAACAGGTCGCGGGTGCGGGACAGGGGGCCCTTCGGGGCGTCCACCGCCTTGAGGACGAACCACAGGGCGAAGGTCAGCGTCACCACGATCCACGCCAGCACCGCGTGCAGCTTGGCGATCATCTCCCAGTCCAGCGGGATGCGCGCGACCTCGGAGGAGTCGCCCGCGTGCGGACCGGCGCCGGTCACCACCGTGCCGACCGCGATCAGCAGCACGGCCGCGGCCACCAGGAACCACACGAGCTGCCGCACCGCCCCGCCGACCAGCGGACGCGGCTCGCCGTCACCCTCCCGCGTGCGCTGCCACATCACGGTCGCCACCGTGATCAGCGCCGTGGACAGCAGGAAGTGCGCCGCCACGGTGTACGGGTTCAGGCCGACCAGCACCACGATGCCGCCGAGCACGGCGTTGCCCATGACCACCCAGAACTGCGCCCAGCCCAGCCGGGTCAGGCTCCGCCGCCACGGCTTCTGCGAGCGGGCGGCGATGATCGCCCAGCCGACGGCCGCGCAGAGCACGTACGTCAGCATGCGGTTGCCGAACTCGATGACACCGTGCAGACCCATCTCGCGGGTGGTGGTCAGCGAGTCGTGGGTGCAGGAGGGCCAGGTCGGGCAGCCGAGGCCCGAGCCGGTCAGGCGCACCGCGCCGCCGGTGACCACGATGACCACCGACATCACGAGTGCGGCGAGCGCGGCCCGGCGGACGGTCCGGGGGTCCGGGGTCCAGCGGTCGGCGATGAAGGCGAGCGGATTGCGGAGAGCCGCTGCGGCGTCGGCGGGGGTCAGCTTTGGCACGCGCACCATCGTAAGGCGCGCGCTTGTGCACGCTTTCACGAGGGGTCCGCCCGAGCCGTCGGGTCCGGCCGCCGGGGGCCTACTCCCAGCGGAAGAACCTGCCCGCCGCCGCGAGCCCCACGACCGCCCACACCGCGAGGATCGCGAGGTCGCCCCACGGCATTCCGGCGCCGTGCTGGAGCACGTCCCGCAGGCCGTCGGAGAGCGCGGAGATCGGCAGCAGGCCGAGGACGTGCTGCCCGGCGGAGCCGAACTTCTCCAGAGGCACGATCACCCCGCCGCCCACCAGCAGCAGCAGGAACACCAGGTTGGCGGCCGCGAGCGTCGCCTCCGCCTTCAGCGTGCCCGCCATCAGCAGCCCGAGCCCGGAGAACGCGGCCGTGCCCAGCACCAGCAGGAGCAGCACGGCGGCCGGGTTGCCGTGCGGGGACCAGCCCAGCGCGAAGGCGATGACGGTCAGCAGGACCACCTGGAGCACCTCGGTGACCAGCACCGCGGCGGTCTTCGCGGTCATCAGGCCCCAGCGCGGCAGCGGCGAGGAGGCCAGCCGCTTCAGCACGCCGTAGCGGCGCTCGAAGCCGGTGGCGATGGCCTGGCCGGTGAACGCCGTGGACATCACGGCGAGCGCCAGGATGCCGGGGGTGAGGAAGTCCACCGCCTCGCCGGACCCGGTGTCCACGATGTCCACCGAGCTGAAGAGCACCAGCAGCAGGGTCGGGATGACCACGGTGAGCAGCAGCTGCTCGCCGTTGCGCAGCAGCATCCGCGTCTCCAGCGCGGCCTGCGCGGCGATCATGCGGGCCAGCGGCGCCGCCCCGGGCCTGGGGGCGTACGTGCCCGGCGCGGTCGTCATGAGCGCAGCTCCTTGCCGGTGAGCTCGAGGAAGACGTCTTCGAGGGTGTGCCGCTCCACCGCGATCCGGTCCGGCATCACCCCGTGCTGCGCGCACCAGGAGGTCACCGTGGCGAGCAGCTGCGGGTCTATCTTGCCGGTCACCCGGTAGCCGCCGGGCGTCAGCTCGTCGGCCGTGCAGTCCGCCGGCAGCGCCTTGAGCAGTGAGGCGACGTCCAGGCCGGGCCGCCCGCTGAAGCGCAGGGTGTTCTCGGCGCCGCCCCGGCACAGCTCGTCGGGGGAGCCCTGGGTGACGACCCGGCCGCCGTCGATGATCGCCACGTCGTCGGCGAGCTGCTCGGCCTCGTCCATGTGGTGCGTGGTGAGGATCACCGAGACGCCGTCGGCGCGCAGGTCCCGTACGAGGTCCCAGGTGGCGCGGCGGGCCTGCGGGTCTAGGCCGGCGGTGGGCTCGTCCAGGAAGACCAGCTCGGGCCGGCCGACCACGGCCATGGCGAGCGCGAGGCGCTGCTGCTGGCCGCCGGACAGCCGCCGGTAGGAGGTCCGGCCGCAGGAGTCGAGGCCGAGGCGCTCGATCAGCGCGTCCACGTCCAGCGGGTGCGCGTGCAGCCGGGCCACGTGGCGCAGCATCTCCTCGGCGCGGGCGCCCGAGTAGACGCCGCCGGACTGCAGCATCACGCCGACGCGGGGGCGCAGCGCGGCCGCGTCCCGCAGCGGGTCGAGGCCGAGGACGCGCACGGTGCCGGAGTCCGGCCTGCGGTATCCCTCGCAGGTCTCGACCGTGGTCGTCTTCCCGGCGCCGTTGGGGCCGAGCACGGCGGTCACGCCCGGCCGGGCCTCCAGGTCGAGGCCGTCCACCGCGGTCTTCCGGCCGTACCGCTTCACCAGGGCCCGGACCTGGACCACGGGGTCACTTCGCATGGGGACAGAGTCTAGGGAGGCATGGCGGTGCTCAGGCGCGGGGGTGCTCGAAACCGGCCTCGCGGGGCCGGTGCAGCGCCAGCCAGCGCTCGGCGTAGGCCACCGCGTCCGCGACCGGGAACAGCCTGGCCTCGGCCGCCCCGACCCGGCCCCGGACGACCGGGCGGTCCCGCTCGAAGTCGTGGCCCAGCTCGTCGAAGCGGGCGGAGTCGATGGAGACCTCCGTCACCGTCTCCCAGCCGCCGGGGCCGGGCCTGCCGACCGCCACCAGCGGCGCGGGTATCCGGTACTCGGCCAGGTGGAAGCTGGTGCAGGAGTCGTAGCCCGCGCCCAGCAGCAGCACCCGGGCGCCGAGCCGCTCCAGACGGGCCAGCGGGCTGTGCTCACCCAGCCGGCAGTCCAGGGCGTGGCCCTCGGTGATCTCGGCGGCGCGCGGGCCGAGCGCGGCGAAGGAGGTCTGGGGGTGGGAGCTGCGCAGGGCGCCGGGCCAGGTGCGCACGGTCTCCGGCACGACCCCGACCCCGCGCGAGGGGGTGGTGCGGGGGTCGTAGCCGGGCATGGTGGCCCGGACCGTCTCCCACCAGGCCGCGGGCACCGGGGGCGCCCGCCACAGCTCGGGGTCGGAGAGCTGGGCGGACTGGGTGGGGACCACGAGCGTGCCGTCCGGGCCGAGGGCGTCGAGGAGTCCCTGGACGACGGCGACGGCTCCGCCGTTCACCCACCCGAGGGAACTCAGCGACGAGTGCGCGAGGAGGATGTCGCCGGTCTTGACACCGAGGTGTCGGAGCTGCTCGGCGAGGGTGCCGCGGGTGATCAGGGGGCCGGTCGGGGCGTGGGTCGGCATGGTGCGGAGTCTTCCGGGCAGGGGTCCGCGGCGCCAGCGGTTTTGCCTGGTGGGAGAGGCCGTGATGATCGTGCGGGAGATCATTTCCGCAGGTCAGGTTAGGTGCACCTAAGTGACGCAGGGCACCGTCGGTCACCCCGGACCCGGCTTGTCAGGCCCTGAGGAATTACGCAACAATGGCGTTGTGAAAAACGTCGGCGAGGCTCGGGAGACCCCTACGGGCACCCATGAGGAGCTAGCGACCGGTGAGCGTTCGACGCGCAACCGGGTCGCGCGGTCCATCCTGGACCACGGCGCGTCGACCGTCGCCGAACTGGCCGGCCGGCTGGGTCTCACCCAGGCCGCCGTGCGGCGCCACCTGGACGCGCTGGCCGCCGACGACATCGTGGAGGCCCGCGAGCAGCGGGTGTACGGCGCGCGGACCCGCGGTCGCCCCGCCAAGGTCTTCGCCCTCACCGCCTGCGGCCGGGACGCCTTCGACCAGTCCTACGACCAGCTCGCCGCCGACGCCCTGCGCTGGATCGCCGAGCGCCAGGGCGGGGACGAGGCCGTCGCCGCCTTCGCCCGCGCCCGCATCGCCGCCCAGGCCGACACCTACCGCGCGGCCGTCGATGGAGTCGAGCCCGAGCGCCGCGCCGAAGCCCTCGCCAGGGCCTTGACCGCGGACGGGTACGCTGCTACGGCACGCAGTGCACCCCTCCCGCAACAGGGTGAGCAGCTCTGCCAGCACCACTGTCCGGTCGCACACGTCGCCGAGCAGTTCCCCCAGCTCTGCGAGGCGGAGACCGAGTTCTTCGCCGAACTGCTGGGGACCCACGTCCAGCGACTGGCGACCATCGCCCACGGCGACGGCGTCTGCACGACGTTCATTCCGAAGATTTCCAAGTCCGATCAGAGCCACCACGCATCTGCAAGCACGGCCGGGAGGAACCCCGCATGACTCTCCCCACGGAGACTGCCCACCCCGAACTCGAGGGTCTGGGCAAGTACGAATACGGCTGGGCCGACTCCGACGTAGCCGGCGCGGCAGCCAAGCGCGGTCTGAACGAGGCCGTCGTCCGTGACATCTCGGACAAGAAGTCCGAGCCGGAGTGGATGACCAAGCTCCGCCTCAAGGGCCTGAAGCTGTTCGAGAAGAAGCCCATGCCCAACTGGGGCTCCGACCTCTCGGGCATCGACTTCGACAACATCAAGTACTTCGTGCGCTCCACGGAGAAGCAGGCGGAGTCCTGGGAGGACCTGCCCGAGGACATCAAGAACACCTACGACAAGCTGGGCATCCCCGAGGCCGAGAAGCAGCGCCTCGTCGCCGGTGTCGCCGCCCAGTACGAGTCGGAGGTCGTCTACCACCAGATCCGCGAGGACCTGGAGGAGCAGGGCGTCATCTTCCTGGACACCGACACCGCGCTCCGCGAGCACCCCGAGCTGTTCAAGGAGTACTTCGGCACGGTCATCCCGGTCGGTGACAACAAGTTCGCCTCGCTGAACACCGCCGTGTGGTCCGGCGGCTCCTTCATCTACGTGCCGAAGGGCGTGCACGTGGAGATCCCGCTCCAGGCCTACTTCCGGATCAACACCGAGAACATGGGCCAGTTCGAGCGGACGCTGATCATCGTCGACGAGGACGCCTACGTCCACTACGTCGAGGGCTGCACCGCGCCGATCTACAAGTCGGACTCGCTGCACTCCGCGGTCGTCGAGATCATCGTCAAGAAGGGCGCCCGCTGCCGTTACACGACCATCCAGAACTGGTCGAACAACGTCTACAACCTGGTCACCAAGCGCGCCGTCGCCTACGAGGGCGCGACCATGGAGTGGGTCGACGGCAACATCGGCTCCAAGGTGACCATGAAGTACCCGGCCGTCTACCTGATGGGCGAGCACGCCAAGGGCGAGACGCTCTCCATCGCCTTCGCGGGCGAGGGCCAGCACCAGGACGCCGGCGCCAAGATGGTGCACATGGCGCCGAACACGTCGTCCAACATCGTCTCCAAGTCGGTGGCGCGCGGCGGCGGCCGTACCTCCTACCGCGGTCTCATCGAGATCGGCGAGGGCGCGGCCGGATCGAAGTCCAACGTGCTGTGCGACGCGCTGCTCGTCGACACCATCTCCCGCTCGGACACCTACCCCTACGTCGACGTCCGCGAGGACGACGTCTCCATGGGCCACGAGGCGACCGTCTCCAAGGTCTCCGAGGACCAGCTCTTCTACCTGATGAGCCGCGGCCTCTCCGAGGACGAGGCGATGGCGATGATCGTGCGCGGCTTCGTCGAGCCCATCGCGAAGGAGCTGCCCATGGAGTACGCCCTGGAGCTCAACCGGCTGATCGAGCTGCAGATGGAGGGCGCGGTCGGCTGACCCGCCGCCCCGCACCCCGTCACGCCACACACGCACACGAAAGCGAGCACTACGACAGCCATGGCTGAGGCTCAGAACATCCCCGTGGGTTCGACCACCTCGGGCTCGATCGCGGTCGCCGCCGAGTCGACCGTCGCCACGCGCATGAGCGCGCCCCCCTCCTTCGACGTCGCGGACTTCCCCGTCCCGCACGGCCGTGAGGAGGAGTGGCGGTTCACCCCGCTGGAGCGCCTGCGCGGCCTGCACGACGGCACCGCGGTCGCCACCGGCGAGGGCCTGAAGGTCGTCGTCGAGGCCCCCGAGGGCGTCACCGTCGAGAACGTCGGCCGTGACGACGCCCGGCTCGGCAAGGCCGGCACCCCGGTCGACCGCGTCGCCGCCCAGGCGTACTCCGCCTTCGAGCAGGCGTCGGTCGTCACCGTGCCCAAGGACACCGTCCTCACCGAGCCGATCCGCATCGCGGTGCACGGCGAGGGCGGCACCGCCTTCGGCCACCAGGTCATCGAGCTGGGCGCCTTCGCCGAGGCCCTCGTCGTCATCGACCACACCGGTGACGCCGTGCTCGCCGCCAACGTCGACTACGTGCTCGGCGACGGCGCCAAGCTGACCGTCGTCTCCGTCCAGGACTGGGACGACAAGGCCGTGCACGTGGCCCAGCACAACGCCCTCGTCGGCCGCGACGCCTCCTTCAAGTCCGTGGTCGTCACCTTCGGCGGCGACGTCGTCCGCCTGCACCCGCGGGTCAGCTACGCGGGCCCCGGCGGCGAGGCCGAGCTGTTCGGCCTGTACTTCACGGACGCCGGCCAGCACCAGGAGCACCGCCTCCTGGTCGATCACAACACCCCGCACTGCCGGTCCCACGTGATCTACAAGGGCGCCCTGCAGGGCGAGGGCGCGCACGCGGTCTGGATCGGTGACGTGCTCATCGAGGCCAAGGCCGAGGGCACCGACACCTACGAGATGAACCGCAACCTCGTCCTCACCGACGGCTCCCGCGTGGACTCGGTCCCCAACCTGGAGATCGAGACCGGCGAGATCGTCGGCGCCGGCCACGCCTCCACCACCGGCCGGTTCGACGACGAGCAGCTCTTCTACCTGATGGCCCGCGGCATCCCGGAGCACGAGGCCCGCCGCCTCGTGGTCCGCGGCTTCTTCGCCGAGCTGGTCCAGCAGATCGGCGTGCCCGACGTCGAGGAGCGCCTGCTCGCCAAGATCGAGGAGGAGCTGGAGGCCTCGGTCGCATGACGACGACCTTCCAGCGCGCCTGCGGACTGAGCGAACTGTCGGAGGACACCCCCAAGCGGGTGGAGATCGACGGCACGCCGGTCTCGGTCGTGAAGACCGAGGGGGAGGTGTACGCGATCTACGACATCTGCTCGCACGCGAACGTCTCCCTCTCCGAGGGCGAAGTGGAGGACGGGCAGATCGAGTGCTGGCTGCACGGCTCCTGCTTCGACCTCCGCAGTGGCAAGCCGTCCGGTCCGCCCGCGACGCGCCCCGTCCCCGTATACCCCGTAAAGATCGAAGGGGACGACGTGCTCGTCTCCCTCACCCAGGAGTCCTGAGGCACCCATGGCAACGCTTGAAATCCGAGACCTGCACGTCACCGTCGAGGCCGACAACGCCACGAAGGAGATCCTCAAGGGCGTCGACCTGACCGTGAAGCAGGGCGAGACGCACGCCATCATGGGCCCCAACGGCTCGGGCAAGTCGACCCTCGCCTACTCGCTCGCCGGTCACCCGAAGTACACGATCACGGGCGGCACCGTCACCCTCGACGGCGAGGACGTCCTCGCCATGTCGGTCGACGAGCGCGCCCGCGCCGGCCTGTTCCTCGCCATGCAGTACCCGGTCGAGGTCCCCGGCGTCTCCGTCTCCAACTTCCTGCGCACCTCCGCCACCGCCATCCGCGGCGAGGCCCCCAAGCTGCGTACCTGGGTGAAGGAGGTCAAGGAGAACATGGAGCGTCTCCACATGGACCCCTCCTTCGCCGAGCGCAACGTCAACGAGGGCTTCTCCGGCGGTGAGAAGAAGCGCCACGAGATCCTCCAGCTGGAGCTGCTCAAGCCGCAGGTCGCGATCCTCGACGAGACCGACTCCGGCCTCGACGTGGACGCCCTGCGCATCGTCTCCGAGGGCGTCAACCGCGTCCGCGAGAGCGGCGAGACAGGCACCCTGCTGATCACGCACTACACGCGCATCCTGCGCTACATCAAGCCGGACTTCGTCCACGTGTTCTCCGGCGGCCGCATCGTCGAGTCCGGCGGCCCCGAGCTGGCCGACAAGCTGGAGAACGAGGGCTACGAGGCGTACACGAAGGGTGGCGTATCCGCGTGACACAGCTGCCGGGCCTCCTCGACACCGAGGCGCTGCGCAAGGACTTCCCGATCCTGGACCGCCAGGTCCACGACGGGCGCAAGCTCGTGTACCTGGACAACGCGGCGACCTCGCAGAAGCCGCGCCAGGTACTGGACGCTCTGAGCGAGTACTACGAGCGCTACAACGCCAATGTCCACCGCGGCGTGCATGTCCTCGCCGAGGAGGCCACGGCGCTGTACGAGGGCGCGCGTGACAAGGTCGCCGACTTCATCAACGCGCCCAGCCGCGACGAGGTGATCTTCACCAAGAACGCCTCCGAGTCGCTCAACCTCGTGGCCAACATGCTGGGCTGGGCCGACGAGCCCTACCGGGTGGACCACGAGACCGAGATCGTCATCACGGAGATGGAGCACCACTCCAACATCGTGCCGTGGCAGCTGCTCGCGCAGCGCACCGGCGCGAAGCTGAAGTGGTTCGGCCTCACCGACGACGGCCGGCTCGACCTGTCCAACATCGACGAGATCATCACCGAGAAGACGAAGATCGTCTCCTTCGTGCTGGTCTCCAACATCCTGGGCACGGTCAACCCGGTCGAGGCGATCGTGCGCCGCGCCCAGGAGGTCGGCGCGCTCGTCTGCATCGACGCCTCGCAGGCCGCTCCGCACATGCCCCTGGACGTCCAGGCCCTCGGCGCCGACTTCGTGGCCTTCACCGGCCACAAGATGTGCGCGCCCACCGGCATCGGCGTCCTCTGGGGCCGGCAGGAGCTCCTGGAGGACCTGCCCCCGTTCCTCGGCGGCGGCGAGATGATCGAGACGGTGTCGATGCACTCCTCGACCTACGCGCCCGCCCCGCACAAGTTCGAGGCGGGCACCCCGCCGATCGCCCAGGCGGTCGGTCTCGGTGCCGCGATCGACTACCTCGACTCGATCGGCATGGACAAGATCCTCGCCCACGAGCACGCGCTCACCGAGTACGCGGTGAAGCGGCTGGGCGAGGTCCCCGACCTGCGCATCATCGGCCCCTCCACGGCCGAGGACCGCGGCGCGGCGATCTCCTTCACCCTCGGCGACATCCACCCGCACGACGTGGGCCAGGTCCTCGACGAGCAGGGCATCGCGGTCCGTGTCGGCCATCACTGCGCGCGGCCCGTCTGCCTGCGGTACGGAATTCCGGCGACCACCCGGGCGTCGTTCTATCTGTACTCCACGCCCGGCGAGGTCGACGCACTGGTCGAGGGGCTGGAGCACGTACGGAACTTCTTCGGCTGAGAGGCGTGGGCTGACACCGTGAAGCTGGACTCGATGTACCAGGACGTCATCCTGGACCACTACAAGAACCCGCACGGGCGTGGTCTGAGGGACGGCGACGCCGAGGTGCACCACGTGAACCCGACGTGCGGCGACGAGATCACCCTGAGGGTGAGGTACGACGGAACGACGATCGCGGACGTCTCGTACGAGGGCCAGGGCTGTTCCATCAGCCAGGCCTCGGCGTCCGTGCTGAACGAACTGCTGGTGGGCAAGGACCTGCCCGAGGCGCAGAAGATCCAGGAGACCTTCCTGGAGCTGATGCAGTCCAAGGGCCGGATCGAGCCCGACGACGCGATGGAGGAGGTGCTGGAGGACGCGGTCGCGTTCGCCGGTGTCTCCAAGTACCCCGCGCGGGTCAAGTGCGCCCTCCTGAGCTGGATGGCGTGGAAGGACGCGACGGCCCAGGCCCTGGGCGAGGCCGGCGCGGACGCCGAAAGGAAGACGGCATGACCGACACCGCTGAGATGAAGCCCGCCTCCGAGGAGGAACTCCGCGAGGCCCTCATGGACGTCGTCGACCCCGAGCTGGGTATCGACGTCGTCAACCTCGGCCTGATCTACGGCATCCACATCGACGACTCCAACGTCTGCACGCTGGACATGACGCTGACCTCCGCGGCCTGCCCGCTGACGGACGTCATCGAGGACCAGGCCAAGTCCGTCACGGACGGCCTGGTCAGCGAACTGCGCATCAACTGGGTCTGGATGCCGCCGTGGGGCCCGGACAAGATCACCGACGACGGCCGCGAGCAGTTGCGGGCGCTGGGCTTCAACGTCTGAGGCGCTTCGCGTGTCCGAGGCCCCGGGGAGCACTCCCCGGGGCCTCGTCGCGTTCCGGGGTGGGTACGGTCGTACGCATGGGGTTTGTGCTGCTCGCGGTCGCCATCGCGGCCGAGGTCGCCGCGACGACCGCGATGAAGTACAGCGAGGGATTCACCCGGCTGTGGCCCTCGCTGGTGACCGTCGCCGGATACGTCGTCTCCTTCGCGCTGCTGGCGCGGGCGCTGAGGACGGTTCAGATCGGCGCGGCGTACGCGATCTGGGCCGGGGTGGGCACGGCGGCCGTCGCCGTGCTGGGGACGGTGCTGTTCGGGGAGGGGCTGAGCGCGGTGAAGGTCGCCGGCATCCTCATGATCATCGGGGGAGTGGTGGTGCTCAACCTGGGCGGGGCGGCGCACTGACCCCCGGCGCGGTTCGCCCTGACCAGGCCGGGCGCGTTAGGTTTTGCCCATGACCGAGTCTGCAACCCGTACCACCGGCGCCGTCGCCGCCGGTCTCGCCACCATCGCCTCCGACGGCACCGTTCTCGACACCTGGTTCCCGGCGCCCGAGCTGGTGGCCGAGCCGGGCCCCTCCGGCAGTGAGCGGCTGTCCGCCGACCGCGCCGCCGAACTGCTGGGCGACAACGCGGTCTCCGCGCTCGGCCCGGACGCCCGCCGGGGCGTCGAGGTGGTCGCGGTCCGTACGGTCATCGCCTCGCTGGACGAGAAGCCGATCGACGCGCACGACGTCTACCTGCGTCTGCACCTGCTCTCCCACCGCCTGGTCAAGCCGCACGGCCAGAGCCTGGACGGCATCTTCGGCCACCTCGCCAACGTCGCCTGGACCTCGCTCGGCCCGGTCGCCGTGGACGACATCGAGCAGGTGCGGCTGAACGCCCGCGCCGGCGGCGTGCACCTCCAGGTCACCTCGATCGACAAGTTCCCCCGCATGACGGACTACGTCGCCCCCAAGGGCGTGCGCATCGCCGACGCCGACCGCGTCCGCCTCGGCGCGCACCTCGCCGAGGGCACCACGGTCATGCACGAGGGCTTCGTCAACTTCAACGCCGGCACGCTGGGCACCTCCATGGTCGAGGGCCGCATCTCCGCGGGCGTCGTCGTCGGCGACGGCTCCGACATCGGCGGCGGTGCCTCCACCATGGGCACCCTCTCCGGCGGCGGCAACGTCATCATCGCCATCGGCGAGCGCTGCCTCGTCGGCGCCGAGGCGGGCGTCGGCATCGCCCTGGGCGACGAGTGCGTCGTCGAGGCCGGTCTCTACGTCACGGCGGGCACCCGTGTCACGATGCCCGACGGCCAGATCGTCAAGGCCCGCGACCTCAGCGGCGCCTCCAACATCCTCTTCCGCCGCAACTCGGTCACGGGCGCGGTGGAGGCCCGGCCGAACAACGCGGTGTGGGGCGGGCTGAACGACATCCTGCACAGCCACAACTGACCTGCTCCGGCCGTGAGCACGGGAGCGCCCCGCGGCGCGTGGCGGCGGGGCGCCCGGTGAGGATCAGTCGACCATCTGCCCGGCGAACTGGCCGCCCTTGCAGGTGTTGGTCGCCCAGTCGACCGTTCCGCCGCCCTGCTCGCACTCGCCCGGGGTGAGGCTGGCGGCGGTGGCTGTGGCGGCGGTTGTGAGGCCGAGGCCGGCGAGGGCTGCCGTGGCGAAAAGGGCAGCGAGGAGTCGTCGAATGCGCATGTGGTTCGCCTTTCACGGATTGCCTCGGTTGGGACACAATCAGCCTAATGTTCCGGGGGGTGCCCCGTCCTGTTGGGCCGTTCGGGTGGCGCCACATGCGGGGACCGCTGCCGGACACCGTCCAGCAGCCAGCCCAGATACCGCCCGATCTCCCGCGCCTGCCCGCCGCCCAGTTCCGCCGCCGAGGCGACGCCGTGGGCGAGACGGAGCAGGTCGGCCGGGGTGATGTCGGGGCGGAGGGTGCCTTCCGCCTGGGCGGACCGGACCAGACGGGTCGCCGTGCCGTTCACCACCGTGCCGCAGGCCGTCAGCGGAGCCTCGGTCACCGCCGAGCCCAGGAGGGACTTCAGGCCCCGCACCTGGATCGTCGCCACGCAGACCTCGTGGAGCCACTCCGTCAGAGCCTCGCCCGGGGGCAGGACGCGGGAGAGTTCCTCGCCCCGCTCGCCCAGGGCGTCGACGCGGGCCGCGTACGCCGCCTCCAAGAGGGCCCGGCGGGTGGGGAAATGACGGTAGAGCGTGCCGGAGCCGACCCCGGCACGCTTGGCGATGTCGTCCAGGGAGGCCGTCTCCCCGTGCTCGGCGAACGCCGACGCCGCCGCGGCCAGCAGGCGTTCACGGTTGCGCCGGGCATCCGCCCGCATGGGCCTGGGGTGGGACACGCGGGTGCTTCCTGTCGGGCCGGAGGGGGGTGACAACCCCCGGATTCTAGCCCCGCCGCTGCCGCTTCCACGGGCCCGTGATCGCCAGCATGATGCCGGGCTGCTGGATGTTGGCGAAGAGGGTGTGGCCGTCGGGGGAGAAGGTCACGCCGGTGAACTCGCTGTACTCGGGGGCCTCCTCGGTGCCGATGTTCAGCTCGTTGCGCGCGATGGGGTACGTACGGCCGCTGTCGGTCGCGCCGAACAGATGCTGCACCCCCTCGCCGTCCTCGGCGATGACCAGGCCCCCGTAAGGGGAGACGGTGATGTTGTCGGGGCCGTCGAGGGCGCCCTCGGCGGAGGGGTCGGGGTTCACCCCGAGGAGCACCTTCAGGGTCAGCGTCCGGCGCCGGGGGTCGTAGAACCACACCTGGCCGTCGTGCCGTACCGGACTCTCCTCGCGGGCGTAGGACGAGACGACGTAGACCCCGCCGTCACCCCACCACATGCCCTCCAGCTTCCGGGCCCGGGTCACCCCGCCGTCGGCGAACTGCTTGCGGACCGGCACCGTACGCGCGTCCCGGTCGGGCACGTCGACCCAGTCCACGCCGTACACCGTGCCGATCCGCGTCGCGCGCGAGAGGTCGTCCACGTACCGGCCGCCGGAGTCGAAGCAGCGGAACGCCTCAAGGACGCCCGCGTCGTCGGCGAGGGCGCGCAGCCGGCCGCGGCCGTGGCGGAAGCCCTCCGGCGGGGTCCAGCGGTAGAGCAGGCCGTTGGGACCGGACGCGTCCTCGGTCAGGAAGAGGTGCCCCCGCTTCGGGTCGACCACCACCGCCTCGTGGGCGTAACGGCCCAGCGCCTTCAGCGGCTTGGGCGCGCGGTTGGCCCGGCGGTCGGCGGGGTCCACCTCGAAGACGTAACCGTGGTCCTTGGTCATGCCGTTCTGCCCGGCCCGGTCCTCGGTCTCCTCGCCCGTCAGCCAGGTACCCCAAGGCGTGCTGCCGCCCGCGCAGTTGGTGGACGTGCCGGCGATGCCCACCCACTCGGCGACCTGGTCGCGGCGGACCTCCACCACCGTGCAGCCGCCCGCGGCCGCCGGGTCGTACACCAGGCCCTCGGCCGGCGGCACCGGGTGCTCCCAGCTCGCGCGCGGCCCCTTCAGCTCATGGTTGTTCACCAGCAGCACCGCCCCGCGCGGACCGGCGAAGGCGGCCGTGCCGTCGTGGTGGGACGGGGTCGGCTCGCCGGACTCCAGCCGGGTCCGGCCGCTGTAGGTCACGACGCGGTACGAGAAGCCCGCCGGGAGCGCCAGGATGCCGTCCGGGTCGGGCACGAGCGGGCCGTAGCCGACACCGGGATGGCCGTAGGCGTCCTCCGCGCCGTCGAGATCCGTCGCGGCCAGGGCCTGCGGGGCGGTGGCGAGGGCGCCGGCACCGCCCGCGAGCACGACCCCCGCGCCGGTGACCGCGGTCGACCTGGCGAAGTCCCTGCGGGTGAGTGACATGGTGTCTCCTGTGGCGGTCGGGACGCCCGCCGCGGGAGGGCGGGGCGGCTGGCCTCGTTCGGCCGACACACTCCCGCCCCTCGCTGAACGGCGGTTGAACACCGCACCGCGCCCCGGACACCGCTGCCGTACACCGCGGCGGACCGGAGAGGAACCGTCAGTTCCCCTGCTGCTGCGACCGCGCCTTGAACGCGGCCTTCCGCGCCTCCTTGGCCACCCGCTTGTCCGGGTGCAGCCGCCCCATCGCCTCCAGCACGTCCGCCGTCGCCGGGTGCTCCACCCGCCAGGCCGCCGAGAAGAACCCGCTGTGCTGCTCGGCCAGCCCCTCCACCAGCGCCTGCAGCTCCTCGGAGTTGCCCTCCGCCTGGAGCTGCGCCGCGATCGTGTCGATGGTCAGCCAGAAGACCAGGTCCTGCGAGGGCGCGGGCACGTCCGGCGCGCCGCGCTCGCTCAGCCAGACCCGGGCGAGACCGCCCAGCTCGGGATCGTCCAGCACCTCCCGCAGCGCCGGCTCGGCCACCGGCCCCAGCAGGGACAGCGCCTGCTGGCAGCGCAGCCGCCGCAGCGGCGCCCCGCCGTCCGCGCCGCGCGCCGCGGCCAGCAGCTCGCGCGCGGCGGCCAGCGGCTCGCGGGTGCCGAGCCACTGCTCGGTCTCGGCACGCGCCGCGAACTCCCCGTAGGACGCGGTGCCGTCGAGCAGGGCGTCCGCGCCCTTGTCGGCCAGTTCGCCCACGGCCGGCGCCTCGAACCCGGCCTCCAGCAGCCGCGCCCGCAGCCCGTACAGCCCGAGCGGGGTCAGCCGGACCATGCCGTAGCGGGCGATGTCCTCCTCGTCGACCGGCTCGGACGGCTCCTCCTCGGTGCCGGCCATCAGCTCCTCGTCCACCGGCCGGTACTCCACCAGACCGATCGGCTCCAGCATCCGGAACTGGTCGTCCAGCCGCATCATGATGTCGGAGACCTGCTCCAGGACGTCGTTGCTGGGCTCGTCCAGGTCGTCGGGGACGATGGTGGAGGCGGCCAGCGCGGGCAGCGGCACCGGGCTGTCGCCGGGGCCGTCCTCACCGACCGTCAGCAGGTAGAGGTTGCCGAGGACGCCGTCGAGCAGTTCGGCCTCGCCCTCGGGGTCCCAGTCGAGTGACGAGAAATCGATCTCGCCGCCCTCCTCCAGAGCGGCGGCCAGCCCCTCCATGTCGGGCACCCCGGCGTCCGCGACGACCGTCTCCAGCGCGGCGAGCCAGAGCGTCAGCACGTCGTGCGGGGCGCCGGTCAGCAGGGCGAGGCCGGCGCCGGGGGCCACCGTGCCCGCCTCCTCGTCGGTGATCTCGACCAGGCCGGTGTCCACCGCGACCCGCCACGCCTCGGCGGCGTACGCCGCGGCGTCGTCCCCGGTCAGCCCGAGCAGCGCGGCCGCCTCCGGCACCTGTTCCTCGACCAGGCTCCCGCCGCCGTCGACGCGGGTCTCAGGCCCCGCCCAGCGGGCGAGACGGGCGGCGCGGGAGAGCAGCGGGGTGGACAGCGCGGCACGCGCCAGCTCCGCTTCGGGGCGCAGCCGTACGGGCGGCAGGGGGGAGCTGTCTGACATCGGCTGGTTCTCCTCGGACCGGGAAAGCACTCAACCCCTCAGCGTAGACGGCTTTGGCCGTGAGCCTCCCGGTTCCGGCCCCCGCCACCCCTCGTACGTGGCCGAAACCTTGACAACTCCGGTCGGCAGGCAGGAGATTGACGCGCGTAGAGGTGGGGGACAACTGTTCACTCGGCTCTATGCGTGTCACAGAGGGCGACGAGCCCCACACGCTGTTCCGCACTCCCGTCCCGGCGTTCCGTCATGTTCCCCGGAGGAATCCCCTTGCCGAGCAGGACTTCCGCGCGCCTCGCCGCGCTCACCGTCGCCGCCGTGTGCGGCGCCGCGTCCGCCGTCGTCGCCACCTCGCCCGCGCACGCCGACTCGGTGCGCGTCCACGACATCCAGGGCGCCACCCGCCTCTCGCCCTACGCGGGCAAGCAGGTCGCCGACGTGCCCGGTGTCGTCACCGCGGTCCGCGCCTACGGCTCCTCCAAGGGCTTCTGGCTCCAGGACCCGAACCCGGACGCCGACCCGGCCACCAGCGAGGGCGTCTTCGTCTTCACCAGCTCCACGCCCAAGGTCGCGGCCGGCGACGCGGTGACGGTGGGCGGCACCGTCTCGGAGTACGTGCCCGGCGGCACGGCCTCGGGCAACCAGTCGGTCACCGAGATCACCAAGCCGGCCGTCACCACCGTGTCCACCGGCAACGCGGTCCCGGCCCCGGTCGTGATCACCAAGCGTGCGGTGCCGGAACGATACGCCCCCGCGGGCGACCCGGCCGCGAACAACTCCATCAACGCCCTGCCGCTCGCTCCGGCGACCTACGCCCTCGACTACTACGAGTCGCTGGAGGGCATGAACGTCCAGGTCGGCGACGCCCGCGTGGTCACCGGCACCGACCCGTACAGCGAGCTGTGGGTCACCGTGAAGCCGAAGGAGCACCGCACCGAGCGGGGCGGCACCCTGTACGGCTCCTACGACGCGCAGAACACCGGCCGTCTCCAGATCCAGTCCCTCGGCGCGACGGCGGACTTCCCGCAGGCGAACGTCGGCGACACCCTCGCCGGTGCCACCACCGGCCCGCTGGACTTCAACCAGTTCGGCGGCTACACCCTGGTGGCGAGCACCCTCGGCACGCTGGAGAGCGGGGGCCTGGAGCGGGAGACGACGCGCGCGCAGGCGCGGGGCGAGCTGGCGGTGGCGACGTACAACGTCGAGAACCTCGACCCGTCCGACGCCACCTTCGAGGCGCACGCGTCCGCGATCGTGAACAACCTGCGCTCGCCCGACATCGTGTCCCTGGAGGAGATCCAGGACGACAACGGCGCCAAGGACGACGGCACGGTGAGCGCGGGCGCGACGGTCGGCAAGCTGATCGACGCGATCGTCGCGGCGGGCGGTCCCCGCTACGACTGGCGCTCCATCGACCCGGTCGACAAGCAGGACGGCGGCGAGCCCGGCGGCAACATCCGCCAGGTGTTCCTGTTCAACCCCGAGCGGGTGTCCTTCACCGACCGCGCCGGCGGCGACGCCACCACGGCGGTCGGGGTCGCCAAGGAGCGGGGCAAGGCCCGCCTCACGGTGTCGCCCGGCCGGATCGACCCGGCGAACGCGGCCTGGGCCAACAGCCGCAAGCCGCTGGCCGGCGAGTTCGTCTTCCGGGGCCGGACGGTGTTCGTGATCGCCAACCACCTCAACTCCAAGGGCGGTGACCAGCCGCTGACCGGGCAGTACCAGCCGGTGGTCCGCAGCTCCGAGACGCAGCGGCACGCGCAGGCGACGGAGGTGAACACCTTCGTGAAGTCCCTGCTGAGCGCACAGAAGGACGCGGACGTCATCGCGCTCGGGGACATGAACGACTTCGAGTTCTCCGACACCGCGAAGATCCTGGAGGGTGACGGGGAGCTGTGGTCGGCGATCAAGTCGCTGCCGCGCAAGGAGCGTTACACCTACGACTACCAGGGCAACGCGCAGGTGCTCGACCAGATCCTGATCAGCAAGGCGATCCGGCGGGGCTCGTTCACGTACGACAGCGTGCACATCAACTCGGAGTTCCACGACCAGATCAGCGACCACGACCCGCAGGTGCTGCGCTTCCGCCCCTGATCCTTCAGGTCTGCTTACGTACATCTCGTAGCAGATTTAAGTGGAGCTTCACGGTCGGGGTGTCGAGACTACGACCATGAGGCAACGGAACGCACCCTTCGGCCGCACGCTCTGCGCGATGGTCACCCCGTTCACGTCGGCCGGCACGCTCGACGTGGACGGGGCGGCCCGCCTGGCCACCCGTCTCGTCGCCGGTGGCTGCGACGGGCTGGTCCTGAACGGCACCACGGGCGAGTCGCCCACCACGACGGACGCGGAGAAGCGGGAGCTGATCGCCGCGGTCCGCTCCGCGGTGGGCGACGGCGTCCCGCTCGTCGCGGGCGTCGGCACGGCGGACACCCGGCACACCGTCGAGCTGACCCTCGCGGCGGAGAAGGCGGGCGCGGACGCGGCGCTGGTCATCGCGCCCTACTACAGCCGCCCCCAGCAGGCCGCGGTGGAGGCCCACTTCCGCACGGTGGCGGACGCGGCGGGCATCCCCCTGATGCTCTACGACATCCCCGGCCGCACGGGCACCCGCATCACCCCGGAGACGATGATCCGCCTCGCGGATCACCCGCGCGTCGTGGCCGTGAAGGACTGCTCCTACGACTTCCTGGGCACCCAGAAGGTCCTCGCGGCGACGGACCTGGCCTACTACGCGGGCTGCGACGAACACATCCTCGCGCTCTACGCGATCGGCGCGGCGGGCTGCGTCAGCACGATCGCCAACGCGGTGCCGGAGCAGGTGGCGGCAGTCCTGACGGCCTTCGACGCGGGCGACACCGCCCTGGCCGCCGAACTCCAGTCCCGCCTGATCCCGTTGACCGAGGCGATGATGGCCTCGGACCTCCCGGGCACCACGACCACCAAGGCCCTCCTCAACACCCTGACCCTCCCAGCGGGCCCGGTCCGCCCCCCACTCCTCGCAGCGGACGACCGGACGACGACCGAATTGCTGGCCCGCTACGACGCCCTGGTCCGGATGCGGCCGAGCCCTTGCGACGGGCCCGGCCGGGCGTCCGGGATCTGAACCCCGGTCAGAGGGCCTGGCCCCCCGGCTTCACCATGTTCCGTACCGTGCGGGCCTTCACGAAGTCGCCGAGGGCGGTCATGTCCCACTCGCCGGAGTACTGGCGGATCAGTTTCGCCATCAGGACCCCCGTCTGCGGCTCCGCCGAGGTCAGGTCGAAGCGGGCCAGTTCTTCGCCGGTGGTGGGGTCGATCAGGCGGCAGTAGGCCTTGGCGACCTCGGTGAACTTCTGGCCGGAGAAGGAGTTGACGGTGAAGACGAGGCCGGTGACCTCCGGGGGGATGCGGCCGAGGTCGACCGTGATGACCTCGTCGTCCCCGCCGCCCTCGCCCGTGAGGTTGTCGCCGGAGTGCTTGATCGCGCCGCCGAGGATGGACAGCTTGCCGAAGTAGCAGCTGTCGACGGCGTTGCGCTGGGGGCCGTAGGCGATGACGGAGGCGTCGAGGTCGATGTCCTTGCCGCGGTAGGCGGGCTCCCAGCCCAGGCCCATCTGGACGCGGGAGAGGAGGGGCGCGCCGCCCTTGACCAGGGACACGGTCTGGTTCTTCTGGAGGTTGACCCGGCCCTTGTCCAGGTTGATCTTGCCCGCGCCCGGCGCGGGGGCCGGCGGCGCCTGCGGAGCGGCCTGGGGGGCGGACTGGGGTGCGGCCGGGGGAGTCTGCGGCATCGGGGGCGCGGACACCGGCTGGGCCGGTTCCTCCACCGTCACCCCGAAGTCCGTGGCGATGCCCGCCAGGCCGTTCGCGTACCCCTGGCCGACCGCGCGGGCCTTCCACTGGCCGTTGCGCCGGTAGATCTCCACGACCACCAGGGCCGTCTCGGCGCCGAGGCCGGGCGGGGTGAAGGAGGCCACGACCGAGCCGCCGTCCGCGTCGCGGATCGTGGCCGTCGGCTCGATGCCCTGAAAGGTCTGGCCCGCCGCGTCCGGGCTCGCGGTGACGACGATCTTCTCGATGTCCGGCGGCACCGCGCCGGTGTCGACCGTGATCGAGTCCGGCGCGGACCCGCCGCCCGAGCGGTAGGTCACGCCGGGCCCGGCCGGCTGGTTGTAGAAGATGAAGTCGTCGTCGGAGCGCACCTTGCCGTCGGCGGTGAGCAGCAGGCCCGACACGTCCAGCCGCACCGGTGCGGCCACGTCCACCGTCACACGGGCGGCGGGGAGCGGGACGTTGGAGCCAGGGGTCATAGCGGTCATGCCGGGTGAACGAACGACGTCACTTTGCCGTTCCCTTACCCGGCGCCGAGACCCCCGTTCGGGTCACGGCGCCGGACGGGGCGCAGGTCAGGGAGTCACCACGATCTTGCGGCCGACGCCGGCGGCGAACTGCTCCAGCGCCTCGGGGTAACGGTCCAGCGGGAGCCGGTCGCTGATGAACACGTCCGGGTTCAGCACCCCGTTCGCGAACAGCTCCGCCGCCCGCTCGTAGCTGTGCAGCACCGCCATCGACCCGGTGATGGTGATCTCCTGGTTGTAGATGCGGTACGGGTCGATCGTCACCCGCGTCGCGTAGTCGGCCACGCCGAACTGGAGGTACGTGCCGGCCTTGGCCACCCGGCCCAGGCCGTCCTGGATCGCCGCCGCGTTGCCGGTCGCGTCGATCACGACCTCCCAGCCCTGCGGCCGGTCCAGCTCGTCCGCGTTCGCCGCCGAGCCCGAGACGCCCAGCAGCTTGGCCGTCTCCAGCCGGGACGGGTTGATGTCGACCACGTCCACGCTCGCCGCGCCCGTGCGCTTGGCCAGCTCCAGCATCATCAGGCCCATGGTGCCCGAGCCGTAGATCAGGACGTGCGCGCCGAGGCGGGAGTTGAGGATGTCGTAGCCCCGCACCGCGCAGGACAGCGGCTCGATGAGGGCCGCGTCCTGCGGGCGGACGTGCTCGGGGAGCTTCACGCAGTTGGCCACGGGCGCCACCGCGTACTGGGCGGCGCCGCCGGGCGTGGTCACACCGATCGCGGCCCAGCGCTCGCACATGTTGTTGTGGCCGTCGCGGCAGAACCGGCACTCGTAGCAGTACAGCGAGGGGTCCACCGCGACCTGGTCGCCGACCGCGACCTCGGTGACCTGGCTGCCGATCCCGACGACCTGCCCGGCGAACTCGTGCCCCGGCACGATCGGCAGCTTGGGCGCGAACTCGCCCTGGAGGATGTGCAGATCGGTGCCGCAGATCCCGCACGCGGCGACCTCCACGACGACGTCGCGCGGACCCGGGGTCGGGTCGGGGACCTCGGTGACGACGGCGCGGCCCACGGACTCGATGACGGCGGCCTTCATTTCACGGCTCCAAGCGACAGGCCCTGGACCAGCTTGTCCTGGGCGGCGAACCCCGCGGCGAGCACCGGCAGGGAGACGACGAGCGAGGCGGCGCACACCTTGGCCAGGAACAGGCCCTGGCTGGTGATGAAGCCGGTGAGGAACACGGGCGCGGTCTCCGCGACCACGCCGGTCAGGACACGGGCGAACAGCAGCTCGTTCCAGCTGAAGATGAAGCAGATCAGGGCCGTGGCCGCGATGCCGGGCAGCGCGATCGGCGCGACCACACGGGCCAGGATCACCGGCAGCGGCGCCCCGTCCACCCGCGCCGCCTCGATGACGGCGACCGGCACCTCGGCGAGGAAGGACTGCATCATCCACACCGCGATCGGCAGGTTCATGGAGGTGTAGAGGACGACCAGCAGCCAGATGTTGTCCAGCAGCCCGGCGTTCTTGGCGAACAGGTACAGGGGCAGCAGGCCCGCCACGGCCGGGAGCATCTTGGTGGACAGGAAGAAGAACAGGACGTCGGTCCACTTCCTCACCGGCCGGATGGACAGCGCGTACGCCGCCGGGAGCGCCAGCACCAGCACGAACAGGGTGGAGGCGAGCGAGGCGACCGTGGAGTTGATCAGCGCGGGCCAGGGGCTGGCGCCGCCGGCCGCGCCGAAGAACTCGCGGTAGCCGTCCAGGGTGAGCGGCGCGGCGAAGGACGGCGGGTTGGTCGCCGCGTCCGCCTCGGAGTGGAAGGACGTCAGCGCCATCCAGGCGATGGGCAGGAAGAACACGATGCCGGCCAGCCAGGCCACCAGGCCAAGGCTCTGCTTACCGGGCCCACTGCGCCCGCCTCGTCCGGTGCGCCGCGCTGCGGTGGTGGAACTCATCGGGACACCTCCTCGCGGAACAGGGACGACACCACGCGCAGGGCGAAGGTGGCGATGACGATGGAGCCGATGACGACGAGGACACCCGCCGCCGAGGCGAGGCCGTTCTCATGGGCCTGGTAGAAGCTCTGGTAGACGGTGTACGGCAGGTTCGCGGTGCCGAGGCCGCCGGAGGTGAGCGTGAACACCGCGTCGAAGTTCTGCACGATGTAGATGGAACCCAGCAGGGCGCCCAGTTCCAGGTAGCGGCGCAGGTGCGGGAGGGTGAGGTGGCGGAAGATCTGCCAGTCGCTCGCCCCGTCCACCCGGGCGGCCTCGATCTGCTGCTGGTCCCGGCTCTGCAGCCCGGCCAGCAGGATCAGCATCATGAACGGCGTCCACTGCCACACCAGCGAAGCCTCCACCGCGAGCAGCGGCGTGTGGGAGACCCAGTCCGGCTGTGGGCCGCCCACATAGTGCAGCAACCCATTGAGGAGACCGTACTCCGGGTTGTAGAGCACATGCTTCCAGAGCAGGGCGGCGGCCACCGGGACCACCAGGAACGGGGCGATCAGCAGGGTGCGGACCACACCCCGGCCCTTGAACCTCCGGTCCAGCAGCAGCGCCAGCGCGAGCCCGAGCACCAGGCTGGCGATCACCACGGAGGCGGTGAGCAGCACGGTCACCCACACCGAGTGGCGCAGGTCGGCGTCGGTGAGAACCTGCTGGTAGTTGTCGATCCCCGCGAAGTGCCGCGCCTTGGGGTAGAGCGCGTTCCAGTCGAAGAACGAGATCACCAGCGTCGCCACGAACGGCAACTGGGTCACCACGATCATGAAGACCAGGGCGGGCAGGAGCGGGGCACGGGTGGCCCAGGCCCGCAGCCGGGCCGGGGGCTGCGTGATGCGGGTCGCGGATTCGGCCGCCGGCGGGGCCGTCGTCGTCGCTGTCATCGTCCCTCGTACTCCTCGGAGATCTGCTCGGCGAGCTGCTGGGACTTGCGCAGGGCCGAGTCGACCGACTGGCGGCCGGCGATGGCCGCGCTGATCTGCTGGGACACCTTGGTGCCGAGGTCGGTGAACTCGGGGATGCCCACGAACTGGATGCCGGGCGCCGGGCGGGGCTGCACACCGGGGTCGGTGGGCCGGGCGCTCTCGATGGCCTCCTTGGTCATCTCCTGGAAGGAGGCGGCCTCCTTGCGGTACTCCGGGTTGGTGTACGTGGAGGCGCGCTTGCCCGCCGGGGCGTCGGCCCAGCCGCTGGTGTCGCCGACGAGCTGCTCGTACCCCTTGCTGGAGGCCCAGGAGACGAACTTCCACGCCTTGTCGGGGTTGCGGGAGGAGTGCTGGATGCCCCAGGCCCAGGTGTAGAGCCAGCCGGAGGACTTGGTCTTCTCCACCGGGGCGGGGGCGTAGCCGAGCTTGCCCTTGACCGGGGAGCCCTTGCCCTCCAGGAGTCCGGCCGCGGAGGTGGCGTCGTACCACATGGCGGTCTTGCCCTGGGTCATGTTGTTCAGGCACTCCGCGAAGCCGGACTGGGCCGCGCCGGACTCACCGTGCTCGCGGACGAGGTCCACGTAGAACGTGACGGCCTTCCGGAACTCGGGGGAGTCCAGCCGCGCCTTCCAGTCCTTGTCGAACCAGGTGCCGCCGAAGGTGTTCACCACCGTCGTCAGCGGGGCCATCACCTCGCCCCAGCCGGGCAGTCCGCGCAGGCAGATGCCCTTCATACCGGGCTTGGCGCCGTCCGCCTTCGCGGCGAGGTCGGCCACCTGCCGCCAGGTCGGGTGCGCGGGCATCTTCAGGCCCTTGGCCTCGAAGACGTCCTTGCGGTACATCAGGAAGGACGACTCGCCGTAGAAGGGCTGGCCGTAGAGCTTGCCGTCGTCGCCGGTCAGCGACTGGCGCATGGGCTTGAGCACATCCCGCTCGTCGTACGCGTGGTCCTTCGCCACATAGCCGTCCATGTCGCGCAGCCAGCCGTTGCGGGCGTAGATCGGGATCTCGTAGTTGGACAGCGTGGCGACGTCGTACTGGCCGGCCTGGTTGGCGAAGTCCTGGCTGATCTTGTCGCGGACGTCGTTCTCGGGCAGCACGGTGAAGTTGACCTTGATGCCCGTCTCCTTGGTGAAGTGGGCGCGGGTCAGCTTCTGCAACTCGGTCATCTGCGGGTTGTTGACCATCAGTACGTTGATGGAATCGCCGCCGGAACCGGTCCCGCCCGCGCCGGCCCAGCAGCCGGAGAGCAGCGGGGCGAGCAGCGTCCCTGCGGCGGCCATGGCGAACGTGGTTCGCGGCCTCCGTCGGCTCGGGGTGCGCATGGATCGCTCCTGGATATATGGGGACAAAGAGGGCATGACCCCGCGCACGGGTGCCCTCGGGGAGGGGGAAATGCGGAAATCTGTCGTGCGGGGGAGCGTCAGACCCTGATGACCTGCGGCCCCAGGAGGGAGTAGCGATGGGCCTCGGCCGCCGGGAGCTGGCTGCTGGTGACGATCGTGTCCACCGCGCCGACCTCGGCGAAGCGGCAGAAGCTGACCGCCCCGAACTTGGTGTGCACGCCCGCGAAGACGGTGCGCCGGGCGGCCCGGATGGCCTGTGCCTTGACCTCGCTGACGGCGGGGTCGGGCGTGGTCAGACCGTGTTCGCGGGAGATGCCGTTGGCCCCGAGGTAGGCGAGGTCCACCACGAAGCCGGCCAGCATCTTGGTCGTCCAGTGGTCGACCGTGGCGAGCGTGCCCGGCCGCACCCGGCCGCCCAGCAGCAGCACCGACACGTTCTCGGCCTCCGCCAGGGCGCCCGCGACGGGCAGCGAGGCGGTCACCACGGTCAGCGCCCGGCCGGTGGGCAGGGCCTCGGCGATGAGCTGGGGGGTGAAGCCCTCGTCGACGAAGACCGTCTCCGCGTCCCCGAGCAGTTCGGCCGCGGCGGCCGCGATCCTGCGCTTCTCGGGCACGTGGCTGGTGGCGCGGAAGGCGAGCGTGGTCTCGAAGGAGGCGCTCTCCACCGGGTAGGCGCCGCCGTGGGTGCGGCGGACCAGCCCGTGGTCCTCCAGGGCACGGAGATCGCGCCGGATGGTCTCCTTGGCCACGCCCAGCTCGTCGGCGAGCGCGGTGACGTCGACGGAACCGGTGGCCCGCGCCGCGCGCACGATCTCGCGTTGGCGCTCCTCGGCCGTCCTGGTGTTCATGTCGTCACCCGCTCTCGTCATCGAGATGCCCGCTGGGATGCCCGTTCGGGCCCTGGGGGAAGTTCTACAGCGGACGCGCGGCGCTGACCAGGTCTGTTCCGGGCCCGATCCTGCCCGTGTGTGCCCGATCACATCCCGTCGGGCCCGCCTCGGACCTGCGCGGCAGCGGGGCCCGGGGTGGAAGCGGGCGGCACGGCTGCCCGAACACGACCGCGGGCGGGCCCGTTTGGTGCCCGCCCGCGATCGTTTTCGGCCGTGGAGCCGCCGCGAGGCGGTCCGGCGGCCTGATCAGTACGGCCAGATCGGCGGGTCGGTCAGGAAGTGGCCGCCCAGACGGTCGTGGGCCGGGTTCGCGGGGTCCAGCCCGCCCTGCTCGGCGAGGAGCTTTCGGGCGTACGGCTCGGAGTCGTCCTCGGGGGTGTAGCCCAGGGCCCGGGCCGAGCCGAGGTCCCACCACAGGCGGGTGTTGGCGGAGGAGCCGTACACCACGGTGTGGCCGACGTCCTCGGCGGTCAGGGCCGCGTGGAAGAGGCGGGCGGCGTCGGCGGGGCTCAGCCAGATCGACAGCATCCGCACACTGGTCGGCTCCGGGAAGCAGGAGCCGATGCGCACGGAGACGGTCTCGATGCCGTGGCGGTCCCAGTAGAGCTGGGCCAGGTCCTCGCCGAAGCACTTGGACAGGCCGTAGAAGGTGTCGGGGCGGTGCGGGGTCTCGACCGGTATGCGGGGGTCCTCCGGCGCCGGGACGGGGGCGACGCCCACCGCGTGGTTGGAGGAGGCGAAGACCACGCGGCGCACGCCCTCCAGCCGGGCGGCCTCGTAGAGGTGGTACACGCCCTCGATGTTGGCCTTGAGGATCTTCTCGAACGGGGCCTCCAGCGAGATGCCGGCCAGGTGCAGCACCGCGTCCGTGCCGCGCACCGCCGCGCGCAGGGCGTCCAGGTCGGCGAGGTCGGCGGTGACGGCGTCCGGGGCGTCCGGGACGGGGCGGGCGTCGAGGAGGCGTAGGTCGTAGCCGTGGTGCGGGAGCAAGGAGCGCATCAGGGTGCCCAGGCCGCCTGCGGCGCCGGTGAGCAGGAGGGTGCGGGGGGCGGGCATCTCGGGTCTCCTCGGGTGGTCCGGCCGGGGGCGCGTTCACATGCTTGGGCGTTCACATGCTTGGTGAAGGTAGAGAGGGGGTCCGGATGGGTCAAGTGGCTTGTGGAACGCGGTCAATCGGCTGGTGAAAAGGGAATGCACGTGACCTTGACCGCTCCGGCGGAGACTCGTAGCGTTCACGCACGCGGACGCCGGTCAGCCTGCTGCCCAGTGGTGCGGTCGGGCCGCCGGAGGAGGAACAGTGCGGGCGTCGGCGTTCGTCTACCCCTGGGACGTCAACGGCGACCCCGGGGCACCCGGCCGGATCGCCTCGCTGGGGGTGGAACAGGTGACCCTGGCCGCCGCCTACCACTCCACCCGCGCGCTCACCCCGCGCCACCCGCGCCACCGGATCGTCACCGCCGAGTACGCGGCCGTGCTGTACCCGCCCGGCGAGCGATGGGCCCACCGCGAGCTCTGGCCCCACCCGGCCGGCGACTGGGCCCCGGGCGATGCCTTCGGCGAGGCGGCGTCGGCGCTCCTCGCGGCCGGGGTCGAGGTGCACAGCTGGGTCGTCCTGGCGCACAACTCCCGCCTGGGCGCCGACCATCCGGGCACCTCCGTGGTCAACGCCTACGGCGACCGCTACCCCTGGGCCCCCTGCGTCGCCCAGCCCGCCACCCGCGCCTACCTGACCGCCCTCGCCGCCGAGGCGGCCGTACGCCCCGGCGCGACCGGCACCGAACTGGAGTCCCTCGGCTGGTACGGCCTCCAGCACCTGCACGCCCACGACAAGACGGGCGGGGTCGCGCTGGGGGAGGCCGGGCAGTACCTGATGTCCCTCTGCTTCTGCCCTGCCTGCCGGGCGGGGTACGGCGAACAGGGGCTGGACGCCGACGAGTTGGCCATGGCCGTACGGGCCGCGCTGGAGCCGGTGTGGCGGGGTGCGGCCGACGGCGGCTGGTGCGACGTGGAGCGCGTGCTCGGCGCGAAGAGCGCCGCGGCGGCGCTCGCGTGGCGCGAGTCGGTGGCCCGCGGTCTCCAGGAAGAGGCGGTCGCGGCGGTCCGCGCGGCCGCGCCCGAGGGCTTCCAGGTCCTCCTGCACGCGGACCCCGTCTCCCACCACTGCGGCGCCAACGCCGGAGTGGACCCGGCCCACATACTCGCCGCCGCGGACGGTGTGGTCGTCCCCTGTGTGGACGGCACACACCGCCTGGCACCCTTCGCCCGGCACGCCCACACGGACACGGTGATCGCGGCCAACCTCACGGTCGTCTCGGGGCTGGGCGGCCGCCCGGAACGCCTCGCGGCGGACGCCGCCCGCGCACGCGCCGAGGGGGCGAACGAGCTGCGGCTCTACCACGCCGGGCTGGCCTCTGACGCGGACCTGGCGGCGGTGCGGGAGGGGCTCGCCGGGCTGTGAGCGGGTCCGGGCACCGATGAGTTCCGCGCGCCGGGGCGGTCACCCCTCGCGTACCCCAGGCGCGCACCCGCGAGGAGCCCGACATGACCGACCCGACCCTGGATCTCGGCCCGCAGGCCCGGATCGTGGCCCGGCTCGCCGAGGCGGTGACCGACGAGCGGCTCATGGCGCCGACGCCCTGCCCGGACCTTCCGGTACGGAACCTGCTGGGCCACCTGCTGCACCTGTCCGTCGCCTTCCGGGACGCCGCCCGCAGGGATCTCGGCGCCACCACCGACACCGACCCGACCGCCACGGTCCCCGACATCGGCCCCGGCTGGCGCGCCGAGCTGCCCGAGGCGCTCGACGAACTGGCCGAAGCCTGGCGCGACCCGGCCGCCTGGACGGGACGGACCCGCGCCGGAGGCGTCGACCTCCCCGGCGCGATCGCCGGCGCCGTCGCCGCCGACGAACTGGTCGTCCACGGCTGGGACCTGGCCCGCGCCCTCGACCTGCCCTACACCCCCGACCCGGCCGCCCTCGCCTCGGCCCACGGCTTCCTCCTGGCCGCCGCCGGGGAATCCGGCGGGGACGGCGGCATCTTCGGCCCGGTGGTCCCGGTCCCGCCCGAGGCCCCCTTGCTGGACCGAGCGGTGGGCCTCAGCGGCCGCGACCCGCGGTGGCGGGCCCAGGGAGCCGCCGCTTCCTGACCCGGAGGCGTCCTCAGGCACCCCGGCGGGCTCCGGTCCGCCCGGCAGGGCACTGGCTTGATCTCGATCGTGCAACGTCCGTCGCGCGGGCGCGATGACGCGCGTAGAAACCTGTCATGCATAAATCACTGCGGATCGCGGCGGCCACCGCCGCCTGTGCCCTCGCCGGTGGCGCCCTGTACGGCGCCGGTGTGGCCACCGCCGGGCAGTCGACGGCGAACTCCACCCACGAGCCGTACAACATCGGGCTCCTGGTGAAGGACATCGACACCTACTACGGCACCACCGCCGACAGCTCGGGCAAGTACCAGGCGTCGCCGTCCAGCCCGTACGCCAAGGACCTGGCCCGGATCGACGCCGACGCCAAGCGGTACATCGACAAGGCCGCCCGCAAGGCGCACCACCGGGGCGAGAAGCCGGCCGTCGTCTTCGACATCGACGACACCCTGCTGCTCAGCCTGGACTACGAGAAGCGCTACAACTACACCTACGACAGCGCGACGTGGAACGACTACGTCAACCGCGCCGACCGTCCCGAGGTGTTCGGCAGCCCCGAGCTGGTGCGGTACGCCACCTCCAAGGGCGTGGCGGTGTTCTACAACTCCGGGCTCAGCGAGGCCCAGCGCCCCGGCGCGGTGGAGAACCTGAAGAAGGTCGGCGCCGACGTCAACCTCGACCCCGGCCACATGTTCCTCAAGGACAAGGCCAACCCGCCCGCCTACCTGGCCTCCTGCGCCACGCCGGGCGCCTGGACCTGCACCACGGTCCAGTACAAGTCGGGCACCCGCAAGCACATCGAGCAGGACCTCGGGTACGAGGTCATCGCCAACTTCGGCGACCAGTACTCCGACCTGGACGGCGGCTACGCCGACCGCACCTACAAGCTGCCCAACCCGACGTACTTCGTCTCCTGACGCGTCCGTCGCACCCCGGCGGCGCTCAGCTGCGCTCGAGCGCCGCCGCCATCATCGCCCGGGCCACCGGTGCCGCGAGGCCGTTGCCGCTGACCTCGGAGCGGGCCGCGCCGGACTGCTCGACCATCACCGCCACGGCCACCTCCTTCCCCGTGCTGTCCGACTTGCCGTACGCGGTGAACCAGGCGTACGGCGTGGCGCTGTTGTTCGGGCCGTGCTGGGCGGTGCCGGTCTTGCCGCCGACCGTCACCCCGTCGATGAGGGCGTTGCGGCCGGTGCCGTCCTTGACCACCGTCTGCATCGCCGACTGGAGCTGCTCGGCGGTACGGGTGCTGACGATCCGCTCGGCGCCGGCGTCCCCGAAGTCCTGCAGCACATCGCCGTCGCCACTGGTGAGCTGCGAGACCATGTGCGGCGCGACCAGCTCACCGCCGTTCGCTATGGCCGAGGACACCATGGCCATCTGGAGCGGGGTGGCCGTGACGTCGTACTGCCCGATGCCCGACAGCGCGGTCAGCGCCTTGTCCATGCCGGAGGGGTACACGCTCTGGTAGGCCCGCACCGGGACGTCCAGCTTGTCGTCGTCGAAGCCGAACTTCTCGGCCATCGCCCGCACCTTGTCCTGGCCGAGGTCGACGGCCAGCTTTCCGAAGACGTTGTTGCAGGAGTACTGCAGCGCCACCCGGATCGAGGCGTCGGCGCAGGGGGCCGCGGTGTTCTCGTTCGGCAGCTCGCGGGTGGTGCCCGGCGGGGTGTACGGGACCGGGCTGTCGGTGCGCTGGTCCACGTCCGCGTACAGCCCGTCCTCCAGTGCGGCGGCCGCCACGACCTGCTTGAACGTCGATCCCGGCGGGAGCGGCTGGCGCATCGCGCGGTTGACCAGCGGCTTGTCCTTGTCCGTGGTGAGCCGCTGCCATGCCTTGCCCGCCGTGTTCGCGGCGGTCAGAGTCGAGGGGTCGTACGACGGCGTCGAGACCATGGCGAGGATCTTGCCGGTCTTCGGGTCGATCGCCACGGCGCCGCCGGTGTTGCCGCCCAGCGCCTTGTACCCGGCGCGCTGCACGGCCGGGTCGATCGTGGTGATCACGTCGCCCGGATCGGCCCGCCGCCCGGTGACGGTGTCCATCGCGGTCCGCAGCCGGGTGTCCGTCCCGTTCAGCAGGTCGCCGTAGACCCCTTCGAGCTGGGTCGGGGCGTACGCCTGGGAGGCGTAGCCCGTCACCGCCGCGTAGAGCGGGCCGTCGGTGTACGTGCGCTTGAACGCGAGGTCGCTCCCGGTGGTGCGGGCGGACCCGGTGACCGGCTTCCCGGCCACGACGATGTCGCCGAGCGGGCGGGAGTAGGTGCCGATGGCGTTCCGGCGGTTGTCGTTGTCGTCCGCGAGGGCCTGGCCTTCGTAGAACTGCACCCAGGTCGCCCGGAGCAGCAGGGCGAGCACGAGCAGCAGCGAGAAGACGGCGGCGCGCCTGATCGTCTTGTTCATGGCGCAGGGGAAGACGACCGGCAGGACCGGTTCCGTTCCCGATCGGACCGCCTTCTCATCACAACTTCAGATTTTCGGTGCCGATGGTGTGTGTGAGGTGACCGCTCAGAGCCGCCGCGTCGCCAGCGTGAGCCGGTCCCTCGCGTCCAGCAGCGCGTCCTTGATCATCTGCTCGTGCGCCGGGGTCAGCCGGGCCACCGGCACCGAGCAGCTCACGGCGTCCCGGGCCGGGGTGCGGTACGGCACCGCCACGCCGAAACAGCGCAGGCCGAGGGTGTTCTCCTCGCGGTCCACGGCGTACCCCTGCTCGCGGACGCGGCGCAGCTCCTCGATCAGCTCCTCCCGGTCGGTCACCGTGTGCTCGGTGAGCGCGGGCAGTTTCTCGGGCAGCAGGGCCCGCACCTGGTCGTCGGTGTGCGTGGCGAGCAGCGCCTTGCCCAGCGAGGTCGAGTGCGCGGGCAGGCGGCGGCCGACACGGGTGAAGGGACGCAGGTAGTGCTGGGACTGGCGGGTGGCGAGGTACACCACGTTGGTGCCGTCCAGCCGGGCCAGGTGGATGGTCTCGGTGGTGTCGTCCGCGAGCCGGTCCAGCGCGGGCCGGGCCGCCGCGACCACCTCGTCGCCGTCGATGTAGGAGGTGCCGACCAGCAGCGCCCGCACCCCGATGCCGTACCGGGTGCCCGTCGCGTCCGTCTCCACCCAGCCCAGCTCCACCAGCGTGCGCAGCAGCATGTACAGGCTGGACTTGGGATAGCCCACGGCCTCCTGCACGTCCGCCAGGGAGTGCATGCCGGGGCGGCCCGCGAAGTACTCCAGCAACTCCACTGTCCGCACCGCGGACTTGACCTGTGCCCCGCCGCCCGACTCGGCTGCCGTCATCGCTCCTGGACCCTTCGCTCGGCTCAGCCTTGACAAGGCTGCGGGGCCCTGGATACCGATGCCCCCGGACCTATAGTCTCCGAGCAGCTCATTCACCATCGGGGACGGCGTTCAGCATATCGAACGTGCCGATGGCGGAAGTCCGGCAGTGCGGCCTTGTCTGGAGGGAACCGCGGTGACAGCAGCATCAGTCTGGAGTGTCGACCCGCGTACGGGGAAGCGCCGGGAGCAGGTCGCGGTGGAAGCCACGGCGGAGGAGGTGGACTCCGCCGTCCGGGAGGCGCACGCCGCGCGCGACGCCCTCGCCGACCGTGCCGTCCGCGCCGCCTTCCTGCGCTCGGCGGCCGCCGGCCTGGAAACGGCCGGCGCGCTGCTGATCGAGGTCGCCGACGCGGAGACCGCGCTCGGCCCGGTCCGCCTGACCGGCGAACTCGCGCGCACCGTCTACCAGTTGCGGTCCTTCGCCGACCTCGTGGACGAGGGCGCCTTCCTGGACGTCGTCATCGACCACCCCGATGCGGCCGCCACCCCGCCCGTGCCGGACCTGCGCCGCTGGAAGATCCCGCTCGGCGTCGTGGCCGTCTACGCCGCTTCCAACTTCCCCTTCGCCTTCTCCGTCGCGGGCGGCGACACCGCGAGCGCGCTCGCCGCCGGCTGCCCCGTCGTGGTCAAGGCCCACCCCGACCACCCCGCGCTGTCCGAACTGATCGCCAAGGTGCTGCGCCGGGCCGCCGCCGGACACGGACTGCCCGCGGGCGTGGTCGGCCTGGTGCACGGCTTCACGGCGGGCGTCGACCTCGTCCGCCATCCGCTCCTCGCCGCCGCGGGTTTCACCGGCTCGGTGCGCGGCGGGCGGGCCCTCTTCGACGCCGCCGCCGCGCGTCCGGTGCCGATCCCGTTCCACGGCGAACTGGGCTCGCTCAACCCGGTCGTGGTCACCGGGGCGGCGGCGGCCGAGCGGGCGCAGGAGATCGGCGCCGGACTGGCCGCCTCCATGACCCTCGGCGTCGGCCAGTTCTGCGTGAAGCCCGGCCTGGTGCTGGTGCCGTCCGGGGCCGAGGGCGACGGACTGGTCAAGGCGCTCACCGACGCCGTCAGCGACACCGAGCCCGGTGTGCTGCTCGACCACCGCATGCGGGACGCGTTCCTGGCGGGCGTGGCCGAGCGCGCGGCGCTGCCGGAGGTGGAGTCGCCCGTCACACCGGGCGCGGCCGGGGCGCACACGGTCGGCGCGGGCTTCCTCACCGTCCCCGCGGCCCGGCTCACCGGGGCGGGCGGCGCGCACGAACCGCTGCTTCAGGAGTGCTTCGGCCCGGTCACCGTGGTGGCCCGCTACGAGGACGAGGACGAGCTGGCGGCCGTGCTGGAGCGGCTCCCGGGCAGCCTCACCGCCACCGTGCAGCTCTCCCCGGCCGAGGCCGCGGGGCAGGGGGACGCGGCCGGGCTGCTGGCCCGCCTCACCCCGCTGGCCGGGCGCGTCGTGGTCGACGGCTGGCCGACCGGGGTCGCGGTGGCCCCGGCCCAGCACCACGGCGGCCCGTACCCCGCCACCACCTCCACCTCGACCTCGGTCGGCGGCACCGCGGTCGAGCGCTGGCTGCGCCCGGTCGCGTACCAGAACACCCCCGAGCCGCTGCTGCCGCCCGAGCTGCGCGACGGCAACCCGCTCGGCCTGCCCCGCAGGTACGACGGCGTCCTCGAACGCTGACGCGGGCCGCCTGCGAGAATCGCCGGATGGACATAGAGCTTCCCGAACTCCCTTTCCCCTTGCGGACGTACGGACCCGACGGCCACTGGTCCTACGAGAAGGGCGTGCTGACCGGCTGGGCCGGGCCCCGGCAGGACCGGTTCGTCACGCCGACCGGTGAGGCGCTGGACCCGGCCGGCGACGCACCCCGGCTGCTCGGGGCGCCCGAGGGCGACTTCCAGCTCATCGCCCGCGTGACCGTCGGCTTCAACGCCGCCTTCGACGCCGGGGTGCTCTACGTCCACGTCGGCGACCGGGCCTGGGCCAAGCTCTGCCTGGAGAACTCCCCGGACGTGCCCACCATCTGCACGGTGGTCACCCGGGGTCACTCCGACGACGCCAACTCCTTCACCGTGCCCGGAAGTTCCGTCTGGCTCCGGCTGAGCCGCACCGGCCGCGCCCTGGCCTTCCACGCCTCCCGCGACGGCGAGCGCTGGACCTTCGTCCGCCTCTTCACCCTCGGCGACGAGAAGGAGACCGGGGCCGCCCTGGTCGGCTTCATGACCCAGTCGCCCCTGGGAGAGGGGTGCGTGGTGACGTACGACCGCCTGGAGTACCGGCCGCTCTGGCCCGCCGACCTGCGCGACGGGAGCTGAGACGGGCGAGCCGGGGCAGGGGTGCCGGGGGCCGGGGTGCCGGGGAATGAACCCGGCTCATTGAATGTTCACACACTTCGGATGATCCCGTTCAGGGGCGGAGAAAGGCTCCGCCCCGGTCAGAGCCTTGAGAGAGTGACATGCGCGTCGAGATTTGGTCGGACATCGCCTGCCCCTGGTGTTATGTCGGCAAGGCCCGTTTCGACAAGGCGCTCGCCGCCTTCCCGCACCGGGACGAGGTCGAGGTCGTGCACCGTTCCTTCGAGCTGGACCCCGGGCGGGCCAAGGACGACGTGCAGCCGGTGATCACCATGCTGACGCGGAAGTACGGCATGAGCGCGGCCCAGGCCGAGGCCGGCGAGGACAACCTCGGCGCCCAGGCCGCCGCCGAGGGCCTCGACTACCGCACCCGCGGCCGCGACCACGGCAGCACCTTCGACATGCACCGCCTGCTGCACTTCGCCAAGGAGCACGGCCGGCAGGAGGCCCTGCTGGAGCGGCTGTACCGGGCGAACTTCGCCGACAAGCACTCCGTGTTCACCTCCGGCGACGAGCACCTGGTGGAGCTGGCCGCCGCGGCGGGCCTGGACGCCGACGCCGCCCGCGCCGTCCTCGCCGACCCCGCGGCCTTCGCCGACGAGGTCCGCGCCGACGAGCAGGAGGCCGCGCAGCTCGGCGCGAACGGCGTCCCCTTCTTCGTCCTCGACCGCACCTACGGCGTCTCCGGCGCCCAGCCCGCCGAGGTCTTCACCCAGGCCCTGACCCAGGCGTGGGGCGAGCGCACCCCGCTGCGGACGCTGGCCCAGGACGGCGCCGGCACCTGCGGCCCGGACGGCTGCGAGGTGCCCCGGCAGGGCTGACTCATAAGGGTTGCTTACCGGCACCCCGTAGAGATGCGTGATGGACGACGGCATCCGTGCGCCGCACAGTGGAGCCATGGAGACCACGGAGACGTTCGAGAGCCTCGTCCGCGCCGAGTTCGCCCCGGCCGGGACCTTCCTCAACACCGCCAGCAACGGCCTGCTGCCCGCCCGTGCCGTCACCGCCCTGCGGGAGGCGGCGCTGCTGCGGGCGCAGGGCAGGCCGCTGACCGCGCTCTACGACGACGTGGAGGCGTGCCGGGCCGCCTACGCCCGGCTCGCGGGGGTCCCCGTCGAGCGGGTCGCGCTCGGCACCTCGGTCGCCGCGCACGGCGGTGTCCTCGCCGCCTCGCTCCCCCCGGGCGCCGAAGTCCTCACCGCCGAGGACGACTTCGCCTCCGTGCCGAACCCGTTCCACGTCCGGGGCGACCTCAAGGTGCGCGCGGTGCCGGTGGAGCGCATCGCCGACTCGGTCCGCCCCGGCACCGCGCTCGTCGCCGTCAGCGCCGCACAGTCCGCCGACGGCAAGGTCGCCGACCTGCCCGCGCTGCGCGAGGCCGCCCGCACCCACGGCGCCCGTACCTACGTCGACTTCTCCCAGGCCGCAGGCTGGCTGCCGATGGACGCGGGGGAGTGGGACTTCAGCTCGTCGGTCGCCTACAAGTGGCTGCTCGGCCCGCACGGCGTCGCCTTCCTCGTCCTGCCCGAGGACTTCGGCGGGCTCACCCCTCTGCTCGCGGGCTGGGTCGCGGGCGAGAGGCCCTGGGACAGCTGCTACGGCCCGGTCACCGAACTCGCCCACTCCGCCAGGCGGTTCGACCTCAGCCCCGCGCTGTTCTGCTACCCGGGGCTGCGCCGCTCCCTGGAACTGGTCGAGGAACTGGGCGTGTCCGCGATCCACGCCCACGACACCGCCCTGGCCGACCGTTACCGGGCGGGGCTCGCCGCCCTGGGCCACGAGGCGCTGCCCGCGCCGGGCTCGGCGATCGTCTCGGTGCCGGGCCTCGGCTCGCGGCAGCCGGACCTCAGCCGCGCCGGCATCGAGGTGTCCGACCGCGCGGGCAACCTGCGCGCGTCCTTCCACCTCTACAACACCGAGGCCGACGTGGACCGTCTGCTGGACGCGCTCACCGGCTGAGCCGCGGACATGACCGGGCCGGTGCCTCCCGTCCCACACGAAGAGGCACCGGCCCGGTGACCGTAGGGGTGCGGCGCTACCGCACCGGGGTGAAGTCCCGCGACCCGATGAACTCCGGCCTGCGCACCGGCGCCGCGAACGGCTCCACCGCCGTGTTCTCCACGCTGTTGAACACGATGAAGACGTTGCTGCGCGGGAACGGCGTGATGTTGTCGCCGGAGCCGTGCATGCAGTTGCAGTCGAACCAGGTGGCCGAGCCCGCCGCACCCGTGAACAGGCGGATGCCGTGCTCACCGGCCAGGTCGGTCAGCGCCTCGTCGGACGGGGTGCCCGCGTCCTGCATCTGGAGCGACTTCTTGTAGTTGTCCTTCGGGGTGGCGCCCGCACAGCCCACGTACGTCTTGTGCGACCCCGGCATGATCATGAGGCCGCCGTTGGTGTCGTGGTTCTCGGTCAGCGCGATCGAGACGGACACCGTGCGCATGCTGGGCAGGCCGTCCTCGGCGTGCCAGGTCTCGAAGTCCGAGTGCCAGTAGAAGCCGCTCGCCCCGAAACCGGGCTTGACGTTGATCCGCGACTGGTGGACGTAGACGTCCGAGCCGAGGATCTGCCGGGCCCGCCCGACCACCCGTTCGTCGTGCACCAGGTTGGCGAAGAGTTCGCTGAGCCGGTGCACCTCGAAGACGGAGCGGATCTCCTGGGACTGCGGCTCCACGATCGAGCGCGCGTCGGCGCGGATCGCGGGGTCGCCGACCAGCCGGTCCAGCTCCCGCCGGTAGACCTGGACCTCGGCAGGGGTGATGAGCTGGTCGACGGTGAGGAAGCCGTCGCGCTCGAACCCCTCCAGTTCGGCCGCCGGGATGGGGCCCGGCGTGCTCGGGGAACCCCAGACGACCGGGTCCTGGCGCGGCACGCGCACCTCGGTGGCACCCCGGCTCGGGTACAGGTCGGTGGTGGTGGTGAGGGTGGTCATGGGTTTCTCACACCTCCTCGGGCTCGGTGAGCAGCGGGTAGACGCCGTTCTCGTCGTGGTCCTCCCGCCCGGTCACGGGCGGGTTGAACACGCAGATGCAGCGGAAGTCCTCCTTCACCCGCAGTGTGTGCCGCTCGTGCCCGTTCAGCAGGTACATGGTGCCGGGCGTGATGGTGTAGACCTGACCGTCCTCGTGGTCGGTCAGCTCGGCCTCGCCCTCGGTGCAGACGACGGCCTCGATGTGGTTGGCGTACCACATCGACGTCTCGGTCCCGGCGTACAGGACGGTCTCGTGCAGGGAGAAGCCGACCCGCTCCTTGGCGAGCACGATGCGCTTGCTCTCCCAGGTACCCGATTTGGCCTTCACATGCCGGTCGGTGCCCTCGATGTCCTTGAACGAACGGACGATCACGGTGTCTCCTCCTTCTTGCTAGGCGGTCTCCCGGACGGCGCGGGCGAGGATGCTCAGCCCCTCGTCCAGCTCCTCCGGGGTGATGGTCAGGGCGGGCAGCAGCTTGACGACCTCGCCCTGGGGTCCTGAGGTCTCGATGAGCAGACCCAGCTCGAAGGCGCGCCGGGCCACCTGGGAGGCGCGCGCGGCGTTGTGGAACTCCATGCCCCACACCAGGCCGCGTCCGCGGTACTCCTTGACGTCGGCGAGGTTCTCCTCGGTGATGGAGATCAGCTCGCGCTCGATCTGCTCGCCGCGGGTGCGGGTCTGCTTCTCCATGGCGGCGCCGTCGGCCCAGTACGTCTCCAGCGCGGCCGTGGCGGTCACGAAGGCCGGGTTGTTGCCGCGGAAGGTGCCGTTGTGCTCGCCCGGCTCCCAGATGTCCAGCTCCGGCTTGAACAGGCACAGCGACATGGGCAGGCCGTAGCCGGAGATCGACTTGGAGACCGTGACGATGTCGGGCGTGATCCCCGACTCCTCGAAGGAGAAGAACGCGCCGGTACGGCCGCAGCCCATCTGGATGTCGTCGACGATCAGCAGCATGTCCTGCCGCTCGCACAGCTCCTTCAGCGCGCGCAGCCACTCGGGGCGGGCGACGTTGATGCCGCCCTCGCCCTGGACGGTCTCCACGATCACCGCGGCGGGCTTGTTCAGGCCCGACCCCTGGTCCTCCAGCAGCCGCTCGAACCACAGGAAGTCGGGCACGGTGCCGTCGAAGTAGTTGTCGAACGGCATCGGGGTGCCGTGCACCAGCGGGACACCGGCGCCGGCCCGCTTGAAGGCGTTGCCGGTGACGGCGAGCGAGCCAAGCGACATGCCGTGGAAGGCGTTCGTGAACGACACGATGGCCTCGCGGCCCTTCACCTTCCGGGCCAGCTTCAGCGCGGACTCCACCGCGTTGGTGCCCGTCGGGCCCGGGAACATGACCTTGTACGGCAGGTCGCGCGGCCGGAGCACCAGGTCCTGGAAGGTCTGCAGGAAGGTGCGCTTGGCGGTGGTCGACATGTCCAGCCCGTGGGTCACCCCGTCGCGGGACAGGTAGTCGATCAGCGCCCGTTTCAGCACGGGGTTGTTGTGGCCGTAGTTGAGTGAGCCTGCCCCGGCGAAGAAGTCGAGGTAGGCGTGGCCGTCCTCGTCGTACATCCTGCTGCCCCGCGCCTGGTCGAACACGACGGGCCAGCCGCGGCAGTAGCTGCGGACCTCGGACTCCACGGTCTCGAAGACGCTCAGGTCGGGCTGGGTGATGGTCACGGTGATTCGCTCCTCGGGGGGCGTCAGTGCGCCGGGACGTGGGTCAGCGGGCCTATGCGGTACAGCACTTCGGGGTCGTGCGGGCCGTCCGGGAAAAGCTCCTCGCCGAACAGCGTCTCGCGGGTCAGGCGGGCGCCGTGACGCTCGGCGAACGAGGTGAACAGCCGCTCGGAGGCGGTGTTGCCGGGGGTGATGGTGGTCTCCACATCCGTGACGCCCCGCTCGGCGGCCAGACGCGCGGTCAGCCCGTCCAGCAGCGCGGCGGCGATGCCCCGGCCGCGCTGGGAGCCGTCCACGGCCACCTGCCAGACGAGCAGGGTGTGCGGGCGGTCCGGGCGGACGTAGCCGGTGACGAACCCGACCGGCTCACCGTCCTCGCCACGGGCCACCGCGGAGGTGCCGGCGAAGTCCCGGCACCACAGCAGATAGCTGTACGAGGAGTTCAGGTCGAGCGTTTTCGAGTCCCTGGCGAGACGCCAGAGTGCGGCGCCGTCGGTCACCGCGGGTCTGTCGATGAGCAGGTCGGCGGATGCGGAAGTCATGCGGCCTGAATTTAGCGAGGTGAATAGCAAAATGCACGAGGGCGATCTTGGTTTGAGTCGGACAGCAGAGGTATATGTCGGCTTTGGTATAGGAGAAACAGGGGCAAAGAGTGCGGCTTGTGGAGTGTGTCACAGGGCGGAAACCTGTCGGAAACCAAGGTTGTTTAGCTCTGCAAAAACAGGGCAGGAGATTATGGCCGAGCCAGATCGAATGAATTCACGGGGAATTTAAGGCGCATGGTCAGGTGGCCGGAAAAAGAAAACAGCCCGCGCGAATTCGCGCGGGCCGCAACCGGGAGCCGGAAACCGGCCGGGCGTCAGTCCGTGATGCCGTCCACCGCGAGCAGGGCCGCCTCCGGGTCCACCGTGAGCCCCTGCCGGGCCATCGCCCCGCCCAGCGCCACCAGCGAGCGGCGCACCACCTCGGCCGTGGCGTCGGGCCCGTAGTGGTTCACCCGCACCATCTCCTTGGCGAGCGCCCCGCCGCCCGCGGCCAGCGGCAGCGACGGGTCGCTCTCCAGCGCCAGCGCCACCAGTTCCGAGGCCACCGTGCCCGGCGGCACCCGCAGCGTCGTCGCCACCGGAGCGGCGTCCCGCTCCTCGCGTACGTAGGGCTCCAGGCCGCCGCCCAGCGCGAGCGCTCCCGCCCGCGTCGCCCGCGCCGCCCGACGGTGCCGGGCCATCACCGCGTCCAGGCCGTCCGCCTCGATCCGCTCGACGCAGGCGTCCAGCGCCAGCATCTCCAGCTGGGCCGGGGCGTGCGGCAGCGCCTTGCGGCCGCCGCCGATCCAGCGCTCCTTCCAGTCCAGCAGGGAGAGGTAGGAGCGGCGCGGGGCGTCGGGGTTGGCGGCCATCCGCTCCCACGCCCGCTCGCTCACCGAGATCGCGGACACCCCGGCGGGGCCGCCCATCGCCTTCTGTGCGCCGATCACGCACAGGTCCACGCCCCACGCGTCCGGCAGCACCGGCTCCGCGCCCACCGAGGCGACCGCGTCCAGGTAGAACAGGGCGCCCTGCTCCCGTACCGCCTCGCCGATCTCCGCGACCGGGTTGGTGTTGCCGGTGGCCGCCTCCGCGTGCACCAGGGAGACGAAGTCGATCTCCGGGTGCTCGGCGAACGCGGCCCGTACCTGGTCGGCGGTGACCGCCGAGTGGAAGGGCACCGCGAGGTCGTGCACGGTCGCGCCGGAGTCGCGCAGCCAGTCACCGAAGGTCTGGCCGTACGGGCCCGTGATCACGTTCAGCGCGACGGTGCCCGGACCGGCGGCCGCGCGGATCGCGCCCTCCAGCGGCAGCAGCGCCTCGCCCTGGGTGATCAGCACGTCCTGCCGGGTGTCCAGCAGCCGGGCCACCCGGTCCTCGATCGCGGCGAACCGCGCGGCGCTCAGCGGGGGGAGGTCGAGGAGGGGATGGGTCACGGCGGGTGCCTTCTTCGCTCACGAGGTCCACGGGGCCGGCCCCGGCGGGCCGACGGTGACGAGGGTAACTGTCGGCCTCCGTGCCGTTTTGACCGGCGACATCTTAGGCTGGGCGGCCGCGAACCCATCAGTTTGATTTGAGAGGCCCAAACCTCTCCTTATAATCGGAACCCACAGTTCCCCCCGATCGGGAGATTCCCCCCATGAAGACCCTCCTTCAGCGCCGGCCCCGTGTGCTGGCAGCCATCACCGCGACGGCCGCGATCGCGCTCGTCGCCGGCTGCTCCTCGGGCGGCGGGGGCGGGAAGACCACCGTCAAGGGGGTCCACCTCGCCAACGGCGGAGCGCTGACCGTCTGCACCCACCTGCCCTACCCGCCGTTCCAGTCGGTGGTCGACGGCAAGGTGCAGGGCTTCGACGTCTCCCTGATCGACCTGGTCGCCAAGGACCTGGGCGTCAAGCAGAAGATCGTGGACACGCCGTTCGAGAACTTCAAGACCGGCGCCTTCCTCAACTCCGGCCAGTGCGACCTGGCCGCGGCGGGCATGACGATCACCGACGAGCGCAAGAAGAACGTCGACTTCTCCGACCCGTACTTCGACGCCACCCAGGCCGTCCTGGTGAACAAGAAGAGCGGCATCAAGTCGCTGGCCGGTCTCAAGGGCAAGAAGCTCGGCGCCCAGGCGCAGACCACCGGTGAGGACCTCGCCAAGAGCAAGGGCCTCGACCCGGTCTCCTTCCACTCCTCCGACGCGGTCCTCAACGGCCTGCGCACCGGCCAGGTCCAGGCCGTGGTCATCGACTACCCGGTGGTCCAGGGCTGGCTGAAGGACAAGGCCAACGCCTCCGCCTTCCAGGTGGTGGACAACATCAACACCGGCGAGGAGTACGGCTTCACGGTGAAGAAGGGCAACACCGCGCTGCGGGACGCCATCGACAAGGCGCTGGCCCGCGCCAAGTCCGACGGCGAGTACAAGAAGATCTACGAGAAGTGGATCGGCCCGTACGACCCGTCCGCCGCCTCTCCCTCCGCGGGCTCCTGACCCATGGCAGACACAGACACCCGCGTCCAGCCCCGCAAGAAGGGCCTGACCCGCAGGCAGCGGCGCAGGCTCTCGCGCGGCGCCCAGTACCTCGTCTTCGTCGCCGCCGTCCTCGCCTTCGCGTTCTCCGCGGACTGGGGGCGGCTGAAGAACCAGTTCGCGCAACTGCCCATCGCCGAGCAGATGTTCCCCGACATCATCACGCTGGCGCTGAAGAACACCGTGCTCTACACGCTGTCCGGCTTCGTCGTCGGACTCGTGCTGGGCATCGTCGTCGCCCTGATGCGGCTGTCCTCCGTGGGGCCGTACCGCTGGCTCGCCGGCATCTACATCGAGATCTTCCGGGGCCTGCCCGCCCTGCTGATCTTCATCTTCGTCGGCGTCGGCGTGCCGCTGGCCTTCCCGGACGTGCAGTACCCGGGCGGCACCTACGGCAAGGTCGCCGTCGCCCTCGGCCTGGTCTCGGCCGCCTACATGGCCGAGACGATCCGGGCGGGCATCCAGGCGGTGCCCAAGGGACAGATGGAGGCCGCGCGCTCGCTGGGCTTCTCGCCCGCGCGGGCCATGATCTCGATCGTCATCCCGCAGGCGTTCCGCATCATCCTGCCGCCGCTCACCAACGAACTGGTCCTGCTGTTCAAGGACTCCTCGCTGGTGCTGTTCCTCGGGGTGACGCTGGAGGAGCGCGAGCTGTCCAAGTTCGGCAACGACCTGGCCAGCACCACCGCCAACTCCACCCCCATCCTGGTGGCCGGCCTGTGCTATCTGCTGGTCACCATCCCGCTCGGCTTCGTCGTACGGCGGATGGAGTCCAAGTCCCAGGAGGCGATCCGGTGAGCACGCCCGAGATCCGCGTCGAGGGGCTGCACAAGTCCTTCGGCGACAATCATGTCCTGCGCGGTGTCGACCTGGAGATCGGCCAGGGCGAGGTGGTCTGCGTCATCGGGCCGTCCGGCTCCGGCAAGTCCACCCTGCTGCGCTGCGTCAACCTGCTGGAGGAACCCCAGCAGGGCACCATCGTGGTCGGCGGCACCGAGCTGACCGACCCGGACGTGGACATCGACGCCGTACGCCGGCGCATCGGCATGGTGTTCCAGCAGTTCAACCTGTTCCCGCACCTCGACGTCACCGAGAACCTCACGCTGCCCCAGCGCCGGGTGCTCGGCCGGGACAAGGCGGCGGCGGAGAAGGTCGCGGCGGAGAACCTGGCCCGGGTCGGGCTCTCCGACAAGGCGCGCGCCTACCCGTCCTCGCTCTCCGGCGGCCAGCAGCAGCGCGTGGCCATCGCCCGCTCGCTCGCCATGGGCCCCGAGGTCATGCTCTTCGACGAACCGACCTCCGCGCTCGACCCCGAGCTGGTCGGTGACGTGCTCGCGGTGATGCGGGGGCTCGCCGAGGAGGGCATGACGATGATGGTCGTCACCCACGAGATGACCTTCGCCCGCGAGGTCGCCGACCGGGTCGTCTTCATGGACGGCGGTGTCATCGTCGAGCAGGGCACCCCCGAGGAGGTCATCGGGAACCCGAAGAACGAGCGGACCCGGCACTTCCTCTCCCGCGTCCTGGACCCGGCGATGGCCGAGGTCGAGGACGCGCCGGGCAAGACGGCGGAATAGCCGGGGCTTCAGCGGACGGGCCCGCCTCACTAAGGTGCGGTGCATGAGCGATCACGCGGTGCTGCACGTGAAGGGGCGGGTCCTGGCCGGGCCCGACGACGTCCGCGACGAGCTGTGGGTGGTCGGCGGGCGCGTCACCTACGACCGCCCGGCGGGCGCCGGTGACGTGCGGACCGTCGACGGCTGGGCGCTGCCCGGCCTGGTCGACGCCCACTGCCATGTCGGCCTCGGCGCGGACGGCCCGGTCGACGCGGACACCGCCGAGAAGCAGGCGCTCACCGACCGCGAGGCCGGGGCGCTGCTGATCCGGGACGCCGGTTCGCCCTCCGACACCCGCTGGGTGGACGACCGCGACGACCTCCCGAAGATCATCCGCGCCGGACGGCACATCGCCCGCACCCGGCGCTACATCCGGGGCTACGCCCACGAGATCGAGCCCGCCGACCTCGTCGCCTACGTCGGCCGCGAGGCGCGGCGCGGCGACGGCTGGGTCAAGCTGGTCGGCGACTGGATCGACCGGGGCGTCGGCGACCTCGCCCCCTGCTGGCCGCGCGAGGCGGTCGAGGCGGGCATCGCGGAGGCGCACCGGCTCGGCGCACGGGTCACCGCGCACTGCTTCGCGGAGAGTTCCCTGCGCGACCTGGTCGAATCGGGCATCGACTGCATCGAGCACGCCACCGGTCTCACCCCCGAGCTGATCCCGCTGTTCGCCGAACGAGGCGTCGCCATCGTGCCGACCCTCGTCAACATCGCCACCTTCCCGCACCTCGCGGCGGGCGGCGACGACAAGTACCCCCGCTGGTCGGCGCACATGCGCCGCCTCCACGAGCGGCGCTACGACACGGTCCGCGACGCCTACGACGCGGGCATCCCCGTGTACGTGGGCACCGACGCGGGCGGCTCCCTGCCGCACGGGCTGGTCGCCGCCGAGGTCGCGGAACTGGTCACCGCCGGCATCCCGCCCGTCGAGGCGCTGGCCGCCACCAGCTGGGCCGCCCGCGCCTGGCTGGGCCGGCCCGGCCTGGAGGAGGGCGCCCCGGCCGACCTGGTGGTCTACGAGTCCGACCCGCGCGCCGACGTACGGGTGCTCGCGGCGCCCCGCCGGGTCGTGCTCAACGGGCGGGTCGTGCAGTAGGAGCGGGTGACGCCGGGGGAACGGGCGTGCCCTCTTATTCGAAAGCGGGGACGGAAACCCCACGATGGAGTGAAGTAACTCAGGATCGCCGCCCGTTCACCCACAGTGCGTAAAAGTTGTCGGGTCCCAAGCAAGTCCCACCTGGGGGTCCACCGCCTTGAACAGCGACAACTTCCGCATGCCCGCACGTCGCCTCGCCGCCGTCACCACGGCCACCGTCCTCGCGGCGGCGCCCCTGCTCCTGGGCGCGAGCCCCGCGCACGCCACCGGCGGTCACGGACGCGCCTCCGCCGCCGTGCTGCGCGCCGGGCTCGACGTCGGCCTGCTCCACCACACCGCCGACGTCCCGCTCACGCTCTCCCTCAATGAGGTCCGCGCACCGGGCAGCGCCGACCGCACGGCCCTGTCGGCCAGGCTCGACGGTGTGAACGGCGGCCGCCCCTTCTCCGTGCTGCGCGCCGACGTCGCCTCGGCCAGAGCCACCGCCACCGACGAGCGCGCCGAGGGCACGGTCCGGCTGACCGACGCCCGGCTGCACGTGCCCGGACTCCCGCTGCTCGCCCTGGTCGAGGTCGGCACGGTCACCGCGCGGGCCACCTGCGTGGCCGGGCGGAAGCCCGAGGCCGAGGCGAACGTCCTCGGCGCGGTCACCGTGTTCGGCAAGCGCACCACCCTCACCGCGGGCGGCCCGACCGAGGTCCGCGTGCCCGGCGTCGGCGAGGTCCGCCTCGACCTCGCCGAGCGCCGGACCACCTCCGGCACGGCGGCCGCCACCGCGCTGCGGCTCAAGGTCTCCGTGGACCCGCTGCGGCTGAACGTGGCCGAGGTGACGGGCACGGTCACCCTGGCCGAGGCCACCTGCGAGACGCCGGAAGGGGCGCCGGAGGAGGAGACGGCACCGGCCGGGGCGGCCGAGCCCGAGAAGCGCGAGTCCGCTCAGCCTGAGAACCAGGAGTCCGCCGAGCCCATGCGGGAGCCCGAGGCCAAGGCCGGGCCCCAGGGCGCGCGCGGCGACCTCGCCGAGACCGGCGGCAGTTCCGCCACCCCGTACGTCGCGGGCGGCGCGCTGGCCCTGCTCCTGCTCGGCGGGGGAGCGGTGACGCTGGCCCGCAGGCGCCGGGGCTGAGCCCCGGCGGCGGGCCGCCCGCCTACGCCAGCGCCTTGCCCAGAGCCTCGACGAACCCCGCCGTCGTCGCCCGGTCCCGGACCGCCACCCGGAGCCAGTCCGGCCCCAGACCGGGGAAGGTGTCGCCGCGCCGCACCGCGTAACCCAGCTCGCGCAGACGCCCCCGTACCCCTTGGGCGTCCGGCACCTCCAGCAGCACGAAGGGCGCCTCGGCCGGGCCCGTGACCCGCACGCCGTCCGACGCCAGCCCGGCCAGACCGGCCAGGAGGTGAGCGCGGTCGGCGGCCGTCCGGTGGGCCGCGTGGGCCGCCTCGGCGAGGGCCCGCGGGGCCACACAGGCCCGGGTCGCGGCCAGGGCCGGGGTGGACACCGGCCACAGCGGCTGGGCGCGCTCCAGGGCGGCGACCGTGTCCGGCGGCCCGAGCACGTAGCCCACCCGGAGGCCCGCCAGGCCCCAGGTCTTGGTCAGGCTGCGCAGCACGACCAGGCCCGGCACGTCCGTCCGCCCGGCCAGCGCCTCCCGCTCACCCGGCACCGCGTCCATGAACGCCTCGTCGACCACCAGCGTCCGCCCCGGCCGGGCGAGCCGGGTGAGCACACCGGCCGGGTGGAGCACCGAGGTGGGGTTGGTCGGGTTGCCGACGACCACCAGATCGGCATCCTCGGGCACCAGGGCCGGGTCCAGCCGGAACCCGTCCCGCGCGTCCAGCAGCACCCGCTCCACCGCGTGCCCCGCGTCCCGCAGGGCCGCCTCCGGCTCGGTGAACTGCGGATGCACCACCACCGGGCGCCGCACTCGAAGCGCGCGGGCCAGCAGCACGAACGCCTCCGCCGCGCCCGCCGTCAGCAGCACCCGCTCCACCGGCAGCCCGTGCCGCTCCGCCACCGCCGCCCGCGCGGCCCGCCCGTCCGGGTAGGCCGCGAGGCCGGTCAGCGAGGCGGCGATCTCCTCGCGCAGCCAGCGCGGCGGCGTGTCCGCGCGGACGTTGACGGCGAGGTCCGTCAGACCGGCCCCGGCGTCCCGGACCTCGGCGTCCCCGTGGTGCCGCAGATCCGGCCCGGCCTCAGTGCGCATGGCTGTGGCTGTGCCCGCCGTGGTGGTGGTGACCGTGTCCGTGGCCGTCGTGGCCGTCGTCGTCCGGGTGGAAGTGCGGCTGCTGCGGAGCGCCCACCTTGTCCTCGAAGCCCGGCAGCGCGATCCGGTACACGCAGGAGTCGCAGTTCATGCGCAGATCACCGGCGACGGCCTCCGCGTACCGCTCCATCACCAGGTCGAGCAGCTCCGGCTCGGGCCCGATCACGTCCGCCGACCGCACCTCGATCTCCGGGTGCGCGGCCGCCCACTCCTCGGTCTGCCGCCGCACCCGCTCCGGGAGGATGCCGGTGAACAGGAAGTACGGCAGCACCACGACCCGCCGCGCCCCCAGCCGGGCGACCCGGTCCAGGCCGCTCGGCACGTCCGGCGCCGCGAGCGACACGAACGCCGTCTCCACCCCGGCGTATCCGCGCCCCTCCCACAGCAGGCGGGCCGCCTTGCAGACCTCGGCGTTGGCGTCCGGGTCGGTGGAGCCGCGTCCGACCAGCAGCACGGTCACGTCCTCCCGGCCGGTGCCCGCGAGCGCCTCGTCCAGCCGGCGTTCCAGCACGCTCAGCAGGGCGGGGTGCGGGCCGAGCGGGCGGCCGTAGGTGTAGGTCACGCCCGGGTGGCGCTCCTTCTCGCGGGCCAGCGCCGCCGGTATGTCGCCCTTGGCGTGCCCGGCGGACACCAGCATCAGCGGCACGGCGGCGAACCGGCGCACGCCCCGCTCGACCAGCTCGGTGACGGCGTCGCCCAGCGGGGGCGGGGACAGCTCGATGAAGCCGCCCGCGACGGGGATCTCCGGATGGCGGCGGCCCAGCTCCTTCACGAAGTCGCGGAACGCCTCGGCGCCGGCCTCGTCACGGGTGCCGTGTCCGGCGACGAGCAGGGCGGGGGACTGGGGGGTCACGGTTTCTCCTCGGGGGAAGTCGGGTGGTACAGCAGGGCGTTGAGCGCGGCCGCGGCGACCGCCGAGCCGCCCTTCTCGGACACGTTGCTCACGGCGGGCAGCCCGCTCGCGCGCAACGCCTCCTTGGACTCGGCGGCGCCCACGAAGCCGACCGGCAGCCCGATGACGAGCGCCGGGTCGGCGCCGAGGGTGAGCAGTTCCTCCAGCGCGGTCGGCGCGCAGCCGATCACCCACAGCGCGCCGGGGCCGACCTGCTCGTACGCGAGCCGTATCGCGTGCGCCGAACGGGTCAGGCCGTCAAGGGCCTTGGCCTCCCGCAGCCGGCAGACGGTGTCGCGGCGGGTGATCCCGGCCGCGACCATCTCCACGTCCACGACGACCGGCGCCCCCGCGTGCAGCGCGGCGTGCCCGCGCCGGAGGTCGTCCTCGGCCGTGACGAGGTCGCCTGCGTAGTCGAGGTCGGCGGCGGAGTGGATGACCCGCTCGACCACCACCCGGGTCAGCGGCGGGAAGCCGGAGGTGTCCAGCCGGGCGCGCAGCCGCCGGAAGGACTCCTGCTCGATGGGGTGGACGACGCGGCTCACCGGGCTCCCTCCGGGGCGTGCTGCCAGCGGTAGCCGCGCGGGGTCACCATGCGCCCGGCGATGTTCCGGGTGGCGGTGTTGCCGACGGTGACCACCGTCATCATGTCGACGGTCGCCGGGTCCAGTGCGGCGAGCGTGGTCAGCCGCACGGACTCGTCGGGCCGGGAGGCGTTGCGCACCACACCGACCGGCGTCCCCGGCTCCCGGTGCCCGGCGAGGACGGCGAGCGCCTTGGGGAGCTGCCAGTCCCGGCCGCGCGAGCGGGGGTTGTAGAAGGTCACCACGATGTCCGCCTCGGCGGCCGCGCGCACCCGGCGCTCGATGACCTCCCACGGGGTGTGCAGGTCGGACAGGCTGATCGACACGTGGTCGTGGCCCAGTGGCGCGCCCAGCACCGCACCGGCCGCGAGGGCCGCGGTGACACCGGGCACCCCCACCACGTCGATGTCGTCGGACGCCTCGGCCAGCGCCGGGGAGGCCATGGCGTACACGCCCGCGTCCCCGCTGCCGATCAGCGCCACCGCGTGCCCCTCACGGGCCTCCGCGACCGCCGTACGCGCCCGCTCCTCCTCCGCGCCGAGACCCGACTCCAGCACCCGGGTGCCGGGCCGGATCAGGTCGCGGATCTGGTCGACGTACTGGTCCAGGCCCACCAGCACCGAGGCGCGCCGCAGTTCGGCCGCCGCGCGCGGGGTGAGCAGGTCGCGGGCGCCGGGCCCGAGCCCGACCACCGCGAGCCGCCCCCGGCCGGGACGCCGTACGACCGCGCAGGTCGCCATCGCGGGCGTGGCCGCCGACTTCCGCTTGGGTACGAGGAGTTCACCGCCGTTCCTGAGCGCGGCGGCCTCCGCCACGGACGGGGTGCCGACCGCCGCGAGGGGCGCCTCGGAGGGGTTCGGCACGGACACGGCGGCCAGTTCGTCCGCCGGGTACGTCACCAGGGGCACGCCCAGCCGCTCGGCGGCGGCCACGATGCCGGGCTCCTCCGACTTGGCGTCCACGGTGGCGAGTTCGGCCACCGAGCGCACCGAGAGGCCCGCCTCGCGCAGCGCCTCCTCGACCAGCCCGAGCACCTCCTCGACCGGCGCATCCTTGGACGCGCCGACGCCCACCACCAGGGTCGGCGGCCGCAACAGCACCTCCCGCGGGCCGGGTCGCACGGCCCGGTCGGTCAACCGCACCGTGTGCGCGCCCTGTTCGGCAAAAGGCACCGGTGGCAGCGGCCAGGGCACCTCGGCCTCCAGCGCCACCGGCTCACCGTCCAGCAGCGCCCGCGACACCGCCGCGACCGCGCCCTCGACCGGCAGGCCCAGGGTGTCCAGCCCGGCCAGGCCCACCGCGTCCGTCGCCGTCGTCACCACGGGCTCCGCACCCAGCAACCCGGCCACCTCGTAGGCCAGTTCATTGGCGCCTCCGCCGTGCCCGCCGACCAGGGACACCGCGAACCGGCCGCCCTCGTCCACGCACACCACACCCGGATCGGCCGCCTTGTCCCCGAGCAGCGGGGCCAGCAGCCGGACCGTGGCACCGGTGGCCAGGAAGCACACCAACTGCCCGCACTCCGCGAACGCCGCCCGTACGGCCTCCCCGGCCGGGCCTTCGTACACCCGCGTACGGTCCGGCCAGGCCGCGGCCAGCCGGTCGCGGGCCGCCGCCCCCGCCGCGGTGGCGGAAATCAGGCCGATCACTGGACTCCTCCTTCACTCCGTGCCGGGAGGCGGTCGCCCCACAGCAGGAAAACGGGGTTGCCGGCCGCCAGCCGGGTCACCTCACCCGGCAGCGGCGCCAGCCGCGACGACTGCAACAGCACCCCGTCGCAGCTCAGCCCGGCCCGCGTCAGCGCCTCGCGCACCGGGCCGACCCGGTCCAGCGCGGCCACGGCCACCACGACCGTCCGCCGCGCCCGCTTAGCGCAGACGCCGACCACGGCGGGCAGATCACGTCCGCCACCGCCCACGAACACCGCGTCGGGTTCGTCGAGACCGGCCAGCGCCTTAGGGGCGGTGCCGTGCACCACGCTCACGTCGACGCCGTGGGCGCGGGCGTTGGCCCGTACCCGTCCGGCGCCGTCCTCGGTCTTCTCCACGGCGGTCACGGCCGCGCCGAGCCGCGCGCACTCCACCGCCACCGAGCCCGACCCCGCGCCCACGTCCCACACCAGATCGCCCAGGCGCGGCCCGAGCCGGGCGAGCGCCAGCGCCCGCACCTCGAACTTGGTGATCATCGAGTCCCGGTGCGCGAACTCGTCCTCCGCCAGCGCCCACCGCGCCGGTCCGGCACCCGGACCGGCGAGCGTGCGCGGACCGTCCTCGTCACGGCTCTCGTCCAGGCACAGCACCACGCTCACCGCAGGCCCCCAGTCCCGCGCGGCGGCCTCGGCCGGCGTCACCCGCTCCACCCGCTCCCGCTCCGGATCACCGAGCGCGCGCACCACGACCAGCACCCGGCCCGTACCGTCCAGCCGGGCGCCCAGCTCGGCCGGACCCGAGCCCGGACCGGTCAGCACGGCGACCTTCGGGCGCGCCCGGCACACGTTCACCGCGGTCCGCAGATCCCGCCCGTGCGCGCTCACCACGACCGCGTCGTCCCAGGTCAGCCCCAGCCGGGCGAAGGCACCCGCCACCGAGGACACCCCCGGCCGCACATCCAGCGCCCCGGCCCCGAAGCGCTCGGCCAGCACCCGCACGATCCCGAAGAACCCCGGATCACCCGAGGCCAGCACCGTCACCGGCCGCTCCTCGGCCACGTACTCCCCGATCGCGTCCAGGGCGGGCGCCAGCGGGCCGAGCACCACGCGTGCCGCGCCCCCGGGCACCGGCGCGGCGTCCAGATGGCGCCGCCCGCCGACCACCAGCTGGGCCCCGGCCAGCGCGTCCGGCGGGAGCGGGGCGCCCGTCCCCGCGCCGACGACCGTGATCAACTGTTCGCCCCCCGCTCACGCAGCGCCCGCCGCGCCTCGGGGTCGGCCTTGCGGAAGCCGTGGAAGTGGCCGGGGTGGTACAGGTGCGAGCGGGTGCCGTGCGCGTCCAGCGCCGCACCGACCAGGAACAGGGTGTGCTTCCACAGCTTGTGCTCCTTGACCGTCTCCTCCAGGGTGCCGATGGTGCACCGCACCACCAGCTCCTCCGGCCAGGTCACCTGATGGGCGACCACGACCGGGGTGGACGTCGGGTAGCCGCCCTCCAGCAGCTCGCGCACCAGCTGGCCGCTGCGCGCCGCCGACAGGAACACCGCCATCGTGGTGCCGTGCCGCGCGAACTCGCGCACCTCCTCGCCGGGCGGCATCGGCGTCTTGCCGCCGCCGAGCCGGGTCAGGATCACCGACTGCGCCACCTCCGGGATGGTCAGCTCCCGCCCCGCGAGCGCCGCCACCGCCGAGAACGACGAGACGCCCGGCACGATCTCCGTGGCGATCCCGACCTCCGCGCACCGGTCCACCTGCTCCTGCGTGCCGCCCCACAGCGAGGGGTCCCCGGAGTGCACGCGGGCCACCTTCAGCCCCTCCGCGTGGGCACGCCGGTACACGGCCACCACGTCCTCCAGGGACAGCGTCGCCGAGTCCAGGACCTCCGCGTCCGCGCGGGCGTGCTCCAGCACCTCGGCGCGGACCAGACTGGCCGCCCAGATCACCACGTCCGCCTCCGCGATCGCGCGGGCCGCGCGGAACGTCAGCAGATCGGCGGCACCGGGCCCGGCACCGACGAACGTCACCTTGCCGGCGGGGGCATCGGCCATGGGAAGGGTCCTCTCCTCGAGGGAAGCCCGGACGCGTGGTCCGGATGTGACAGGTGAAACCCGGACGAATGTCAGGGTCTGGCGGGGTTCGCGGGTCGCTGGATGTGCGCACAGGGCCCCGCATCGGATAGCAAGGGCTTATGGCGGTCCTTGTCGCGCTCGGCGCGTTCCTGATGACGCTGGCCGGCGGCTGGACGGCGCAGCGCGTGACCGACCGCCGTCACCTGGTCCTGGGCCTGGCGGGCGGCCTGATGCTGGGCGTCGTCGGGTTCGACCTGCTGCCCGAGGCGCTGGAGGCGGCCGGGCACAAGGTGTTCGGCGTACCGGCGGCGCTCGTGCTGTTCGTCGCCGGGTTCCTGCTGGCCCATCTGGTGGAACGTCTCCTCGCCGGACGCCAGGCCGCCCACGGCGCCGGAGAGCACACCCACCGGGCGCCCGAGGTGGGCCTGACGGCGGCCGCCGCCATGGTGGGGCACAGCTTCATGGACGGCGTGGCCATCGGCGCCGCCTTCCAGATCGGCGACGGCCCCGGCGTGTCCGTCGCCCTCGCCGTGATCGCGCACGACTTCGCCGACGGCTTCAACACCTTCACCATCACCAGCCTGTACGGCAACGCCCGCCGCCGGGCCGTGGCCATGCTGGTGGCCGACGCCTGCGCGCCGTTGCTGGGCGCGCTGTCGACCGTGTTCCTCCACGTCCCCGGACCGCTGCTCGGCGGCTACCTCGGCCTCTTCGGCGGCGCGCTGCTCTACCTCGCCGCCGCCGAGATCCTCCCCGAGGCCCACCACGACCACCCGGCCCGCTCCACCGTGCTCTGCACCGTCGCGGGCGTGGCCTTCATCTGGCTGGTGGTCGGACTCTCCGGCGGCTGACCCGCTCACAGCTTCCCGCCCCGGCCGCCCTCGCGCCGGGGCGGCGCTATGAGCGTCGACAGGTACGGCAGCGCGTCCCCGTCCAGCTCGGCGGCGGGCCGTACGGACTCCTCCGGCAGGCCCAGCGCCGAGCCCCACACCGCGTCCTGAAGCCGGCCGGCCTCCCGCAGCGCCTCGGCCACCTCGGCCGCGCGCCGCCCGAACTTGTACGCCACCACGGTCCCCGGACCCGCCAGCGCCTCCTTCAGCGCCGCCTCGCCCGCCGTCACCGGCACCAGCGTCAGCGGCTCGGTGCCCTCGGTCAGCACCGCGCCCGACCTGGCCGCGAGGTCCTGCATCGCGGTGATGCCGGGCACGGTCTCGACAACCAGCTCCGGCAGCAGCTCCTTCAGCGTCTGCGCGAGGTAGGTGAAGGTGGAGTACACGTTGGGGTCGCCGATGGTCGCGAACGCCACGTACGCGTGCTCCCGCAGCAGCTCCGCCACCCGCGCGCCCGCCGCGTCCCACGCGGCCTCCCGGCGCGCGCGGTCCGTCCGCTCGTTCAGCGCGAACACCACCCGGACGATCTTCTGCCCGGACACGTGGTGCAGCACCGTCGCCTCCGCCCGGCCCCGCTCCAGGGTGTCCATCACCGGTACGACCACCACATCGGCGGCCCGCAGCGCGTTGACCCCCTTCACCGTCACCAGCTCCGGGTCACCCGGCCCCACTCCGACCCCGACCAGCCTGCTGCTCATGACGTCCGGCACCTCTCCGTGAATCTCCGGGCCACCCCGGGCTCCGACGCCCAGTGCGTATGCAGATAACTCGCGTGCACGCCCCCCCGTACGAACCCCTCCACCCGCCGCGCGGGCGCGACGATCCCCCACGCGGGCGCCTCCCCGGCCCCCGGCTCGATCACGGTCCGGTGGAACTCGTGCCCCCGCATCCGGGTCCCGGCCACCGCCAGCACGCTGTCCCCGACGGCCACCGCGTCCCGGTACCCGAGCGTCAGCCGCTCGCCCATCCGCGCGGACGCGTCCAGCACCCCGCACATGGGAATCCCGTCCAGCTCCCGGCACAGGTAGAGCAACCCCGCGCACTCGGCGGCAACAGGCGCCCCGGAGAGGGCCAGCGCGGCGATCTCCTCGCGCAGCGACTCATTGGCCCCCAGCTCACTCGCGTAGACCTCGGGAAACCCCCCACCGATGACGAGCCCCCGAGTCCCCTCGGGCAACCGCTCGTCCCGCAGAGGGTCAAAGGTGACGACGTCGGCCCCGGCGGCATCGAGCAACTCGGCGTGCTCGGCGTAGGAGAAGGTGAACGCGGGTCCGCCGGCGACGGCGATGACGGGCCGCTCACGTGCAGCGTTGCTGTCGTCGCCCCGCCTCTCAGCCAACCGAGACGGGTGGTCGTGGGTGGGCAAGGCAAGGGCCTCAGCCGCAGACCACCCGTCACCCGGCAACGCCCCCGCACCACGCGCCAGCGCCATCAGCGCGTCCAGGTCGCACCCGGCAGCAACCTGCGCCCCCATCGCCGCGACCGCGGACACCGCGGCAGCACCCCGCTCGGCGACCGGCACCAGACCGAGATGCCGAGAAGGCGTATCCACCTGCGAGGCCCGCCGCAGCGCGCCCAGCACCGGCACCCCCGACTCCTCCAGCGCCTCCCGCAGCAGCGCCTCGTGCCGCTCCGAGGCCACCTTGTTCAGGATCACGCCCCCGATCCGCACGCCCGTGTCCCAGGAGGCGAACCCGTGCACCAGCGCGGCCACCGACCGCGACTGCGACGACGCGTCCACGACCAGCACCACCGGCGCCCGGAGCAGCTTCGCCACCTGCGCCGTGGACGCCAGCTCACCCTGCCCGGCGGCCCCGTCGTACAGCCCCATCACGCCCTCGACCACGGCCAGATCACAGCCCTGAGCACCGTGTGCGAACAGCGGAGCGACCAGCTCCGGCCCGCACAGGTACGCGTCGAGATTGCGCCCCGTCCGCCCGGTGGCGAGCGCGTGGTACCCGGGATCGATGTAGTCCGGCCCCACCTTGTGCCCGGACACGGCGAGCCCCCGCGCGGCGAACGCGGCCATCAGCCCCGTGGCGACGGTGGTCTTCCCACTGCCCGAGGAGGGCGCGGCGACGACCAGCCGGGGTACGGACATCACCACTCGATGCCCCTCTGCCCCTTCTGCCCGGCGTCCATCGGGTGCTTCACCTTGGACATGTCGGTGACCAGATCCGCGAACTCCACCAGCGGGGCGGGCGCGTTGCGCCCGGTGATCACCACGTGCTGGGTGCCCGGCCGGGCCCGCAGCACCTCGACGACCTCCTCCACGTCCACCCACCCCCAGTGCATCGGGTAGGCGAACTCGTCCAGCACGTACAGCCGGTACGTCTCGGCGGCCAGGTCCCGCTTGACCTGCGCCCACCCCTCCCGCGCCTTCTCCTCGTTGTCGAGCTGCGCGTCCCGCTGCACCCAGGACCAGCCCTCGCCCATCTTGTGCCAGTCCACCGGACCGCCCTCGCCGGAGGCACCCAGCACCCGCAGCGCGTTCTCCTCGCCGACCTTCCACTTCGCCGACTTGACGAACTGGAACACCCCGATCGGCCACCCCTGGTTCCAGGCCCGCAACGCCAGCCCGAACGCCGCCGTCGACTTGCCCTTCCCGATGCCCGTGTGCACGACCACCAGCGGACGGTTGCGCCGCTGCCGCGTCGTCAGCCCGTCGTCCGGCACCACACTCGGCTGTCCCTGCGGCACTACGCTGCCCTCCTCGACGTCGTCCCCCGCACATCCCTGACCAGCCCGGCGATCGCGTCCGCCCGCAGCTCCTCCAGCGTCACCGCCGTACCGCCCAGCTCCTCGGCCAGCCGCCCCGCGAGCCCCAGCCGCACCGGCCCCGACTCGCAGTCCACGACCACCGAGGCCACCGACTCCGCGCCGAACAGCCGCGCCGCCCGCCCCGCCAGCGCCACCGGCTCCGGACCACCGGTCGCCCGGCCGTCCGTCACCACCACCAGCAGCGCCCGCCGCGAGGGGTCCCGCAGCCGCTCCACCCGCAGCACGTCGTGCGCCTTCAGCAGCCCCGCCGCCAGCGGCGTACGGCCGCCCGTCGGCAGCGACTCCAGCCGGGCCGCCGCCGCGTCCACCGACGAGGTCGGCGGCAGCGCGACCTCGGCCGCCGAACCCCGGAACGTCACCAGACCGACCTTGTCCCGCCGCTGGTAGGCGTCCAGCAGCAGCGACAGCACGGCACCCTTCACCGCGCTCATCCGCTGCCGCGCGGCCATCGAACCGGAGGCGTCCACCACGAACAGCACGAGGTTCCCCTCGCGCCCCTCCCGCGCCGCCTGCCGCAGATCGTCCCGGCGCACCACCAGACCCGGCCCGGACCGGCCCCGCGCCCGCTGATGCGGCGCGGCGGCGCGTACGGTCGCCGCCAGATGCAGCTTCGTCAGCGCGCCGCGCGGCCGCAGCGCACCGGTGGTCCGCCCGCGCTCGGTCCGCGCCCGCGAACGCCGCCCGGCCGCACCTGCCCCGACACCGGGCACGGTCAGCGCCTTGGTACGGAACGGCTCCGCGGCCCGCGCCGGCGCCTGCTCACCCGCACCCCCGGCGGACGGCTGGGGCTCGCCGCCCTCACCGTCCTCCGGCCGCGCACCGCCGGCGTCCCCGCCCTGCGGGCCCTCCTCCGGCGAGGGCTGACCGCCCCCGCCGTCAGGGCCGCCGGGGTCGGGGTCGTCGTCCCCGGCCGACTCCTCCAGCGTCTGGTCGAGCTTGTCCTCGTCCAGTCCGGGCGCGTCGAAGGGGTTGCGTCGCCTGCGGTGGGGCAGCGCCAGCAGCGCGGCCTGCCGCACGTCCTCGGCGAGCACATCGCCGCGCCCGTCCCACGCGGCCAGCGCGGTCGCGGTACGCGCCATCACGATGTCGGCCCGCATGCCGTCCACCTCGAACGCGGCACAGGTCGCCGCGATCTGCTTCAGCGCCCCGTCACCCAGCCGCACCTTGGGCAGCAACTCCCGTGCCGCGACGATGCGTTGCCGTACAGCACGCTCCTCGTCGGCCCAGCGCGCCGCGAAGGCGGCCGGGTCGTCGTCGTACGCCAGCCTGCGCCGCACGACCTCCACCCGCTGCTCCGGCTCCCGCGAGGCGGCGACCTCGACCGTCAGCCCGAACCGGTCGAGCAACTGCGGCCGCAGCTCGCCCTCTTCGGGGTTCATCGTCCCGACGAGCAGGAACCGCGCGGCGTGCCGTACGGAGACACCCTCACGCTCGACGTACGAGGCCCCCATCGCGGCCGCGTCCAGCAGCACGTCCACCAAGTGGTCGTGCAGCAGGTTGACTTCGTCGACGTAGAGGATGCCCCGGTTGGCCGACGCGAGCAGGCCCGGCTCGAACGCCTTGACGCCCTCCGCGAGAGCCCGCTCGATGTCCAGCGCCCCGACGAGCCGGTCCTCGGACGCCCCGACCGGCAGCTCGACCATCCGCGCGTCCCGCGCCTCGGCCGCCTCCACGGTGTGCGGCCCGTCCGGGCAGGTCGGATCGGGCGAAGCCGGATCACAGGAGAACCGGCACCCGGCGACCACCTCGACCTCGGGCAGCAGCGCCGCCAGGGCGCGTACGGCGGTGCTCTTCGCGGTGCCCTTCTCGCCCCGCACGAGCACCCCGCCGATGTTCGGCGCGACGGCGTTGAGCAGCAGGGCCAGTTGCAGATCCTGCTGCCCGACCACCGCGGTGAACGGGAATCGCGTGCTCACTCGTCTCCCTCCAGCTCTCCCTCGAGTTCCAGATACGTCGCCCGCAGCCGCTCCAAGGTCTCCTGGTCCGGCTCCTCCCACAGCCCCCGGTCCGCCGCCTCCAGCAGGCGCTCGGTGATGCCGCGCAGGGCCCACGGGTTGGACTTCTTCATGAAGTCCTGGTTCTCCGGGTCGAAGACGTACTCGGCGCTGAGCTTCTCGTACATCCAGTCGTCCACCACGCCCGCCGTGGCGTCGTACCCGAACAGGTAGTCCACGGTCGCCGCCATCTCGAAGGCGCCCTTGTAGCCGTGCCTGCGCATCGCGGCCATCCAGCGCGGGTTGACCACGCGGGCGCGGAAGACGCGGTGGGTCTCCTCGCCGAGGGTGCGGGTCTTGACCTGGTCGGGGACGGCCGAGTCGCCCACGTACGCCTCGGGGCTGGTGCCGGTCAGGTGGCGGACCATCGCCACCATGCCGCCGTGGTACTGGAAGTAGTCGTCCGCGTCGACGAGGTCGTGCTCCCTGGTGTCGACGTTCTTCGCCGCCACCGCGATCCGCTTGAACGCCGTCTCCATGTCCCCGCGCGCCGCGCGCCCGTCCAGCCCGCGCCCGTAGGCGTAGCCGCCCCAGACCGCGTACACCTCGGCGAGGTCGGCGTCACTGCGCCAGTTCCGCGCGTCGATCAGCGGGAGCAGCCCCGCGCCGTACGCGCCCGGCTTGGAGCCGAAGACGCGGGCCGTGGCGCGGCGGCGGTCGCCGTGCTCGGCGGTGTCCTCCTCGACGTGGGCGCGGACGTAGTTGGACTCGCCGGGCTCGTCCAGCTCGGCCACCGCGCGCACCGCGTCGTCGATCAGCCCGACCACGTGCGGGAACGCGTCCCGGAAGAAGCCGGAGATCCGGACGGTGACGTCGATGCGCGGGCGCCCCAGCTCGGCCGGCGGCACGATCTCGAAGCCGGTGACCCGGCGCGAGGCGTCGTCCCACACCGGGCGGCAGCCCAGCAGCGCGAGGATCTCCGCGATGTCGTCGCCCTGGGTCCGCATGGCGGAGGTGCCCCACACGGTGAGGCCGACCGACTTCGGGTACTCCCCGGTGTCGGCCAGGTACCGCTGCACCAGCGAGTCCGCGAGGGACTGCCCGACCTCCCAACTCAAGCGGGACGGGATCGCCTTGGGGTCGACGGAGTAGAAGTTGCGGCCGGTCGGCAGCACGTTGACCAGACCCCGCGTGGGCGACCCGGAGGGCCCCGCCGGGACGTAACCGCCGTCCAGCGCGCGGAGGATGTGCCCGATCTCGTCGGTGGTCCGGGCGAGCCGGGGCACGACCTCCGTGCAGGCGAACTCCAGCACGGCGGTGGCGTCGGTCAGTTCGAAGCCGAGCACCTCGTCCAGCACCGCCGGTACGGCCGCCCGGTCCCAGTCCCGCGCCTCCATGCCCTCGGCGATGCCCCGGCACAGCTTCTCCAGCAGGTCGACCGCGTCGGCCCCGGTGCGTGCCGGGCCCTCGGCCAGGTCGGTCAGCTCCACCGGCACCTTCACCGGCGCGCCCGGCTCGGCCAGCAGCTCCTTCTCCACCAGCCCGAAGTGCTGGGCGAGCGCGGCCCGCAGTCCGGGCAGGGCGTTCGCCTGGCCGCCCCACACCTGGGAGGCGCGCAGCACGGCCAGGACCAGGTTGACGCGGGGCTCGCCCTCGGGTCCGCCGCCCAGGATGTGCAGTCCGTCGCGGATCTGCACGTCCTTGATCTCGCACAGGTAGCCGTCGATGTGCATGACGAACGAGTCGAAGTCGTCGTCCTCCGGCTGCTCGTCCACGTGCAGGTCGTGGTGGAGCTCGGCGGCCTTGACCAGGGTCCAGATCTGGGCGCGCACGGCCGGGGCCTTCGTCGGGTCCAGGTCGGAGACGAGCGCGTACTCGTCCAGCAGCTGTTCCAGCTTGGCGAGGTCGCCGTAGGTGTCGGCGCGGGCCATCGGCGGCACCAGGTGGTCGACCACGGTGGCGTGCCCGCGCCGCTTGGCCTGGGTGCCCTCGCCGGGGTCGTTGACGATGAACGGGTAGATCAGGGGGACTTCGCCGAGCACCGCGTCCGGGGCGCAGCCGCGCGAGAGGCCCAGGCCCTTGCCCGGCAGCCACTCCATCGTGCCGTGCTTGCCCATGTGCACGACCGCGTCCGCGCCGAAACTGTTCTCCAGCCACCGGTAGGCGGCCAGGTAGTGGTGCGAGGGCGGCATGTCGGGGTCGTGGTAGATCGCGATGGGGTTCTCGCCGAAGCCGCGCGGCGGCTGGATCATCACGACGACGTTCCCGAACCGCAGGGAGGCGAGCACGATGTCGTCGCCGTCCACGTACAGGCTGCCCGGCGGCTCGCCCCACGCCTCCAGCATGGCGTCGCGCAGTTCGGGGTCGAGGGTGTCGAACCAGGCCCGGTAGTCGGCGAGCGGCACCCGGGCGGGCGCGGCGGCGAGCTGCTCCTCGGTCAGCCACTCCACGTCGTGCCCGCCGGCCGCGATGAGCCGGTGGATCAACTCGTCACCCTCGGAGGGGTGTTCACTCACGCCGTACCCGGCGTCCCGCAGCGCGTCCAGCACCCGGACCGCCGAGGCGGGGGTGTCCAGGCCGACGGCGTTGCCGACGCGGGAGTGCTTGGTGGGGTAGGCGGTGAAGACCAGCGCGATCCGCTTCTCCGCGTTCGGCTTGTGGCGCAGGGCCGCGTGCCGTACGGCGATCCCGGCGACCCGTGCGGCGCGCTCGGGGTCGGCGACGTAGACCGGGACCTCGTCCGGGCCGGGCTCCTTGAAGGAGAACGGCACGGTGATCAGGCGGCCGTCGAACTCCGGGATGGCGACCTGCATCGCGGCGTCCATGGGGGACAGGGCGGCGTCCGAGGCGTCCCAGGCGGCCCGCGTGGAGGTGAGGCAGAGCCCCTGCAGCACCGGCACGTTCAGGTCCGCGAGGGCGCCGATGTCCCACGCCTCCTCGTCGCCGCCCGCCGAGGCGGCCGAGGCGTGCGCCCCGCCGGCCGCGAGCACGGTGGCGATGAGGGCGTCGGCCCGGCCCAGCAGCTCGTACAGCCCGGCGTCCGCGTCGCGCAGCGAACCGCAGTACACCGGCAGGGCGTTGGCGCCGCGCTCCTCGACCGCCGCGCACAGGGTGTCCACGAAGGCGGTGTTGCCGCTGAGTTCGTGCGCCCGGTAGAAGAGCACGCCCACGGTCGGGCGGCCCGCACGCTGCTCGTAGGCACCGTGCGTGCCGAACTCCGGCATCCGGTGCGGCTCCTCGAAGCCCTCGCCGGTCAGCAGGACGGTGTCGGACAGGAACCGGGACAGCTCCAGCAGGTTCGCCGGGCCGCCCTCGACCAGATAGCGCAGCGCCTCCGCGACGACCCCGGCCGGTGCTGTCGACTCGGCCATCAGCTCGGCGTCCGGCACGCTCTCGCCGCCGAGCAGCACCGTCGGCACTCCGGACGCCTTCAGCGCGGCGAGCCCGTCCTCCCAGGCCCGCTTGCCGCCCAGCAGGCGGACGACCGCGAGGTCCGCGCCGTCGAGCAGCGCGGGCAGGTCCTCGGCGGCGTCCGTGCGGGACGGGTTGCCGATGCGGTAGTCGGCGCCGCTGGCGCGGGCGGCCAGCAGGTCGGTGTCGGCGGTGGACAGCAGCAACACTGTGCTCATGCGGGCGCTCCCGGTGGAATGAAGGGCAGTCCTGCGGGCGCGCCCGACTCGATGAGCCGCCAGAGCGCGTCCGTGTCCGCGTGGTGTTCGATGAGGTCGCCGAGCAGGTCGAGCTGCTCCTCGCGCAGCGCGGCGAACGACGTGCCGGGGGCCGGGACGAAGCGGCGTCCGGCCGCGTCGGCGACCTCGCGCAGGAAGGCGCGCCGGAAGCCGTCCGACTCCAGGGAGCCGTGCCAGTGGGTGCCCCACACGGAGCCCGTCCGGCAGCCGTCCAGGAAGGGGTCACCGCCCAGCACCTCGGCGACCCCGTGATGGATCTCGTACCCCTCGACGGGCTCGCCCAGGGCTTCCCCGGTCGGCCGGGCCAGGGTCTTGCCGGCGTGGAACCGCACCCGCACCGGGAGCAGTCCGAGCCCCGGCACGCTGCCGGCGCGGGACTCGACGTCGTCCTCGATGTGCTCGCCGAGCAGCTGGAAGCCGCCGCAGATCCCGAGCACCGGACGCCCCTCGGCGGCCCGGCGCGCGAGCGCGTCCGCGAGACCCCGCTCGCGCAGCCACTGAAGCGCCCGTACGGTGCCGCGCGTGCCCGGCACCACCACGAGGTCGGCGTCCGTCAGTTCCTCGGGCCGGTCCACGAAGCGGACCACGACGCCGGGTTCGGCGGCGAGGGCGTCCACGTCGGTGAAGTTGGACATCAGCGGGACCGCGCACACGGCGACCCGCAGCACGTCCTCGCCCACGGGCGGAGCGACCGTCGACTCCCGGACCGCCCCGCGCAGGGAGACCCGCAGCCCGTCCTCCTCGTCGATGCCGAGCCCGTGCCGGAACGGCAGCACGCCGTAGGTGTGCCGCCCGGTGAGGCCGCGCAGCATGTCCAGGCCCGGTTCCAGCAGCGTCACGTCACCGCGGAACTTGTTCACCAGGAACCCGGCGACCAGTGCCTGGTCCTCGGGGGAGAGCAGGGCGACGGTGCCGAAGAAGGACGCGAAGACTCCGCCCCGGTCGATGTCGCCGACGACGAGGACCGGCAGCCGCGCGCCCCGCGCCACGCCCATGTTGACGATGTCGGTGCGCCGCAGGTTGATCTCAGCGGGGGAACCCGCGCCCTCACAGATCACCGCGTCATACGTGCCCCGCAGTTCGGCGAGGCAGTCCAGCACCGTTCCCAGCAGGGCCTGTTGACGGCCGCCGTGGTAGCCGCGCGCGCTCAGCTCGCCCACCGGCTCGCCCAGCAGCACCACTTGGCTGCTGCGTTCGCCGCCGGGCTTGAGCAGCACCGGGTTCATCAGCGCGGTCGGCTCGACGCGGCACGCCTGGGCCTGCATGGCCTGCGCCCGCCCGATCTCCGCGCCCTCGCGGGTCACGAAGGAGTTCAGGGACATGTTCTGCCCCTTGAACGGCGCCACCTTGACGCCCTGCCGGACCAGCCACCGGCAGATCCCGGCCGTCACGACGCTCTTGCCCGCGTCCGAGGTCGTACCGGCGACCAGAAGACCACCGTTCACCTGCCCCGCCCCTTTCCGGTGAGGCGCGCGGCGAGGGTGACGCCGAGCGCGAGCAGACCGACCCGGCGGGAGAGCCGTACCGCCCGGTCGATGTCGGCGACCCGAACGGGCCGTTCGGTGCCGTTGAGGACGGGCCGGTGTTCGACCCGGCCGCCGTAGGAGAGGGTGCCGCCCAGCCGTACGCCGAGCGCGCCCGCGAAGGAGGCTTCCACCGGGCCCGCGTTGGGGCTCGGGTGCCGGTGCGCGTCCGCCCGCCAGGCCCGTGCCGCCCCGCGCGGGTCGTCCCCGGCGAGGGTGGCGAGCAGGGCGGTGAGCCGGGCGCCGGGCCAGCCCGCGACATCGTCGAGGCGGGCGGCGGCCCAGCCGAAGCGGCGCAGCCGTGGCGACTTGTGCCCGACCATCGCGTCCAGCGTGTTCACGGCACGGAACCCGAGCAGCCCGGGAACCCCGGCGACCGCGCCCCACACCAGGGCGCCCACGACGGCGTCGGAGGTGTTCTCCGCGACCGACTCCACCACGGCGCGCGCGATCGCGTCGGCGTCCAGCGTCTCGGGGTCCCGGCCGCACAGGTGCGGCAGCCGGGCACGGGCGGCCGGGAGGTCGCCGCGCTCCAGGGCGCGCCCGACGGCGACCGCCTCGCGGGCGAGTGAGGTGCCGCCGACGACGGCCCAGGTGGCCGCGGCGGTCAGCGCGGCGGACGCGGCGGGGCCTGGACATACGGCGCGTACGGCGCGTGCGGCCGCGGCTCCGAGCGCGGTGGCTCCTCCGGCGCACAGCAGGGTGTGCAGCGCGCCCCAGCCGCGGTGGTCGTGCCACAGCGCGCGTTCCGCGTGCCCGGCGGCCCGCCCGAAGGCGGCGACGGGATGCATGCGGCGGGGGTCGCCCAGGAGGAGATCACCGAGGAGTCCGGCGGCGGCACCGTACGCGTACGAGCGATCGGCGCCCATCGGCTCAGCCGGCCGTGGACGCGCAGACGTTCCTGGTTCGGGCTCTCGATCGGCGGCCGGGCATCACGGTAGTCCTCACTCAGGGTGTCCACGCCCTGGTTCGACGAGACCGGCGGCGAGAGTTCCTGGCTCCCGGGGACTGCTCCCCGGTGACAGTGGCGGGACCGCGCCGGATTCGCACCGGCTTCCTCTGCTGCCGCCGTACATGGCCCGCGAAGTCCACCACGTGCCCGGAAGGGCCGTCAACCTGCCCGTGACCTGCGGGAGAAGAGTGTGTGGAGACCCACACCGGCACCGGTGGGGACAGCGGAGGGCCCCCGCGCGGCGTGTGCCGTGCGGGGGCCCTCCGGGGTCGGTGCTAGGCGACGATCAGGTAGAAGCCGTAGCCCACCGCCGCCGCGCAGGCGGCGAAGCAGGCGTAGGCGCCGGTGACGGCGAGCGCCGCCGAACCGCCGTTGGCCGCGGCGCGCTCGCGGCGGGCCAGGCCGTTGATGCCGAGGGTGAACAGGCCCACCATGGCCACCGTGACCACGAGGCTGACGCCGAAGACGGAGCCGAGGGCCGCCCAGTCGATCTTCATCGGGATGTTCCTCCAGTTGCCGGGTGGTCAGACCGCGGCGGGCGGGGCGGTGGTGGCGGGGGTGTGGCTGTGCTCGGTGGTGGCGGCCGGGATGGTGGCCGTCAGGTCGTCCGCGACGGTGCCCACCGGGGGCGGGGTCACCATGGCCATCGCGGTGGTCACCACACCGGCCGGTTCGACGTACTCCTCGGTGGTGACGTGGGTGTGGTCGATGACCTCGCGGCGGGAGATCTTCCAGATGGCGAAGCTGGAGCCGATCAGGAAGAGGGCGACGAGCCCGGTGCCCCAGTCGCCGAGTCCGGTGACGGCCTCGGCGCCCGCGCCGACCAGTGCGGCGGCCGGCAGGGTCAGCGCCCAGGCCACGAACATCCGGGTCGCGGTGGACCAGCGGACCACACCGCCCTTGCGGCCGAGGCCCGCGCCCATCACCGAGCCGGAGACGACGTGGGTGGTGGAGAGGGAGAAGCCGAGGTGCGAGGAGGCCAGGATCGCGGTCGCGGCGCTGGTCTGCGCGGCGAAGCCCTGACGGGGCTCCAGGTCGGTCAGGCCCTTGCCCATGGTGCGGATGATGCGCCAGCCGCCGATGTAGGTGCCGAGCGCGATGGCCAGGCCGGCGGAGAGGATCACCCAGGTGGGAGGGTTGGAGCCGGGGGCCAGCGCACCGCCCGCGATCAGCGCGAGGGTGATGATGCCCATCGTCTTCTGCGCGTCGTTGGTGCCGTGCGCCAGGGAGACCAGGCCGGCCGAGGCGATCTGGCCGGCGCGGTAGCCCTTGCGGTTGGCCTCGCCGTCGCCCTCGCGGCCGATGCCGTAGGAGAGGCGGGTGGCGAGCATGGTGGCGAGGCCCGCCACGATCGGCGCGGCGACCGCGGGGAGCAGCACCTTGGTGACGAGCACCTCACCGTGGACGGCGCCGAAGCCCGCCGAGGCGACGGTGGCGCCGACCAGGCCGCCCATCAGGGCGTGCGAGGAACTGGAGGGCAGGCCCACCAGCCAGGTCAGGAGGTTCCAGAGGATCGCGCCGGTCAGGGCCGCGAAGATGACCTCGGGACGGATGCCGGTCTCGTCGACGAGACCCTTGGAGATCGTGTTGGCGACCTCCACCGAGAGAAAAGCGCCCACCAGGTTGAGTGCGGCGGACATGGCCACCGCGACCTTGGGCTTGAGTGCACCGGTCGAGATGGTGGTGGCCATCGCGTTGGCGGTGTCGTGGAAACCGTTCGTGAAATCGAACGCGAGTGCGGTCACCACCACAATCGCGAGGATCAGCGACAAGCTTTCCATTTACCCAGGCAATCGTTCGAAGTCGTTGGCGGGATGAACGTAGGCAACCTGAGTGAACGGAAGGTGAACTGGGCCGGGCGCCACGGTGTCGGAAGCGGCGGCCCGGATTCCGGGGCCGCCCGGCCGTTCTCCAGCCCCCGTTCAGTGCCCGCGCGCGAAGGCCCGCAGCCGGGCGACGGAGCCGTCGAAGAGGTCCTGGTCGCCCGGCAGCGGGCCCTTGGTGCCGTGCTGCCAGAAGGTCCAGTACTCCCAGCCGCCCGGCAGCTCACCGGGGTCGGAGGAGCCGTGGCTGGCGATCCACAGGGCATGGTCCGCGGAGAAGGCGCGGCTGTTCCCGGTGCAGGCGGTCCACCAGTGGGTGGTGGTGTAGATGACCGGGCGGCGGCCGGTCTCGCGCCGGACCTCGTTGCTGAAGGACCTGATCCAGCGCACCATCTTCTTGCGGCTCAGCCCGTAGCACTTGTGGCGTTTGTCGTACGGGTTGTACTCGATGTCGAGCGCGGGCGGCAGCGTCACCCCGTCCGCCCGCCAGTCGCCGCCGTGCCGGACGAAGTACGCGGCCTGCGCGGCGCCCGAGGAGCGGTCGGGGAGCGCGAAGTGGTAGGCGCCGCGGATCAGTCCGGCCCGGCGCGCGCCGTTGTACTGACCGGCGAAGTAGGGGTTGCGGTAGGTCGTGGACTCGGTCGCCTTGACGTACGCGAACCGGGCGCCCTCGGCGCGGGCGGAGGGCCAGTCGACGCGCCTCTGGTGGGAGGAGACGTCGTGCCCGCGGGGCAGGCCCGCGCGCGGTACGGCGGCCTCGGCGGGCGGGGGATGGGCGCCGGTGAGGGCGAGTGCCGAGAGGGCCGCCGCGAGGACGCCCGCGCGGCGGCGTGTTGATGAGCGGTCACGGGCCATGCGGTCCCCCGGGTGGCGGTGAGGCGTCGTCCAGCGGGCAAGAGGGACCAGTGAATGCCGGAGGGGCGTCAGAAGTGTGACTATTTGTCGCGTTTCCCTACGCTTTCCTCCCGTTTTCGCTCGTTCGGAGTCGGGGAGTCCCGGAGTTCCGGAATCCTGGAGTCCCGGACTTCCGGAGCCGGTGTCGAAGCGGGCCCGCGTCCGGCCGCCGGCTGGCAGGATCGCCGCATGGCGGAACAGCGGCGGGACGCGGACGGCGACGAGGCGCGGGTCTGGGCGGAGCTGGTGGCCACGGCCCGGCGGACCGTCGCCGACGGCCTGGTCGTCGGCACCTCCGGCAACGTCTCGGCCCGGGTGGGCGACACGGTCCTGGTCACCCCCTCGGGCGTGCCCTACGACCGGCTCACCCCCGCCGACATCACCGGCGTCGGCCTCGACGGCCGCCAGGTGCTGGGCACCCTCGTGCCGACCAGCGAACTCCCCATGCACCTCGCGGTGTACCGCACCACCGGCGCCGGCGCGGTCGTGCACACCCACGCCGTGCACGCCACGGCCGTCTCCACCCTCGTCACCGAGCTGCCCCCGGTCCACTACATGACCTGCGCCCTCGGCGGCCCCGTACGGGTGGCCCCCTACGCCGCCTACGGCACCCCCGAACTGGCCGCCCACATGCTCCGTGCCCTTCAGGACCGCTCCGGCTGCCTGCTGCGCAACCACGGCACGGTCACCTACGGCGACACCCTGGAGGCCGCCTACGACCGCACCGCCCAGCTGGAGTGGATGTGCCGCCTCTGGCTCACGGCGTCCTCCGTGCCCGGCCTGACCCCCGCCCTGCTGAGCGAGGCGGAACTGGCCGAGGCGGGGGAGCGGCTGCGGGGGTACGGGCAGCCCGGCTGAACCCGGCGGAGGTGCTCCGCTGGCCGGTACCGCCCGGCCCCCCGACACTGGAGCCGTGCGCAAAGTCCACGTAGCCGCCGCCGCGATCGGCGCCGTGCTGGCCGCCGGTGCCGTGTCCGTGGCCGTCGGCAGACTGGCCAGCGGGGCCGCGCTGAAGCTGCCCCCCGGCCGTCCGCTGCCCACCGAACCCCGGCTCACCGTGCACGGCGTCGAGGGCGGCCGGATCGCCCTCACCCGCGACCTCGCCTCCCGCCGCCCCGGCGTCTACGGCCTCGCGGGCGACGGCTCCCACGCCGTCCTCGGACCGGTCCTGGAGGGCGCCGAGCAGAGCCCCGACACCGTCGTGCGCGAACTCCAGCGCGTCACCCACGGGACCTTCGCCCCCGGAGACTCCGCCTGGCTCACCCCCAACGTGTACGTGGGGGACCCCGCCTCCGCGCTCGGGCTGGACCACGCCGACATCGACATACCCGGCGAACTCGGCGCACTGCCCGCGTGGTTCGTGCCCGGACAGCGGGACACCTGGGTCATCGCGGTGCACGGCCTGGGCGCCACCCGCGAACAGACCCTCAACGTCATGGGCATCCTGCACGCCCTCGGGCTCCCGGTGCTCGCCCTCGCCCACCGCGGCGACCTCGGCGCCCCGCGCCCCCCGGACGGCCTCAGCCACCTCGGCGAGACCGAGTGGCGGGACGTGGACGCGGCGATCCGCTACGCCGTCCGCTACGGCGCCCGCCGGGTCGTCCTCCTCGGCTGGTCCACCGGCGCCACGATGGCCCTGCGCGCCGCCGAACGCTCCTCCGTGCGCGACCGCGTCGCCGGGCTGATCCTCGACTCGCCCGTCCTCGGCTGGGAGACCACCCTGCGCGCCCTGGCCCGCGCCCGCCACGTCCCCGGTCCGCTGCTGCCCCTCGCGGTACGCGCCGCCCAGGGCCGCGCCGGCATGCGCACCGCCCGCCAGGCCGTCGGCGTGGAACCCCTGACGGTGCCCACCCTGATCATCCACGGCCCCGACGACGAGGTCGCCCCCTGGGCGGACTCCCGCCGCCTCGCCGCCCGCCAGCCCGGACTCGTCTCCCTCCACCCCGTCCCCCGGGCCCCCCACGCGGCCATGTGGAACACCGACCCCACGGCCTACGAGGACCTCCTCCGCCGCTTCCTGACCCCCCTGCTGTAGGCCGCGGGCGGCCCCGCCGCGCTCCCTCGACCGCCCCTCGGGGCCCGTCCCTTGGCCCTCTGTGTCGCCCGCTGTGACATCCCGTTTGGGTTTTCGGACCGTCAACCGGAAGACTGCACCCGTGACGTCCCGTATCCCGCGCGACTCCAGGCTTCGACTCGTCCGACCGCGACCCCTGGCCGCCGCCCCCAGAGCTGTGAACCAGCGGCGCACGCGCCGCGCCGCGCCCCGGCCGCCCGAGGGGACGCCGGCCCCCGCCGAACTGGCCCGACTGGCCCGCACCGTCCTCGCCGGGGCGGTCCGCGTGGCCCGGTGGGCCGACCACGCCCTCGGCCCCGGCGGCGACGGCGCCACCGCGGACGGCAAGGCCACCCTCTCCGACGCGACCGCCGAGCGCGCCGCGGCCGACCTCGGCCTCACCGCCGAGCAGATCCGCGCCGACTGGGACACCGCCCGGCTCTCCGGACTCGTCGAGGTGCACGGCGACAGCGCACGCCCCGGCTGGCGCCTGCGCGCCTGGGACCGGGACGACAGCGCCGTGCTGCGCGGCTGGGTCGCCCTCTTCGACGCCTGGTCGCTGGCCTGCCCGGAACCCCGGGACCAGGAACCGGCCACCGTCGCCGAGGTCGTCTCGGCGATGCCCCAGGTCCTCTCCTTCCTCCAGCTCTCCGCCGGGCCCGTCCCCGCCGAGCAGCTGCTCGACCTGCTCCAGCAGCGGGTCACCGAACTGCGCACCGAGCGCTGCGAGATCACCTACGCGCCCGGCGTCGTGGAGGCACCCGTCCTCGCCGCGCCCGCCCCGGACGACGTCCCCCTCGCCCCGCTCCTGGACTGGGCCGTCGAAGCGCTCGCGGGCGTCGGCGCCCTCACCCACGGCGACGGCCACGCCACGCTCACCCCGCTCGGCAACTGGGCGGTCTGGGTCAAGCTGGAGCAGATCTGCGTGGCCGCGCAGAGCCCCGCGGGCAACATCGAGCAGTCCGCCGAGGACATGCTCCGTGGCTGCGCCCAGCTCCGCCCCAACGCCGCCCGCGCCGAGTACCGCGCCTGGCTCGCCGCCCGCACGGTCGGCGGCGCCGTCGGCCAGCTCCTGGCCGCCGCCCGGGGCGAGGACGCCCTGCTGCGCGGCCTCGCCTTCGAGGCGCTGCGCGTGGTCGGCGCCCCGGCCGAGCACGACGTCCGCGCCGTGGTCGCGGAGCCCGCCCTGCGGCCCTACGCCCTGCTCTGGCTCGCCGAGTACGACGGCGTCGACCCGGAGGACGCCCACGAGGTCCTCACCCGGGAGGAAGCCACCTGGCTGTGGGTCGACACCGCCGCCGCCGTCGCCGACCACGGCGAGACCGACATGCTGGTGCGCCACCTGGAGGCGGCGCTGCAGCCCACCGTCCCCGCCCTGCTGGAGGAGGTCCGGGCCGTCGGTCACCCCCGCACGGTGCAGGTCCTGGTGGCGCTCGCCGCCGCCCACCCCGACCCCGCCCTCGCCAAGGCCGTGCGCCGCGCCGCCTTCCAGGTGCACACCGGGGGCTGAGCCGGGCCCGCACCGGCGCCCCCGCCGCTCAGGAGGTCAGCGCGGGGGCGTACGTACCGAAGCTGAAGATGTTGCCCTCGGCGTCGCGCGCCATGTAGTCCCGCGAGCCGTAGTCCTGGTCGGTCGGGGGCATCAGGATCTCCACGCCGTGCTCCACCGCCCGGCGGTGGTGGGCGTCCACGTCCGCCACGACCACGTACACCCCCGTCGGACCGGCGCCCGCCATGGCGCCGTCGAAGGCACCGCCGCGCCCCTTGGACCCCAGCATCACCGCGCCGTTGCCCTGGGCCAGCTCCGCGTGCAGGACGGTGCCGTCCTCCGACTCGTACACCGCCAGCTCGGTGAAGCCCAGCGCCTGTGTGAGCTGGGCGATCGCCGCCCGCGCGTCCGCGTACAGCAGCGTCGGGTACACGCTCGGGCGCCCACCGGTGTCCGTCATGCCGATCACTCCCTCGTGAACGATTCCGTCCCGTCACGTCCCGTTCCGCCCCCGGCGCCTCAGCCGAAGGTGTCGCACCGCTCCGGATCGCCCGTCCGGTACCCCTGGTCGAACCACTGCTGGCGCTGGAGCGAGGAGCCGTGCGTCCAGGTCTCCGGCGTGATGCGCCCCTGGAACTGCTCCTGGATGCGGTCGTCGCCCACGGCCGCCGCCGCGCTCAGCCCGTCCTTGATGTCCTGCGGGGTCAGGCTGGTGATCAGCGGCCGCCCCGTCGACTCGTCCGGCGTCGTCGTCGCGTGGTGCGCCCACACCCCGGCGTAGCAGTCCGCCTGCAGTTCGACACGCACCGAGTTGCTGTCGGCGCCGGTCAGCCCGTCCTGGCTGCGGCCCAGCGTGCCCTTCAGGTCCTGCACGTGGTGGCCGTACTCGTGCGCGATCACGTACGCCTGCGCGAACGGGCCACCGCTCGCGCCGAACTTCGTGCGCAGCTCGTCGAAGAAGCCCAGGTCCAGATAGACCTTCTGGTCACCGGGGCAGTAGAACGGCCCCACGGCCGCCGTCGCCGCCCCGCAGGCCGTGCGGATCTGCCCGCTGAAGAAGACCGTCTGCGCCGGGGTGTACCGCTCCCCGCGCCCGGCGAACTCCTGCGACCAGTAGTCCTGCACGCTGTTGACCACCGCGACCGCCCGGCAGTCGTCCCTGCTGTTGGCGTCCCGGCCGGTCCGGCAGTCCCGCTGGACCTCGCCCAGCGAGGACGGCTCGGCCGCCGTGCCCTCCCCGCCCCCGGAGAGCCCCAGCTGGTCCGGACCCACGCCCAGGAACAGCGCCAGCAGCACCGCGACCAGCCCGACGACACCGCCGCCGACCGCGCGGCCGCCCGGCATCCGGCTCCCGCGCACGTCCCGCACCTCGGAGGTGTCCAGATCCGCGTCGTCGTCGAACTGCATACGCCCACCACCCTCCGTCGGTGCCGCCACGTGCCGCAGCCCTCGCGCCATCCTTACCCCGCGACGCCCGCACCCCGCCACCCGACGCAGGAAAAGGGCTTGCCCGCCCCCGTTAGAATGGCTCCATGGCCATTCTCCTCGCGCATTAGACGGCGGGAACGCCCTCGACAGCCGCCCATCCGTCAACCACGTACGCCCAGGAGTATGTCCGTGATCTCCGCCTCCGGTATCGAGCTGCGCGCCGGTGCGCGCGTCCTCATCGAGAACGCCACCTTCCGTGTCGCCAAGGGTGACCGCATCGGCCTCGTCGGCCGCAACGGCGCAGGCAAGACCACCCTCACCAAGTGCCTCGCCGGTGACGGCATCCCGGCCGCCGGCACCATCACCCGCTCCGGCGAGGTCGGCTACCTCCCGCAGGACCCCCGCACCGGAGACCTCGACGTCCTCGGCCGCGACCGCATCCTCTCCGCCCGCGGCCTGGACGTGCTGATCCGCAAGATGCGCGAGAACGAGCAGCGCATCGCCAACGGTTCCGGCGCCACCCGCGACAAGGCCATGCGGCAGTACGAGCGCCAGGAGACGGAGTTCCTCACCAAGGGCGGCTACTCCGCCGAGGCCGAGGCCGCGACCATCGCCGCCGCGCTCAACCTGCCCGACCGCGCGCTCGGCCAGCCGCTGCACACCCTCTCCGGTGGTCAGCGCCGCCGTATCGAGCTGGCCCGCATCCTGTTCTCGGACGCCGACACCCTGCTGCTCGACGAGCCGACCAACCACCTCGACGCCGACTCGATCGTCTGGCTGCGGGACTACCTCAAGACCTACCGCGGCGGCTTCATCGTGATCTCCCACGACGTCGAGCTGGTCGAGACGGTGGTCAACAAGGTGTTCTACCTGGACGCCAACCGCTCCCAGATCGACGTCTACAACATGGGCTGGAAGCTCTACCAGCAGCAGCGCGAGGCCGACGAGAAGCGCCGCAAGCGCGAGCGGCAGAACGCCGAGAAGAAGGCCGCCGCCCTGCACTCGCAGGCCGACAAGATGCGCGCCAAGGCCACCAAGACGGTCGCCGCGCAGAACATGGCCAAGCGCGCCGACAAGCTGCTCTCCGGCCTGGAGGCGGTCCGCCAGTCCGACAAGGTCGCCAAGCTCCGCTTCCCCGAGCCCGCCCCCTGCGGCAAGACCCCGCTGATGGCGGAGGGCCTGTCGAAGTCGTACGGCTCGCTGGAGATCTTCACCGACGTCGACCTGGCCATCGACAAGGGCTCCCGGGTCGTCATCCTCGGCCTCAACGGCGCCGGCAAGACGACGCTGCTGCGCCTGCTCGGCGGCGCGGAGCAGCCCGACACCGGCGAGGTCGTCCCCGGCCACGGCCTCAAGCTCGGCTACTACGCCCAGGAGCACGAGACCCTGGACCCCGAGCGCTCGGTGCTGGAGAACATGCGCTCGGCCGCCCCGGACCTGGACCTGGTCGAGGTCCGCAAGGTGCTCGGCTCGTTCCTGTTCTCCGGCGACGACGTCGACAAGCCCGCCGGGGTCCTCTCCGGCGGCGAGAAGACCCGCCTGGCGCTCGCCACCCTGGTCGTCTCCTCGGCCAACGTGCTGCTGCTGGACGAGCCCACCAACAACCTCGACCCCGCCAGCCGCGAGGAGATCCTCGGCGCCCTGCGCACCTACAAGGGCGCGGTCGTCCTGGTCACCCACGACGAGGGCGCCGTCGAGGCGCTCCAGCCGGAGCGGATCATCCTGCTCCCGGACGGCGTGGAGGACCTGTGGGGCTCCGGTTACGCCGATCTGGTGGCCCTCGCCTGACCTCCGCCCGCCCTCCCGCGCCCGCGGGAGGCCCGGTGATCCGCCCCGACCGGATCATTCGGCCCAGCGGTGATCCACCATCTGAGTGAGATCTCCTCATCCCGAGGTGTGTCCTACACGGATTTCGCGGCCGGTCCCCCCGTACCCCAGCGGTACCGGGGGACCGGCCGTCGCGCGTCTCTGACCTGGGACTTCCTGATTCCACCCGTTCGGCGGTACGCGCGCCCGGCTTCGGAATCCCTGATTCCGTATGTGGGGACGCGCTCCTGTCGTCACAACCTCGTCTCACGGACCTTGCCGAATGGGTGGCCAACCCGACGCGTAGGGGTGATCATGAGAAGACCAGAGCGCACTTCCCATGAGGAGGCACGGGTGGCCGAGACTCTGAAGAAGGGCAGCCGGGTTACCGGCGCCGCGCGCGACAAGCTCGCGGCAGACCTGAAGAAGAAGTACGACTCCGGTGCGAGCATCCGAGCGCTGGCCGAGGAGACCGGTCGCTCATATGGATTCGTGCACCGGATGCTCAGCGAGTCGGGCGTCACGCTCCGTGGGCGTGGCGGAGCGACGCGGGGCAAGAAAGCCGCGTCGTCCTGACTCCGGGCGGACCATCGGCGTCGATGGTGGCCACCCGGTCGGTCCCGTGATCGTCCGGGTGGTTACTGTGCAGTCACTTCGCGGTGCCGTACGGCATCGCGCGATGACCGCACCCACCGGAGGCGCCCCATGGCTTCGCCCGACCAGGACCTCGCTCCTGTACTCGACAAGGACGGCGTACGGCTCACCGTGGACGGCGCGCTCGCCACGGTGACCCTGGCCAACCCGGCCAAGCGCAACGCGCAGAGCCCCGCTCTGTGGCGGGCGCTCGCCGAGGCGGGCCAGGCGCTGCCGGGCTCCGTCCGGGTCGTCGTGCTGCGCGGCGAGGGCAAGTCCTTCTCCGCCGGGCTGGACCGCCAGATGTTCACCCCGGAGGGGATCGAGGGCGAGCCGACCTTCATCGATCTCGCGCGCCGTGACGACGCCGGGATCGACGCGACCATCTCCGCGTACCAGGAGGCGTTCACCTGGTGGCGGCGCAACGACATCGTGTCCATCGCCGCCGTGCAGGGACACGCCATCGGCGCCGGTTTCCAGCTGGCGCTCGCCTGTGACCTGCGCGTCGTCGCCGACGACGTGCAGTTCGCCATGCGCGAGACCAGCCTCGGCCTGGTGCCCGACCTCACCGGGACCCACCCGCTGGTCGGCCTGGTCGGCTACGCCCGCGCGCTGGAGATCTGCGTGACCGGCCGCTTCGTGCACGCCGAGGAGGCGGTCGTCTCCGGCCTCGCCAGCGTCGCCGTGCCCGCCGCCGAACTCGACGGCGCCGCCGCCGACCTGGCCTCCGCCGTGCTGGCCGCGCCGCGGGACGCCGTCGTGGAGACCAAGGCGCTGCTGCGCGGTGCCGTCGGCCGCTCCTTCGACGAGCAGGTCGTCGCCGAGCGCGCCGCCCAGGCCCGCAGGCTCCGCGACCTGGCGGGCATCGGCGACTGAGCACGCCCCGGCACTCACTCCACGCCGGTCACCAGGACCGCCACCGTCGGGCGGTCCTCCAGCGTCTCCCGTACCGCCGCGCGCACCCGCTGGGCCACCTCGACGGCCCGGTGCGCGGAGTCCGTGGCCAGCTCCACGAACACATGCCGGTGCGGGAGCGCCGCGCCCGACTCGCGCCGCTCGACCCGGACGGCGTGACCCCGGTCGCCGAAGGCGGCCGTCAGCCGGGTCACCCCGGCCACCGTGAGCACCGCCGCGGCCACCGACGCCTCGTCCGGGTCGGTGGTCCGCTCGGCGTCCGGCGGCCGCTGCGCGCGGGCCGCCGGAGCCGGTTCGGCGGCGGGCTCCAGCAGGTCCGTCACCCGCAGGTCCACCTCGCTCACCTCCAGCCCCAGCCGCTCGGCCGCCGCGGTCAGAACCTCCCGCAGCCGCTCCGCCGTCACCGGCAGCGGCCGGTCGCCGGACGCCGCGAAGTCCGCCGTCACCCGCAGCGGACCCGGCCACAGCGCGCTCGGCGGCGCCGGCACGACCGGCTCCCGCGTCCGGCCCGGGCCGGACGCCGCGATCCGCAGCGTGCCCAGCCGCGCCCCCGGAACCCCGGCCGCCGCCGCCTCGCCCAGCACCGTCCGGGCGGCCTGCTCCGTCATCCACGCGCCGTCCCGGCTGCCGCCGAGCGGCAGCAGCCTGCCGGGCGCCAGTCTCTGCCGTACCGCCTGTGTCCAGTCCGCCGTCATTCCTCCACCCTGCCCTCTCCACGGCGCGCGACGGCGCAGGCGTGCTTACGGTGGTCGGAGAACGACGACCGAAAAGGGGAGCAGTGGCGATGAGCGAGATGGCAACCCATGGCGGCGAGGGCGAACAGCAGACCTCGGCCCGCAAGTCCCGGTCCGGCGGCGGCGACCCGGCGACCCGAGGCCGCACCACGATCGCGGACGGAGTCGTCGAGAAGATCGCCGGGATGGCCGCCCGCGACGTCGTGGGCGTGCACGCCATGGGCAGCGGGATCTCCCGCACGCTCGGCGCGGTGCGCGACCGGGTCCCCGGCGGTGGCAAGGCGGTGACCCGAGGCGTGAAGGCGGAGGTCGGCGAGGTGCAGACCGCGCTCGACCTGGAGATCGTCGTCGACTACGGCTTCCCGATCAGCGATGTCTCCCGCGCGGTCCGGGAGAACGTGATCGCCGCCGTGGAGCGCATGACCGGCCTGGAGGTCGTCGAGGTCAACATCGCGGTCAGCGACGTCCACCTTCCCGACGACGAGGAGGACGAGGAGCCGGAGCAGCCACGTATCCAGTGAGTCACGGGGTATTCGGAGTATGAGGCCGGACCGGCTGGGTCAGCCGGCCGGGCGGGCTGACTCAGCTGAAGGAGCGCTGCAGAGATGAGCATGGCAGCAGTCGGCATGATCGCCGGAATGGCGCTGGGCTTCGCCGGGTTCTACGGCGGCTTCGGAGCCTTCGTGCTGGTGGCGGCCCTGGGGGCCGTCGGATTCTTCGCCGGCCGCTTCGTGGACGGTGAGCTGGAACTCGGTGACTTCTTCCGCCGCCGCGACGACCGCACCCGTGACGACCGGTTCCGCACCGGCGGCGACCGGCGCGACTGGCGCCGGTGACCGCGATGAGCACGGACGCCGGCGCGTCGGCGCCGGCCGTCTTGGAACGCACCCCGCCGGGCGAGCGCGGGTTCACCCGGGTCGCGGACCGGGTCGTCGCCAAGATCGCGGCCCGCGCCGCGCGCGAGGCGATCGCCCCGCTGCCCCGGAACCTCACCGCCCCCCACGCCACGGTCGACGTCCGCCCCCGGGCGCGCGGCACCGGTCCGGCGGAGGACAGCCCCTTCGGCACGGCCCGGGTACGGGTCGCCCTGGAGCTGGAGTATCCCGGTGACATCGGCGCCCGCTGCGCCGCCGTACGCCGCCGGGTCACCGAACGGGTCGGCACGCTGGCCAACATGGAGGTGCCGGAGGTGGTCGTCCAGGTCGAGCGGCTGCGGCTGCCCGGGGAGCGGCAGGGGAGGACGGTATGACCGAGCATCCGCCGGACACCACCCGCCCGATGCCCGTCGTCGGCACGGACGACCACCTCCCGCGGCCTGACGGGCCCGCAGTACCGCCCCCGTCGGCCGGGAGCAGCGGCCGGTTCTGGTCGCCCCGCCGCGTCCCCTCGGCGATCACCGCCCTGCTCCTGATCGGCGGCGCCGGACTGCTGCTGTACGACGTCGTCGCCGTGCGGACCGGGCACCCCGCGATGTACTGGCGCCGCGAACTCGCCCGCCAGCTGGCCGAACAGCCCCTGGACTATCTCTGGGTGCTCGCGGGCGCCGCCTTCGTCACCGCGGTCGGCCTGTGGCTGATCCTGCTCGCCCTCACCCCCGGTCTGCGCCGCCTGCTGCCCATGCTGCGCCCGCGCCCGGACGTGCGCGCCGCGCTCACCCGCGAGGCCGCCGCCCAGGTGCTGCGCGACCGGGCCGTGGGGGTGTCCGGGGTGCGGGAGGCGAAGGTGCGGATGCGCCGCCGCAGGGCCGAGGTCCGGGTTATCTCGCACTTCCGCGACCCGTCGGAGGTACGCGCCGACCTGGACGCGGCCCTGTCCGACGCGGTGACCGACCTCGGCACGGCCCGGCGGCCCAAGCTGTCGGTACGGCTCCGGGGACCCGGACGGAAGGGATGAGGGGCATGCGTTCAGGCGTCGTCAACCGGGTCCTGCTGGCCCTCGCCGGGCTGGTGCTGTTCGTGATCGGCGGTTCCGTGCTGGCCGTCGGCCTGGGCGCCCCGCCGCCTGCCTGGTGGCCGCACTCCGGCCCACACGACGTGCTGCTCAGCCGGGCCGAGCGCACCGCCTGGCGGGACCAGGACTGGTGGTGGCCCGCGCTGATCGCGCTGCTCGCCGTCCTGCTGCTGGCCGGGCTGTGGTGGCTGATGTCGGTGCTGCGCAGGCACCGGCTGCACGAGATCCTCGTCGACACCGGCGACGGCACCGGCGCGCTGGTGCGTGGCGGTGCGCTGGAGTCCGCGCTCGCGGACGACGCGGCCCGCCGGCCGGGCGTGACCCGCGCCGACGCCCGCCTGGCCGGCCGCCGCAGCGCACCCACGCTGCGCGCCGGGCTCCGCCTGGAACCCGACGCGTCCCCCGCCGCCGCCCTGGCGGACTTCACCGCCCACCCGCTCGCCGCCGCCCGCGACTCGGCGGGCCTGGAGGCGCTGCCCGCCGAGGTGCGGCTGCGCGCGGTCCGGCACAAGGCGGACCGGGTCAGCTGATGGGCGGATGCGGCGGGCCGGGCTCAGAAACCGTGCCGCATGCCGCCGTCGACCGGCAGCATGACGCCCGTCAGATAGGACGCGGCCGGGGACAGCAGGAACGCGGCCACCCTGCCGAACTCCTCCGGCGTGCCGTAACGGCGCAAGGGGATGCGGGACTCGTTGGCCGCCCTGGTCGCCGCCGGGTCGGCGGACATGCTGTCCAGCTCGCGCACCCGGTCGGTGTCGATACGGGCCGGGAGCAGGCCGACGACCCGGATGCCGCGCGGACCCAGCTCGTCCGAGAGGGACTTGGCGAACCCGGCCAGGCCCGGCCGCAGCCCGTTGGAGACGGTCAGCCCCGCGATCGGCTCGTGCACCGAACCCGACAGCACGAAGCCGATGACCCCGCCCGGCTCCAGCTCGGCCGCCGCCGCGCGGGCGAGGCGCACCGCGCCGAGGAACACCGACTCGAACGCGTCCCGCCACTGCTCGTCGCTGTTGTCGGCGACGAAGCCGGGCGGCGGGCCGCCGACGCTGACGAGGATGCCGTCGAAACGCCCGAAGCGTTCACGGGCCAGCGCGATCAGCCGCTCCGGGGCGTCCGCCTCGGCGTTGCCGAGGGCCACGCCCACCGCGTCGGGGCCCAGTTCGGCGGCGGCGTCCGCCACCCGCTGCTCGTCGCGGCCGGTGACGACCACCTTCGCCCCGTCCGCGACCAACTGCCGCGCGGCGGCGTTGCCCAGGCCCCGCGAGGCGCCGGTGACGATGTACACCCGGTCCTTCAGTCCAAGATCCATGCCCCTATCCTGCCTCCTCGGCGCCGGACAGTGTGAGGGCGGTGTTCACCAGCGCGATGTGGCTGAACGCCTGCGGGAAGTTGCCGAGCTGGCAGCCGGCGACGGGGTCGTACTCCTCGGCCAGCAGGCCCACGTCGTTGACCAGCGCCGCCAGCCGTTCGAAGAGCGCGCGTGCCTCGTCGGTGCGGCCGGTCAGGTGCAGGGCGTCGGCCAGCCAGAAGGAGCAGGCGAGGAAGGAGCCCTCGCCCTCGGGCAGCCCGTCCACCACCGGCCCCTCGGGGTCCTCGGTGTCGTAGCGGCGGACGAAGGTCCCGTCGCTCAGGCCGGCGCGGATCGCGTCGACCGTGCCGGTCACCCGGGGGTCGTCCGGGGGCAGGAAGCCCACGCGCGGGATGAGCAGCAGCGCCGCGTCCAGCTCGCGCGAACCGTAGTACTGGGTGAAGGTGTTGCGCTCCGGGTCGTAGCCCTCGGCGCAGACCTCGGCGTGGATCTCCTCGCGCAGCGCGCGCCAGCCGGGCAGGTCGCCCGCCAGCTCCGGGTGCTCCTCCAGCGTGCGCACCGCGCGGTCCACCGCGACCCACACCATCACCTTGGAGTGGGTGAACGGCCTGCGTCCGCCGCGTACCTCCCACAGCCCCTCGTCGGGCTGCCGCCACTGCTCCTGGAGGAAGGCGATCAGCGCGCACTGCAGGGCCCACATGTGCGGCCGGGGCGACAGCCCCGACCGGTGGGCCAGCCACAGGGAGTCCATCACCTCGCCGTACACGTCCAGCTGGAGCTGGGCCACCGCGCTGTTGCCGACGCGGACCGGCGCCGAGCCGGCGAACCCGGCGAGCCACGGCAGCTCGGTCTCCGGCAGCCTGCGCTCGCCCGCGACCCCGTACATGATCTGGAGGTCCTCCGGGCTGCCGGCCACCGCCCGCAGCAGCCAGTCGCGCCACGCCTCGGCCTCCTGGTGGTACCCGGCGGCGAGCAGCACGTTCAGGGTCAGGGTGGAGTCGCGCAGCCAGCAGTAGCGGTAGTCCCAGTTGCGCACCCCGCCCATCTTCTCCGGCAGCGAGGTGGTGGCCGCCGCCACGATCCCGCCGGTGGGCGCGTAGGTGAGGGCCTTGAGGGTGATCAGGGAGCGGACCACGGCGTCCCGGTACGGACCGTCGTAGCGACAGCGCGCGGTCCAGCGCCGCCAGTCCCGGACGCTGGAGCTGAGCACCTGGTACGGATCGATGAGCCGGGGGCGCGCCTCGTGCGAGGGGTGCCAGGTGAGCACGAACGCGACCCGCTCGCCCTCGGCGAGGGTGAACTCCGAGTGGGTGCCGAGGTCCTCGCCCCAGGTGCGCACGTGCGGCTCGGAGCGCAGCCAGACGGAGTCCGGGCCGGCCACGGCGACCCGGTGCCCGCCGGAGCGGCGCATCCACGGCACGATGGACCCGTGGTCGAAGCGCAGCCGCAGGGTGGTGCGCACGGTGACGCGCCCGCTGACCCCCTCCACGATCCGTACGACCTCGGGGACCTTCTCCCGCTGCGGCATCAGGTCCGTGACGCGCAGCGTGCCCTCGGGGGTGTCCCACTCGGTGTCCAGGACGAGGGTGTCGGGCCGGTAGGCACGCCGGGTGCAGGCGCCCGCGCCCTTCGGCGCGATCCGCCAGTAGCCGTTGTCCTCGTCGCCCAGCAGCCGGGCGAAGCAGGCACCGGAGTCGAAGCGGGGCAGGCAGAGCCAGTCGATCGAGCCGTCCCGGCCGACCAGGGCGGCGGTCTGCTCGTCGCCGATGACGGCGTAGTCCTCGATGCGCGGGTTCACGCCATGGCGATTCCCCGGACGAGGTGACGGCCAATCAGGTGGTGCGCCGGGGGAGTGACGGCAGGGTCACACGGTGGCGGGTTCCGCCTCGGCCGGGCTCTCCTGTGCGGCGGCCGCCGTCCTCTCGCGCAGCTCGCGCCGGACCAGGAACCACCAGCCGACGGGCACCGCGGCGGCGAACAGCCACCACTGGATCATGTACGCGTAGTTCAGCGGGGCGTCCTCTTTGCCCGGGCTGGAGATCTGCTCCGGGGTGTCCCCCTTGGGCTCCGGCGCGGTCTGCTCCACATAGCCGCCGAGCACCTGGGCGGACAGGCGCTTCGCCTGGTCGGCGCTGTTGATCAGCATGACCTGGCGGTCCGGGAGACCCGCGATCCGCTTGATGCCGCTCGCCGCGGTGGTCTCGTCGGCCTTCAGCCGGCCGGTGACGGTGACCTCGCCGGACGGGGGCGCGGGGATCTTCGGGAACTCGGTCTGCGCCCCGTTCGCCGGGACCCAGCCCCGGTTGACCAGCAGCACCCGGCCGTCGGCCAGCCGCAGCGGGGTCAGGACGTGGAAGCCGACCTCGCCGTCCGCGTTGGTCCGGCGCCGGACGACCTCCTCGTGGGCGGTGTCGAAGGTGCCGGTCGCGGTGACGGTGCGGTACTTGTCGGCGTGGGTGACGGCGCGGCCGGGGGCGGCGAGCCGTTCCACGGGCACCGGGGCGGCGTCGAGCGCCCGCGCCACCAGGTCGTTGCGGGCGGTGCGTTCCTCGTACCGGTGGTGCTGCCAGAAACCGAGCCTGATCATCGTCGGGATCAGTGCGATCACGACGAGGCTGAGGATCACCCACTGGCGGGTGAGCAGGAAGCGGTAGCGGTGCACCCCACGACGGTACCTCCGGGCCGTGGGGCGCATTCGGGCGGGTACCGGGTCAGACCCGGTCCACCACCCCCGTCCGCCCCTCGGCGCGGGCGCAGTGTGCGCCGCAGTACCAGTGGCCCTCGACCTCGACGCCCTGCCCGATGATCTGCACCCGGCAGTGCTCGCAGATGGGTGCCATGCGGTGGATGGCACAGGAGAAGCAGTCGAAGACGTGCACCGCGCCCTGCGCGTGGACCTCGAAGGTCATTCCGTAGTCATTGCCGCAAACTTCGCATCTCGCCATGCGCCACAGCGTGGGCCGTCTCCGGTCGCCGGGCGAGCGGGCGCGGGCGCGAGTCGCGGGGAATCACCCGTCCGTACGGTTCACCCGTCGGCGTCCTCGACATCGCGGAGCAACTGCCCGAACGCCGCCTCGTCGACGACCGGAGTGCCGAACTGGCGGGCCTTGGCCGTCTTGGAGGTGCCCGAGTCGGGGTCGTTGGTCACCAGCAGACTGGTCAGCCGGGACAGGCTGGTGGCCACGTGCAGCCCGGCCTCGGTCGCCCGGTCCTCCAGCAGCTCGCGCTCGGTGGAGGTGTCGCCCGAGAAGGCCACCCGCATGCCCTGCTTGAGGCGTTTGCCCGCTTCGTACCGTCCGGGGTTGGGGTACGGGCAGGCGGGCCGCTTGCGGGCGGGACGCCAACCGCCGCCCGTCCGGCCGCCGTAGCCGCCGGTCGCCTGCGGGCCGATGCGCGGGGTGTCCGACCACTCGGTGAGCGGACGGCACTCCAGCAGCGGCAGCCGCACCTCGCTCGCGGCGGCGGCCCGCAGGCTCGGCCGGAACGCCTCCGCCAGCACCCGCGCGTCGTCCAGCGCGTGGTGCGCGCGCTGCTGCACGACCCCGAAGTGCGCGGCCAGCGACTCCAGCTTGAAGTTGGGCAGCGGCAGGCGCAGCTCCTTGGAGAGCGCGATGGTGCACAGCCGCTGACGCACCGGCGGCTCGCGCCGGGCACGCGCGTACTCCCGCGCGATCATCTGCCAGTCGAAGACCGCGTTGTGCGCGACCAGCACCCGGCCGTCCAGCCGGGCCGCGAACTCCTCGGCCACCTCCGCGAAGAGCGGGGCCCCTTCGAGGACCTCGCTCGTCAGCCCGTGTATCCACACCGGGCCCGGATCGCGCTCGGGGTTGACCAGGGTGTACCAGTGGTCCTCGACCTCGCCGCGCGCGTCCAGCCGGTAGACGGCCGCGGAGATGATCCGGTCGTCACGGGCCAGGCCGGTGGTCTCGACGTCGACGACCGCGTATCCCTTCGGATACACGGCCGGCCACCGGGTGGGCGAGGACACTGCGGTCGCGGGGTCTTCGAGCATGGTCAATGAGGATACGGGTCACGGCCGACAGCCGGGCCGCCCAGGGGTTCACACCCCACCGTCGGGGTCCGCCCTCGCAAGCGTGTACGCCCTCAAGAGCCGTACGGGCGGACGCCCTTGAGGACATCCTGGCTGGTCCGCGGCCCCTCTCGGTGCGGACCGCCCCCGCGACGGCGTACCGTGTGATGCGCTCCGGACCTCTCCGGGCGCCCCCGTCTTCCGGTACGAGAAGGACCCCGCCATGCGCGCCACCACCATCCACGCCCCGTACGACATGCGTGTGGCGGACGTGCCCGAGCCGATCGTGCAGCTCCCCACCGACGCCGTCGTCCGCGTGCTGCGCGCCTGCATCTGCGGCAGCGACCTGTGGGCCTACCGGGGCGAGGCCGCCCGGCAGCCCGGACAGCGCATCGGGCACGAGTTCCTCGGTGTGGTGGAGGAGACCGGCTCCGAGGTCGGCACCCTGAAGCGCGGCGACCTCGTGGTCGCGCCGTTCATGTGGTCCGACGGCACCTGCGAGTACTGCCGCGAGGGCCTGACCACCTCCTGCGTGCACGGCGGCTTCTGGGGCTCCGTCGGCTACGACGGCGGCCAGGGCGAGGCCGTGCGCGTGCCGTTCGCCGACGGCACCCTGGTCAGGCTGCCGGGCGAGGCGGCCGCCGACGACCACCTGCTCACCGGTCTGCTCACCCTCTCCGACGTGCTCGGCACCGGCCACCACGCCGCCCTCGGCGCCGGAGTGCGCCCCGGCGCCACGGTCGCCGTCGTCGGCGACGGCGCGGTCGGCCTGTGCGCCGTGCTGGCCGCCAAGCGGCTCGGCGCCGAGCGGATCATCGCGCTCGGCCGCCACGAGGCACGCACCGACATCGCCCGCCGCTTCGGCGCCACCGACGTGGTCGCCGCGCGCGGCGAGGAGGCCGTCGCGGCCGTCCGCGAGCTGACCCGCGGCCAGGGCGCGCACGCCGTCGTCGAGGCGGTCGGCACCGAGCAGTCCATGAACACGGCCGTCAACATCACCCGCGACGGCGGCGCCATCGGCTTCGTCGGCGTCCCCCACGGCAGCGGCACCGGCCTGGACCTCAGCGTCATGTTCGACCGCAACATCGCGCTGCGCGGCGGTGTCGCCCCGGTCCGCTCCTACATCCCCGAGCTGCTGCCCGACGTCCTGGACGGCACCATCGACCCCTCCCCGGTGTTCGACATGACCGTCGGCATCGAGGGCGTCCCCGACGGCTACAAGGCGATGGACGAGCGCACCGCCCTGAAGGTCCTCGTCACCAACGACTGAGACCCCGCAGCGGGCCGGGCGGTCCGGAGACCGGGGCGCCCTCAGTTCCAGGCCGGCGCGCTCGACCCCAGCTTCACCGGCGGGGCGGCCCAGTCGGCCGGCCCGCCGGTGAACGACACCGGCGGCCGGGCGTACCGCAACCGCCCCAGCGGGCTGTCGCGTTCGGCCAGCCACGCGTCCGGGCCCTCGTAGTCCGGGCCGCCCTGGCGCGGGTCCTTCCCGGCCTCGTCGGTCAGCCAGCGCGCGGTCCGGGCGAGCGCGAGGCGCACCAGGCGCCCCTGCCCGTCGCGGGACCGCTCGACCAGCGCCCGCAGGACGCCCGCCGCCGTCAGATAGCCCGTCCCGTGGTCCAGCGCCTGCGCGGGCAGCGCGCCCGGCTCCATGGTCGAGCCCTCGGTCACCGCGATGCCGGTGGCGACCTGGACGAGGCTGTCGAAACCGCGCCGGCCGGCCCAGGGCCCGTACGCGCCCCAGGCCGAGATCTGGGCGACGACCAGGCCGGGGAACCGCTCGGCCAGTGCCTCGGGGGAGAGGCCGAAACGGTCGAGCGCGCCGGGGCGGTAGCCGGTGACGACCACGTCGGCCGAGGCCAGCAGCTCCTCCAGCACCGTTCCCTGAGCCGCGAGGTCGATGTCGGCGGACCGCTTCCCGAAGCCCGTGTCCGCGTGCTGGTCGGCCAGTTCGGGCAGCCCGGGCGCGTCCACGCGCAGCACGTCGGCGCCCAGCAGCGCGAGGGTGCGGGTGGCGACGGGGCCGGCCAGGACGCGGGTCAGGTCCAGGACGCGCAGCCCGGCGGCGGGCAGCAGGGGCGCGGACCCCTTGTCCAGGGGCGGGAGCGGGCGTGCCGCGACCTCGCCGACGGGGGAGCGCTCCACCAGCGGATGCCGGGCCACCTCGGCGCCCTGCGGGTGCGCCGCCCACTGTCCCGGGGTGCGCAGGGCCACCGCCAGGCCCCCGGCCGCGTACACCGCCTCCTCCGTCTCCAGGGCGGGACGGTCGAGGAGGAGCCGCTCCACCTCTTCTGGGGTGGCGCTGTCGGGGAGCCCCAGCGCGGCGAGCAGGCGGCCGCGGTGGTGCGGGTAGTTGGCGTGGGTGCGCACCCAGCCGTACTCCGCCCGCCACCAGCGCGACAGCGGGGCGAAGTTGACCGGGGCGCGGCCGTCGATCCGGACCACCCGCTCGCTGTGGAAGGCGGTGACGGCCGCGCCGTCGTCCACCACGGCCCGCGGCACGGTGCCGAGCCCGGCGCGCAGCGCGCCCAGTTCGGCGGCGGCCAGCGCGCACGTACCCACGCACGCACGCGCCAGCCGCTGCGCGGGGAGGCGGGCGATCATCGCCCCCGGACGCTCGACGGCGACCAGCCGGGCGAGCAGCTCGCGATCGCCGCCGAGCGCGATCCAGGCGGACTTGATCATCTGATCGATCATGGCCGCACTATGCATCAGCCGACCCGGCCCCACAAGGAAGCGGCCGCCCGCCGGGAGCCGTGCCCGGCGGACGGCCGGTGATCGCCGGTCGCGGGCCGACCCTAGTGGGTGACCGCCTTCAGCGCGTCCGCGATCCCCCAGCCGTAGAACCCGTTGCGGTTCTTCGTGCCCTCGCAGACCGCGTCGACCTTGCCGTCACCGTCGAGGTCGTACGGGTCGGTGCACGGTGTGGCGGTGGCCTCCGCGTACAGCAGCGCCTTGACCGCCGCGGCGGTGGCGTGCGGGTGGGCCGACTTGATCAGCGCGGCGACACCCGCGACGTGCGGCGAGGCCATCGACGTACCGGCCATGTAGCCCCACTTGCCGCCCGGCAGCGGGCCCAGGATGAGGCCGCTGGTCGCCGGAGGGGCCGGGGTCTGCAGGGCGGTGGAGTCGCCGCCGGGGGCCGCGATGTCGATGGTGCCCAGACCGTAGTTGGAGAACGACGACTTCACCCCCTTGGCGCCGGTCGCCGCGACGGTCACCACACCCGGGAGCTGCGTGGGTATGTCGAAGCACTCGCGCGGGTCGACCGTGCGGTCCGAGGGGGTGCCGTCGTTCGGGGAGGACGAGTCGGTGATCGAGTCGGCGGCGAAGTCGTAGTTCTCGTTGCCGGCCGCCGCGACGTTGACCGCGCCCTTGCCCTCCGCGTACCGCGTCGCCCGGGTGATGGCGTCCACCAGGGCCTTCTGGTCCGGGTCACCCGTGCAGTTGAAGTACCACGGGTCGGTGTAATAGCTGTTGTTGGTCACGTCCACGTGGTGCTCGGCCGCCCACACGAAGCCGCAGACCACGGCCTCGGTGTAGAAGTAGCCGTCCGGGTTGGACACCTTGATGCCCGCGACCTTCACGCCCGGCGCCACGCCCGTGATGCCGACGCCGTTCTTGGCGCCCGCGATCTCGCCCGCCACGTGCGTGCCGTGCGGGGACTCCGCGGCGCTCGGCCGCCAGGCGCCGTCCGCCGTGTCCGCCTTGCCGGAGACGCAGTTCACGGAGGCGGCCCGGTCGAAGTTGGGCGCGATGTCCGGGTGGGTGTCGTCCACGCCGGTGTCGATGACGGCGACCGTCACCTTCTTGCTGCCGAGCGTCTTCTCGTGCGCCTTGTCGGCCTTGATCGCGGGCAGGTCCCACTGCAGGGACTCCAGCGGGTCCTGCCCGGCGGCCGCCTTCGCCTCCGCCTTCGACACCTCCGCCAGGGTCAGCGGCTTCGGGGTGCCCACGTCGGTGGTGGACTGCGCGGGCAGCGGGGCGTTCCGGGTGGCACCGGCCGACGAGACACCGGACACCCGCCGGATCGACTTGGCGAAGTCCGGGTTCGCGGAGTGGACTACGATCACGCCGATACGGTCATAACTGGCCACGACGGTGCCGCCATTGCGCCCGATCGCGCGTCGCACCGACTCGATCGTGCGATGGTCCGTTCTCGTGTTGACCACGTACGACAGCGCCGGGCCGTCGTAGGCCGTGCCGGAACCCTCCGCCGCCGCCGTCGTCCCTGCCGTGGACGGGGCCGCCGAGGCCGCGGTCGGCAGGAAGCCGAGAGAGGCGGTCAGCGACAGCACGACCGGGACGGCCGGAGCGAACCGGCGCCGGGAGCGCAGATGAGCCATGGGATCTCCACATCATCCGGAAACGAAACCGCCCGAGGCACGGGTGGCGCTCGGGCAGGTACATGACGGGTGGAACAAGGTGAAGCTATCCCGGCGGCACGGATCTCCGAAAGGGCCGGGCCCGCGTGAACCGGCACACGCGCCGGGCCGTGTGCGTCAACGAGGGGGCGCGGCCGGATCGCGCCCCCCGGTGGATCACAACGGGGAGTCACGCGTTGACTCCCGGTAACGTGATCTCCGTTCCAGTGAGGTCGGCAACCGCCCGTCCGTGACGCGAGGAGACCTTAAGTGGCGACCGAGACACCGCCCCCCGCGAAGCACCCACTTCCTTCCCCGGAGGAGTTCACCGAGGCGCAGGCGAGCGCGGAGTTCGGTGAACTGCGCCGCGCGAACCGCTCGTTCACCTTCCCCCTGACGATCGCCTTCATCGCCTGGTACCTGCTCTACGTGCTGCTCTCCTGCTACGCGGGCGACTTCATGGGGACCGAGGTCGCGGGCAACATCAACGTGGCCCTCGTGCTGGGCCTCGCCCAGTTCCTCACCACGTTCCTCATCGCCTGGTGGTACGCGCGGCACGCCGCCGCCAAGCTCGACCCCAAGGCCGAGGCCATCAAGTCCCGGATGGAGGGCGGCGCATGATTTCCGCTCAGCACACCGTCACCGCCCAGCGCACCCTGCTCGCGGCCGGCGAGGCCAGCGAGCACAGAGGTCTGATCATCTCCCTGTTCGCGGTGTTCGTCGCCGCGACCCTCGTCATCACCGTCTGGGCGGGCCGCCAGACCAAGGACGCCGCCGACTTCTACGCGGGCGGCCGCCAGTTCACCGGCTTCCAGAACGGCCTGGCCGTCTCCGGCGACTACATGTCCGCCGCGTCCTTCCTCGGCATCGCCGGCGCCATCGCGCTCTTCGGATACGACGGCTTCCTGTACTCCATCGGCTTCCTGGTCGCCTGGCTCGTCGCCCTGCTCCTGGTCGCCGAGCCGCTGCGCAACTCCGGCCGCTACACCATGGGCGACGTGCTGGCCTACCGGATGCGCCAGCGCCCGGTGCGCACCGCCGCGGGCACCTCCACCATCGTGGTGTCGATCTTCTACCTGCTCGCGCAGATGGCGGGCGCCGGTGTCCTGGTCTCCCTGCTGCTCGGCATCACCAGCGACAGCGGCAAGATCGGCATCGTCGCCCTGGTCGGCGTCCTCATGATCGTGTACGTCACCATCGGCGGCATGAAGGGCACCACCTGGGTCCAGATGGTCAAGGCCGTGCTGCTCATCGTCGGCGCCCTGCTGCTGACCTTCCTGGTGCTGCTCAAGTTCGACTTCAACATCTCGGACCTGCTCGGCTCGGCCGCCGGCAACAGCGGCAAGGGCCAGGCGTTCCTGGAGCCCGGCCTGAAGTACGGCGCCACCGGCACCACCAAGCTGGACTTCATCTCCCTCGGCATCGCCCTGGTCCTCGGCACGGCGGGCCTGCCGCACATCCTGATCCGCTTCTACACCGTCCCCACCGCCAAGGCGGCCCGCAAGTCGGTCATCTGGGCCATCGGCCTGATCGGCGCCTTCTACCTGATGACCCTCGCCCTCGGCTTCGGCGCCGCCGCGCTGATCAAGCCGGACGAGATCATCGCCTCCAACAAGGCGGGCAACACCGCCGCGCCCCTGCTCGCCCTGCACCTCGGCGGCGTGGACTCCAACTGGGGCGCCATCCTGCTGGCCAGCATCTCCGCCGTCGCCTTCGCCACGATCCTCGCGGTCGTCGCCGGCCTCACCCTGGCCTCCTCCTCGTCCTTCGCCCACGACATCTACGCCAACGTCATCAAGAAGGGCCAGGCCACCGAGAAGCAGGAACTGGGCGCCGCCCGCTACGCCACCGTCGGCATCGGCGCCGTCTCCATCGTGCTCGGCGCCCTCGCCCGCGACCTCAACGTGGCCGGACTCGTGGCGCTGGCCTTCGCGGTCGCCGCCTCGGCCAACCTGCCGACCATCCTCTACAGCCTGTTCTGGAAGCGGTTCACCACCTCCGGCGCCCTGTGGTCGATCTACGGCGGCCTGGTCACCGCGGTCGGCCTCGTGCTGTTCTCCCCGGTCGTCTCCGGCAAGCCCACCTCGATGTTCCCCGACATCGACTTCCACTGGTTCCCGCTGGAGAACCCCGGCATCATCTCGATCCCGGTCGGCTTCCTGCTGGGCGCGGTCGGCACCCTGCTCTCCAAGGAGGTCCCGGACGCGGAGAAGTACGCCGAGCTGGAGGTACGGTCCCTGACCGGCACCGGAGCGCACTGACCGCACCGGGCGCACACCCCCCGACGGCATGCCACGGCCGCGCCGCGCGGGCACCCCGCCCGCGCGGCGCGGCCGTGTCCGCGTGCGCGGGGGCGGGGCGAGCGGCTGTCGATGTCCGAGGTGTCGCGTAGGCTCGCAGGTGACAGGGAAAAAGAGGTCCGGAGAACGAGGGAGGGGGCCCACGTGCTCATCGACACCTACGGCCGGGTGGCCACCGACCTGAGGGTCTCGCTGACCGACCGGTGCAACCTCCGCTGCACCTACTGCATGCCCGAAGAGGGCCTGCAATGGCTGGCCAAGCCCGACCTGCTCACGGACGACGAGATCGTCCGCCTCATCGACCTCGCCGTGCGTCTGCTCGGCATCGAGGAGGTCCGCTTCACCGGCGGCGAGCCCCTGCTCCGCCCCGGGATCGTCGGCATCGTCGAGCGCGTCGCGGCCCTGACCCCGCGCCCGCAGATGTCCATCACCACCAACGGCATCGGTCTCAAGCGCACTGCCGCCGCCCTGAAGCAGGCGGGCCTGGACCGGGTCAACGTCTCGCTGGACACCCTGCGCCCCGAGGTCTTCAAGACCCTCACCCGGCGCAACCGCCACCAGGACGTGCTGGACGGCCTGGAGGCCGCCGCCGACGCCGGCCTCACCCCGGTCAAGGTCAATGCGGTGCTGATGCCGGGCCTGAACGCGGACGAGGCCCCCGACCTGCTGGCCTGGGCCCTGGAACACGCCTACGAACTGCGGTTCATCGAGCAGATGCCGCTCGACGCCCAGCACGGCTGGAAGCGCGAGGGCATGGTCACCGCCCAGGACATCCTGGCCTCCCTGCGCACCCGCTTCGACCTCACCGACGAGGGCGCGGGCGAGCGCGGTTCGGCCCCGGCCGAACGCTGGCTGGTCGACGGCGGCCCGCAGCGGGTCGGCGTGATCGCCTCGGTGACCCGCCCGTTCTGCGCGGCCTGCGACCGCACCCGGCTCACCGCCGACGGACAGATCAGGACCTGCCTGTTCGCCACCGAGGAGACCGACCTGCGGGCCCTGCTGCGCTCCGGCGCGCCGGACGAGGAGATCGCCGACCGGTGGCGCACCGCGATGTGGGGCAAGAAGGCGGGCGCGGGCCTCGACGACCCGTCCTTCGTCCAGCCCGACCGCCCGATGTCAGCGATCGGCGGCTGACTCCTCCCACTCCCGGAGCGGGACGACGTCCTTCAGGAACCCCCGCACCGAGAGGAACTGCGACAGATGCTCGCGGTGCTCCTCGCAGGCGATCCAGGTCTTGCGTCGCTCAGGGGTGTGGATCTTCGGGTTGTTCCACGCCAGCACCCACACGGCGTCGGAACGGCAGCCCTTGGCGGAACAGATCGGTGTATCGCTCACAGAGTGATTCTCACAGAAAACAAAGCGACGCCGAGCAGCCACGGGGGGAGCTGCCCGGCGTCGGTCTGTCGCTCCGACGGGGGATGCGGAGCGCGTACGCAGTATGTCACGCAGGACTGGCCGACCGGCACAGGAACAGCATGATTGATCTGAGCTTTTCCTGAGCTTGGCGGGAAGTCGTCTTCCGCTTTTCCGCCCCGCACGCTGCTCAGGCTCGGCCGGAACCCTCACCGCGCGACTCCGCCCCGGGCTCCGCCGAGTTCTGCCGAGGGCCGGATTCCGCCCGCGCCCCGGATTCCCCGGCCGGCGGCGCCGTGAGCATCGGCTTGGACGGCATGACGACGAAGGTCGACGGCAGCGACGGAGGCCGCTCCCGGCCCGCGTTGGCGATCACCACGGCGACGTACGGCAGCAGGGCGCCCAGCACCAGCGCCACGATGGCGACGTACCGCTCGACGTTCCACAGGGAGGCGGCCAGGATCACCGACAGCGTACGGATGGCCATCGAGATGACGTACCGCCGCTGCCGGCCCCGCACGTCCTCGGCGAGTCCGGTCCGGGCGCCGGTGATCCGGAAGATCTCGCCACGCTGCTTGCCCATCAGTCCACCATCCGCCCGCATGGGACCGTCCCCGGCCCGAAGCCGCGTCCCTCGGCCCGTCCGGGAACCCGGACCGGGACACTTCCCCCACGGTACGCCGCCCGGGCACCGCACTCGATGGCGGGGCGCCCGCCCGGCCTGCCGGAACGTCCGCCGAACGGGTGCGCCCGGCGTGCGCCGCGCCCCGAGCGTGCCGAGACTGGCCGGGACGAGCGGGACGAGCGCATCGAGCCGGACGAGGAGGCCGCCATGGGCTGGCTGTGGGCGATCATCGTGGGATTCGTGCTGGGTCTGCTCGCCAAGGCGATCATTCCCGGCAAGCAGCACAGCCCGCTGTGGCTGACCACCATCTGCGGCATCCTGGGCGCCCTCGTGGGCAACGCCATCGCGCGCGGTCTCGGGGTCGCCGAGACCCGCGGCATCGACTGGAGCAGGCACATCTTCCAGCTCGTCGCCGCGATCATCATCGTGTTCTTCGTCGACATGCTCTACATGGCGACGCTCGGCAAGCGCAAGCGGCGCAAGGCCGAGGAACGGATCTGACCGGGCGGGCACGGCGAAAGGGCGGCCTCCCCGCGAGGGGAAGGCCGCCCTTCGTGCCGTCTCAGGCCCCGGTGACCTCGACCGCGGCCAGGTTCTTCTTGCCCCGGCGCAGCACCAGCCAGCGGCCGTGCAGCAGATCCCCGGCGGCCGGTACGGCGTCCTCGGCGGCGACCTTGACGTTGTTCACGTAGGCACCGCCCTCCTTCACCGTGCGGCGCGCGGCCGACTTGCTGGCCACCAGACCCACCTCGGCGAGCAGGTCCACCACCGGGCCCGGCTCCGCGACCTGGATGTGCGGCAGCTCCGACAGCGCGGCCGCGAGCGTGCGCTCGTCCAGCTCCGACAGCTCGCCCTGGCCGAACAGCGCCTTGGACGCGGCGACCACGGCGGCGGTCTGCTCCGCGCCGTGCACCAGCGTCGTCAGCTCCTCCGCGAGCGCGCGCTGCGCGGCACGGGCCTGCGGGCGCTCCTCGGTCAGCCGCTCCAGCTCCTCGATCTCCTCGCGGGACCTGAAGCTGAAGATCCGCAGGAACTTGGAGACGTCCCGGTCGTCCGCGTTCAGCCAGAACTGGTAGAAGGCGTACGGCGTGGTCATCTCCGCGTCCAGCCAGACCGTGCCGGACTCGGTCTTGCCGAACTTGGTGCCGTCCGCCTTGGTGATCAGCGGGGTGCCCAGCGCGTGGACGACGGCGTCCGGCTCGGTCCGGTGGATCAGGTCGGTGCCCGAGGTGAGGTTGCCCCACTGGTCGCTGCCGCCGGTCTGGAGCGTGCAGCCGTACCGCCGGTACAGCTCCAGGAAGTCCATGCCCTGCAGGATCTGGTAACTGAACTCGGTGTAGCTGATGCCCGCGTCGGAGTTCAGCCGCCGGGAGACGGCCTCCTTGGCGATCATCTTGTTGACCCGGAAGTGCTTGCCGATGTCCCGCAGGAACTCGATGGCCGACATCCCCTGGGTCCAGTCCAGGTTGTTGACCATCACGGCCGCGTTCGGGCCCTCGAAGTCCAGCAGCGGCTGGATCTGCGCGCGCAGCCGCTCCACCCACTGGCCGACGATCTCCGGCGCGTTCAGCGTGCGCTCGGCGGTGGGCTTGGGGTCACCGATCAGACCGGTGGCACCCCCGACCAGGCCCAGCGGGCGGTGGCCGGCGTTCTGGATGCGGCGCATGGTCAGGATCTGGACCAGGTTGCCGAGGTGCAGGCTGGGCGCGGTCGGGTCGAAGCCGCAATAGAACGTGACAGGACCGTCCGCGAACGCCTTGCGCAGTGCGTCCTCGTCGGTGGAGAGGGCGATCAGCCCACGCCACTTCAGTTCGTCGACGATGTCCGTCACGGTTCTCGTGTCTCCTAGATGATCTTCCGGCGGTCGGACGACAGCCGAGTACGAGGTTATACGCCCTGGCTGACAGAGCTCATATTGAATTCCGGGACGCGGAGAGCGGGCATCGCCGCCCGCGTGAACCAGTCGCTCCACTCGCGGGGCAGCGTCTGCTCGGTGCGGCCCGCCTCGGTGGCCCGGCCCAGCACACCGACCGGCGACTCGTTGAACCGGAAGTTGTTCACCTGGCCGGTCACCTCGCCGTTCTCCACGAGGTAGACGCCGTCGCGGGTGAGCCCCGTGAGCAGCAGGGTCGCCGGGTCGACCTCGCGGATGTACCAGAGGCAGGTCAGCAGCAGCCCGCGCTCGGTGCCCGCGACCATCTCCGCGAGCGAGCGGTGGCCGCCGCCGTCCAGGATCAGGTTGTCCAGCGCCGGGGCGAGCGGCAGACCGGTCAGGGCCGCGCTGTGCCGGGTGGTGGTGAGGTGGTCGAGCACCCCGTCCTTGATCCAGTCGGTGGCGCGTACAGGCAGCCCGTTGTCGAACACCGAGCGGTCGCCGCCGGAGGAGTGCGCCACCACGAACGGCGCGCAGCCGATGCCCGGCTCGTCCGGGTCGCTGCGCAGGGTCAGCGGCAGCTCGCTCAGCCGCTCGCCGGAGCGGGTGCCGCCGCCCGGCCGGGAGAACACCGTGCGGCCCTCGGCGGCGTCCCGGCCCGAGGCCGACCACAGCTGGTAGATCAGCAGGTCCGCCACCGCGGACGGCGGCAGCAGCGTCTCGTACCGCCCGGCGGGCAGCTCCACCCGGCGCTCCGCCCAGCCGAGGCGCTCGGCCAGCTCGTCGTCCAGGGCGCCAGGGTCGACGTCCTTGAAGTCGCGGGTGGAACGGCCGGCCCAGGCCGAGCGGGTGTGGTCGGGGGACTTGGCGTTCAGCTCCAGGGTGCCGGTCGGCTGGTCGTGCCTCAGGCGCAGGCCGGCGGAGGTGCCCAGGTAGGTGGAGACCGTCGCGTGGCTGGCGAAGCCGTACAGCTCGCGGCCCCCGGCCCGGGCGCGGGCGAACGCCTCGCCGAGCGCCGGGGCGAAGTCCGTGAACACCGCCGAGGAGGTCTCGGCGGGCGCGTCGCGGAAGTCCGGGGACTCCGGCACCCCGGTGACCAGCGGCTGGGCGTCCTCGGCGGGCCCGGCCGCGCGCGCGGCGGCCTCGGCGGCCCGTACCAGCGGCTCCAGCTCGGCCGAGGTGACCGCCGACCGCGACACCACGCCGGAGGCGGTGCCCTGCTGCCCGTCCACGGTGGCGATCACGGTGAGGGTACGGCCGCGGGTCACCCCGTTGGTGGTGAGCGCGTTGCCCGCCCAGCGCAGGTTGGCGCTCGACTCCTCGTCCGCGATGACGACACAGCCGTCGGACCGGGACAGCGCGAGGGCCTGCTCGACGATCTCGTACGGCTTGCTGCTCCGCGCGCTCATCGCCCGGCCTCCTGAGTGGTGTTGAGGATGTTGACGCCCCGGAACAGGGCGGAGGGGCAGCCGTGGGAGACGGCGGCGACCTGGCCGGGCTGGGCCTTGCCGCAGTTGAAGGCGCCGCCGAGCACATAGGTGCCCGGACCGCCGACGGCGGCCATCGAGCCCCAGAAGTCGGTGGTGTTGGCCTGGTAGGCGACGTCCCTGAGCTGCCCGGTGATCCGCCCGTTCTCGATCCGGAAGAAGCGCTGACCGGTGAACTGGAAGTTGTAGCGCTGCATGTCGATCGACCAGGACCGGTCCCCGACCACGTAGATGCCCCGGTCGACGCCCCCGATCAGCCCCTCCGTCGACAGTCCGGCGGGGTCCGGCCGCAGCGAGACGTTGGCCATGCGCTGGACCGGGACATGGCCGGGGGAGTCGGCGAAGGCGCAGCCGTTGGAGCGGTCGAAGCCGGTCAACTTGGCGATGCGACGGTCGAGTTGGTAACCGGTGAGGGTGCCGTCCCTCACCAGGTCCCAGGACTGCGCGGCCACCCCCTCGTCGTCGTACCCGATGGTGGCCAGGCCGTGTTCGGCGGTGCGGTCGCCGGTGACGTTCATCAGCTCGGAGCCGTACCTGAGCTTGCCGAGCTGGTCGAAGGTGGCGAACGAGGTACCGGCGTACGCCGCCTCGTAGCCGAGGGCGCGGTCCAGCTCGGTGGCGTGGCCGACGGACTCGTGGATGGTCAGCCACAGGTTGGAGGGGTCCACGACCAGGTCGTACAGCCCCGGCTCCACGCTCGGGGCGCGCATCTTCTCGGCCAGCAGCTCGGGGATCTGTTCGAGCTCGGTGTCCCAGTCCCAGCCGGTGCCGGTCAGGTACTCCCAGCCGCGGCCGGTGGGCGGGGCGAGGGTGCGCATCGAATCGAACTCGCCGCTGGAGTCGTCCACCGAGACGGCCGTCAGCTCGGGGTGCAGACGGACGCGCTGCTGGGTGGTGACCGTCCCGGCGGTGTCCGCGTAGAACTTGTTCTCGTGCACGGTCGTCAGCGAGGCGTCCACGTGGTCGACGCCCTGCGCGGAGAGCAGCCGCCCGCTCCAGTCCGCCAGCAGCGCGGACTTCTCCTCGTCCGGCACGGTGAAGGGGTCGATCTCGTACGAGGAGATCCACGTCCGGTCGGCGTGCACGGGCTCGTCGGCCAGCTCGACCAGCTCCGCCGACCCGGCTGCCTTGATCACCTGCGCGGACAGCTTGGCCATCGCCACGGCCTGCGAGGCGACCTTGGCCGCGCCGCCCATGGTCAAGTCCACCCCCGAGGCGAACCCCCAGCTCCCCCCGTGCACGACCCTGACCGCGTACCCCAGGTCGGTGGTGTCCGAGGACCCGGCCGGCCGCCCGTCCCGCACTCGCCAGGAGGCACTGCGCACCCGCTCCAGCCGGAAGTCGGCGTGCTCGGCCCCCAGGGCCCGCGCCCGCGCCAGCGCGGCGTCGGCGAGGGGCCGCAGGGGCAGCTCCAGGAAGGAGGGATCGATGTGTCGGGCCACGGGTGGGTTCCTCCTGGACGCGGTGGGGTGCACAGGAGGATACGTCGCCTCGCGGGCCGCTCTCAGTGAGCGATGCCGTCGATCAGCTCCCGCGCGCCCTGGCGGAGCAGGGCGACGGCGACGGACGTGCCCAGCGTGGCCGGGTCGAGGCGCCCGGCCCACTCGTGCGCCTGCAGGACGGTCTTGCCGTCGGGCGTGAACACGGCCGCGCGCAGCGAGAGTTCACCGGAGCGCTCGGTGCGGGCGTACCCGGCGATCGGGGAGTTGCAGTGGCCCTGGAGGACGTGCAGGAGCATCCGCTCGGCGGTGGTCTCCCGGTGGGTGGCCGGGTCGCCCAGGCCGCTGACGACGTCGATCGTGCCCGTGTCGTCCTCCCGGCACTGGAGGGCGAGGACGCCCGCGCCGATCGGCGGGAGCATCGTCTCCAGGTCCAGGATCTCGGTGGCCGCGTCCATCCGCCCGATCCGCTCCAGCCCGGACACGGCCAGGATCAGCGCGTCCGCCTCACCGGCCGCCATCTTCTCCAGCCGCCTGTTCGCGTTGCCCCGGACGGGCACGCAGTCCAGGTGCGGATGGGACGCGGCGAGCTGTGCGGCGCGGCGCACCGAGGAGGTGCCGATCCGGGTGCCCGCCGGGAGCTCGTCGAGGGTGCGGCCCCGCGGATCGACCAGGGCGTCCCGGATGTCGTCGCGCGCGAGGTACGCCGCGAAGAGGGTGCCGGCCGGGATGGGGCGGTCGCCGGGCACGTCCTTCAGGCAGTGCACGGCGAGGTCGGCGTCGCCCCGCAGCAGCGCGGCATCCACCTCCTTGGTGAACGCGCCCTTGCCCTCGACCGCCGCGAGGTCTCCCATCCACCGGTCACCGGTGGTCGTCACGGGCAGGACCTCGGTCCGCAGGTGGGGGTGGAGTACGGCCAACTCGGCCCGCACGCGCTCCACTTGGGCGAGCGCCATGGGGGAGTTGCGGGATACGACACGCATCAGATCACCGGGCATGGGGGCACGATACGGGGGCGGACGCGGAACCACGGCCCCGGCCCGGGGGTCCGGCGGGCCGAGCGCACCACCGGCGAGTCCGGTTCTGTAGGAATCCGACAGGAGCAGGGATGTGTCACTGTCGGTGCCCGATTGTCCGTGGTCGTGGCCGGACCGATAGGTTTTCGGGGAAGCCGCCTGTCCCGCCTCTCACCCAGGTGACCGGGCGGATTGTCGGAACGCTGCAGACCGCTAACGAAAGGGTGATCCGTTGAGCCGCTCGGTTCTCGTCACCGGAGGCAACCGGGGCATCGGCCTCGCCATCGCCCGCGCTTTCGCCGACGCCGGCGACAAGGTCGCCATCACGTACCGCTCGGGCGAGCCGCCGGCCGGCTTCCTGGCCGTCAAGTGCGACATCACCGACGCCGAGCAGGTGGAGCAGGCGTACAAGGAGATCGAGGAGCGGCACGGCCCCGTCGAGGTCCTGATCGCCAACGCGGGCGTCACCAAGGACCAGCTTCTGATGCGCATGTCCGAGGAGGACTTCACCTCGGTCATCGACACCAACCTCACCGGCACCTTCCGTGTGGTCAAGCGCGCCAACCGCGGCATGCTGCGGGCCAAGAAGGGCCGCGTCGTCCTGATCTCCTCGGTCGTCGGTCTGCTCGGCTCGGCGGGGCAGGCGAACTACGCCGCCTCCAAGGCCGCGCTCGTCGGCTTCGCGCGCTCCCTCGCCCGTGAGCTGGGCTCGCGCAACATCACCTTCAACGTCGTCGCCCCCGGTTTCGTCGACACCGACATGACCAAGGCGCTCACCGACGAGCAGCGCGCGGGCATCGTGTCGCAGGTGCCGCTCGGCCGCTACGCGCAGCCCGAGGAGGTCGCCGCGACGGTGCGGTTCCTCGCCTCGGACGACGCCTCGTACATCACTGGAGCCGTCATCCCCGTTGACGGCGGACTGGGAATGGGTCACTGAACACCATGAGCGGAATTCTCGAGGGCAAGCGCATCCTGGTCACGGGTGTGCTGATGGAGTCCTCCATCGCCTTCCACGTCGCCAAGCTCGCCCAGGAGCAGGGCGCCGAGATCATCCTGACCGCGTTCCCGCGGCCCACGCTGACCGAGCGCATCGCCAAGAAGCTGCCGAAGCCGGCCAAGGTGATCGAGCTGGACGTCACCAACGAGGAGCACCTCGCGCGCCTGGCCGACATCGTCGGCGAGGAGCTGGGCGGCCTCGACGGCATCGTCCACTCCATCGGCTTCGCCCCGCAGGACGCCCTCGGCGGCAACTTCCTGAACACGCCGTTCGAGTCGGTCTCCACCGCCATGCACGTCTCGGCGTTCTCGCTGAAGGCGCTCACCATGGCGTGCCTGCCGCTGATGCAGAACGGCGGCTCCGTCGTCGGCCTCACCTTCGACGCGCAGTACGCCTGGCCGCAGTACGACTGGATGGGCCCGGCCAAGGCCGCCCTGGAGGCCACCAGCCGCTACATGGCGCGTGACCTGGGCAAGCAGAACATCCGCTGCAACCTCATCTCCGCGGGCCCGATCGGCTCCATGGCCGCGAAGTCCATCCCGGGCTTCTCCGACCTGGCGGCCGTGTGGGACTCCCGCTCCCCGCTGGAGTGGGACCTGAAGGACCCGGAGCCGGCCGGCAAGGGCGTCGTCGCCCTGCTGAGCGACTGGTTCCCGAAGACCACCGGCGAGATCATCCACGTCGACGGCGGCCTGCACGCGATCGGCGCCTGAACGGCACCGCCCACCGCCCGAAACGGCACGGCACGCACGAGGCCCGCACCCCAGAGGGGGTGCGGGCCTCACCCGTACGGGTCCCCGGCCGGGCCGTACCGGCGTGGAGGACGCACCCTCGTACTACGGCGCCCCCGCAGCGCGCCCCCTCCGCAGCCCGGCCGAGGAGGTCCCCCCGCCCGTGCGTCCTCCCCGCAGCCTGACCCCGGTGACCGCGGCCGCGGTGCTCGTGCTCGCTCTGCCCGGCGGGATCGCCCGCGCCGGTGACGGCAAGCCGCACGCCCCCGACCGCTTCGGCGCGTCCTGCCGTACCAAGGTGGACGGCTCGGAGGTGGTGGCCCACTGCCACAACCCCTACGTGCACCCCGACCGGGTACGCCTGCACATCGAGTGCGCCCGCTGGTGGGACATCGACACCGACAGCGCGCCGGTGGCCGCCGGGCCCGCCATGACCGTGAAGCTGGCCGGGCGGTGCTGGAAGGAGATCCGGGTGGTCTGGATCAGTCACCAGAAGGCGGGCTGACCCGCTCGGGGCGGCACTGGAAGGGGTAGCCCGCCGCCTCCGCGGCCGCCGCCCGCGCGTCCCCGGTGCGGATCGCGTCCACCAGCCGGGTGTGGTCCATGTACGCCCGCGGCCGCAGCTCGACGCCGACGTCCGCGCGCAGCCAGTCCCGCAGCACCTCGCCCAGGTCGGCGTACATCGCCGTCATCACGTCGTTGTGCGAGGCGGCCACCACGGCCAGGTGGAAGGTCGCGTCGGCCGCGACGAACGCCTCCGCGTCCCCGGTCTCCCACGCTTCCTCGCGCCGGGTGAGCAGCGCGTCGAGCTGCTTGAGGTCCTTCTCCGTGCGTCGCTCGGCCGCCAGCCGCGCCGCCGACGACTCCAGCGTGGAGCGCAGCTCGGCGATGTGCCGGGGATCGGCGCCGGCGAACCTGCGCTGCATCACCCCGGCCAGCTCGCTCGTCGCCACCACGTAGGTGCCCGAGCCCTGGCGGATGTCCAGCAGGCCGTTGTGCGCGAGCGCCCGGACCGCCTCGCGGACCGTGTTGCGCGCGACACCGAGCTGCTCGACCAGCTCCGGCTCGGTCGGGATGCGCGAGCCGACCGGCCACTCGCCGGACGTGATCTGGGCGCGCAGCTCGGCGATGACCTGCTCGGACAGCGCCGAACGGCGCGGGTGGCTCAGAGGCATGGCTCACCTTGGCACGACAGCCGCGGACCGTACGAACGGACCGGACCCACCTGACCCGGGCGCTCCGAGCGGAGCCGGTCCCGGAATGGACAACCAATCATCCCATGATTCTATGATGGGTCTCATGGCTGAGGAGACCCGGACCGCGCGGACCCGTACCGACACAGAGACCACCCCCCTACGGCCGGCCGCCCCCGCACCGCCCGCCTGGGCGGTGCGCCTGGTCGTCGTCGGCATCGTGCTGGCCGCGCTCAACCTCCGCCCGGCGATCACCAGCCTGGGCGCCCTGCTGGAGGAGGTCCGCGACGGGCTCGGCATGAGCGGCGGCGTCGCCGGACTGCTCACCTCCGTGCCCCCGCTGTGCTTCGCCGTCTTCGGCGCCACCGCACCCCGCCTCGCCCGCCGCTTCGGACCGGGCGCGGTGGTCTGCGCGGGCATGACCGCCATCACCGCGGGCCTGCTGATCCGGCCCTACGTCGGCGGCACGGCCGGCTTCCTCGCCGCCAGCGCGCTCGCCCTCATGGGCATCGCGGTGAGCAACGTGCTGATGCCGGTCATCGTCAAGCGCTGGTTCCCCGACCGCGTCGGCACCATGACCGGCCTGTACTCCATGGCACTGGCCCTCGGCACCTCGGCCGCCGCCGCCGTCACCGTGCCCCTGACCGGCGCCCTCGGCGGCCGCTGGCAGTCCGGGCTCGCCGTGTGGGCGGTCCTCGCGGGCGTCGCCGTACTGCCCTGGCTGCCCCTGGTCCGCGAGCGGGTCCCCGCGCCCGCCCCGGTCCCCGGCGCCGCGACCGCTCCGCGGCTGCGGATCGCGCGCAGCCGCACCGCCTGGGCGCTCGCCGTCTTCTTCGGCCTCCAGGCCACCGCCGCGTACATCACCATGGGCTGGATGCCGCAGATCTTCCGGGACGCCGGCGTCCCGGCCGGCACCGCGGGCGTGCTGCTCGCGGTCACCATGGTGATGGGCGTACCGCTGGCCTTCGTCATCCCGCGGCTGGCCACCCGGCTGCCCCACCAGGGCCCCATCGTCCTGGTCCTGGGCGCCTGCGGCCTCGCCGGCTACGCCGGGCTCTACCTCGCGCCCGCCGCCGGCGCGTGGGTCTGGGCGGTGCTGCTCGGGGTGGCCAACTGCGCCTTCCCGCTCGCGCTCACCATGGTCGGCATGCGGGCCCGCACCGGTCCGGGCGTGGCCCAGCTCTCCGCGTTCGCCCAGAGCACCGGGTACCTGCTGTCCATCCCCGGCCCGCTGCTGGTCGGCGTGCTCTACCAGCGCACCGGGGGCTGGGGCGTGCCGATCGCGCTCATGGCGGCGCTGATGCTGCCGCAGATGGCGGTCGGCTTCCTCGCGGGGCGCGACCGGACCGTGGAGGACGAGGCGGGGCGGTAGGCCGCCCCCGGCGCCCCCGGCGCCCCCGGACACCGGTGGGGATGGGACACTGGGCCGCATGCAGCCTGTGCTCGATCCCGAACCGCAGAACGGCCAGAAGAAGATGCTGATCGTCTTCGGTTCGTTCTTCGCCATCTTCGCCGTGATCGCCATCGTGGCGACGATCATCTCCCCCTGATCCCGGCCAGTCCCCCTGATTCAGGCCGGTCCCCTTGATCCCGGTCTGTTCCCCCTGATCCCGCCTGGTGAGGGCCGCCCGGTAGGGCTGTCCCCACCGTCCCCTAGGGGGCGAGGATCAGGGTCGAGTGGGTGGAAGCCCCGATGGGCCGACGGCGGGTGACCGCGTAGCTTCGAGGAGTACCGGGACAGCGTCTCCCGGAAGCCCGACGAGCGACGGAGGCGACCATGCCGGTTCGCGCCCACACCCGGCCCCACCCCGCCCGCGCCGCCGCCCTGCTGCCCTGGTGGGCCCTGGCCCTGCCGGCGCTCGCCTTCGCCGCTCTGCTGATGCTGATAATGAACCCCTCGGACGCCCACGCGGCGAGCGGTGACCCGGCACTCGCCCTCCTCGTCGAGCACGCCCGCCGGCTCGTCGCACACTGAGCCGCCACCCGCTCGTCCTGGTGAATCCGCACGTCAACTCCCTGCGCCGGGTGGCCTGTTTCATGCGAAGCTGGGTGACATGAGCGTCGCTGAACCCCGCAGGATCGTCCTCTTCCGCCATGCGAAAGCCGACTGGCCCCAGGTTTCCGACCACGAGCGCCCGCTCGCCGACCGCGGCCGCGCGGACGCCCCCGTCGCGGGAAGCAGGCTGGCCGACACCGGTGTCCCCTTCGACCTGGCCGTCTGCTCCACCGCGCTGCGCACCCGCGAGACCTGGAAGCTCGCCGTGCACGAGCTGGACCACCGGCCGAAAACGGTCTACGAGGACCGGGTCTACGAAGCCTCGCCCGGAGAGCTGATCGCCGTGCTGAACGAGACCCCGGACGACGTGCGCAGCGCGATCCTCATCGGTCACAACCCCGGCGTGCACCACCTGACCGAGATCCTCGCCGGGTCCGCCGACGGCGACGCCCGTGAGCGGATGAACCGGCGCGGCTTCCCCACCTCCGCCTTCGCCGTGCTGACCTTCGAGGGCGGCTGGAAGGACCTGGAGCCCGGCAAGGCGACGCTGGTCGACTACTGGGCGCCCTCCGAGTGACCCACCGGCATGCGCGGGGCCCGGAACCACCGTGGTTCCGGGCCCCGCGCACACCGCCCCGCCGGGGGGTCAGTCCTCGTCGTGCGTCTGCGCCGCCTCGACCTCTTCCCGGCTGACACCCAGCAGGTAGAGCACGGTGTCGAGGAAGGGGAAGTTCACCGCCGTGTGCGCGGCCTCGCGCACCACCGGCTTGGCGTTGAAGGCCACCCCCAGACCGGCCGCGTTCAGCATGTCCAGATCATTGGCGCCGTCACCGATCGCCACCGTCTGCGACAGCGGCACCCCCGCCTCGGCGGCGAACCGGCGCAGCAGCCGCGCCTTGCCCGCCCGGTCCACGACCTCACCGGTGACCCGGCCGGTCAGCTTCCCGTCGACGATCTCCAGCGTGTTGGCGTGCGCGAAGTCCAGTCCCAGCCGGTCCTTCAGGGCGTCGGTGACCTGGGTGAAACCACCGGACACCACGCCGACTTGGTAACCCAGCCGCTTCAGCGTACGGATCAGCGTCCGCGCGCCCGGCGTCAGCCGGACCTCCTCGCGGACCTTGTCCACCACCGAGGCGTCCAGCCCCTTCAGCAGCGCCACCCGCGCGTGCAGCGACTGCTCGAAGTCCAGTTCCCCGCGCATCGCCGCCTCGGTCACCGCGGCGACCTCGGCCTCGCAGCCGGCGTGCGCGGCGAACAGCTCGATGACCTCGTCCTGGATCAGCGTCGAGTCCACGTCCATGACCACCAGCCGCTGCGCCCGCCGGTGCAGACCCGCCGAGACGACGGCGATGTCCACCCCGAGGGCGGCCGCGCTGGCCGCCAGCGCCGTGCGCAGAGGCTCCGTCTCGACGCCGGAGACGGCGAACTCCACGGCGGTGACGGGGTACTTGGCGAGCCGGAAGATACGGTCGATGTTGGCGCCGGCCTTGGCGATACGCGCCGCGATGGCGGCCGTCGACTCGGCGGTCAGGGGATGCCCGAGCACCGTCACCAGCGAGCGGCCGACACCGCGCGGCCGGTTGTCGCCGTGGCCCGAGATGATCTCGGCCTGCATCTTCATCGACTCGGCCCAGCTGTGCACGGTCGACCGGAGATCGCCGTCCAGCCCCTTCGCGGGCTGGGTGACCAGGGCGCACAGGACCAGCCGGCCACGGGTGACGACCTGCTCGATGTCGACCACGTCGACCTGGAAGGCGGCAAGGGTGTCGAAGAGTCCGGCGGTGATGCCGGGCCGGTCCTTGCCGAAGATCTTGACGAGAAGAGTGGGGACGTCGTCGGGCTGCGTAGCGACGGTCTGCGAAGCGCTCATGGTCCCACCACCGTATCCGGCACCCCGTGGCCCCCGCCCGACAGGTCCGCCAACCGGACGCGGTCCTGACGGGGCTCGGGGGCGGGGGAGGCGGACGGTCCGGGGGCCTGCTCCGGCTCGCGGGCAATTGACCCTCTCCGGCCCGTTTTCCACCCGGTGGACCGTGCTTGCACGCTCGTTCCCCCAAGGCCCGACTACCAGTTGGGCGCCCGCGCCTGGAATAGTTCCCCACGATGTTCGACATCCCTAGACTCCCCGTGTCGGGGGCAATTCGGGGGACAACTCAGTGGGGCATGGAGTGCCGGAACTCGTACTGGAAACAAACGGACGGACCTGGACGCTCGATCCGTCCAGGTCCTACGCCCTCGGACGTGATCCGCAGGGCGACATCGTCTTCGACGACGCCAGGGTGTCCTGGCGACACGCCACGGTCCGTTTCGACGGCCGTACCTGGGTGATCGAGGACCATGGCAGCACCAACGGCACCTTCGTGCAGGGCCACCGCGTCGGCCAGACGGAGCTGGGCCCCGGCTCGGCCGTCCACCTCGGCAACGCCACCGACGGACCGCGCCTCGGCCTGACGGCCGCCGACGCGTCGCAGGCCGCGCCGTACGCCGCGCAGTCCGCGAGCTGGGCCCAGCAGACGCAGGCCGTGCCGCAGGCCACCCAGCCGCAGAGCCCGGAGTGGCAGAGCGGCCCGCAGCAGGCCCCGGCCTTCCCGCACCAGCAGGGCGGTTCCGGCCGGCACCAGCAGGGCGGCCCCGGCCAGGGGGAGCAGCCGGTCCACGGCGACCGCAGCCCGACCACGTTCCACCAGTTCGACCTCGGCCGGGTCATGCGCATCGGCCGCTCGCTGGACAACGACCTCGTCGTCTCCGACCTCCAGGTCTCCCGGCACCACGCCGAGTTCCGGACGACGCCCGAGGGCCGCTTCGAGATCCGCGATCTCGGCTCGCACAACGGCACCTACGTCAACGGTCAGCCGATCGCCAAGGGCGGCACCTCGGTGCTCGGCCCGGACGACATCGTCGGTGTCGGCCACTCGGCCTTCCGTATCGTGGGCGACCGCCTCGAGGAGTTCGTCGACACCGGTGAGGTGTCCTTCTCCGCCCGCCACCTCACCGTCACGGTCGACGGCGGGAAGCAGATCCTGCGGGACGTCTCCTTCGGCGCCCCGGAGAAGTCCCTGATCGCGGTCATCGGCCCGTCCGGCTCCGGCAAGTCCACCCTGCTCAAGGCGCTCACCGGCTACCGCCCCGCCAACGAGGGCGAGGTGCTCTACGACAACCGGAACCTGTACAAGCAGTTCGCCGAGCTGCGCCAGCGCATCGGCCTGGTCCCGCAGGACGACATCCTGCACAAGGAGCTGACCGTACGGAAGGCGCTGAAGTACGCGGCCAAGCTGCGCTTCCCCGCCGACACCACGCCCACCGAGCGCGACGCCCGTATCGACGAGGTGCTGCGCGAGCTGAAGCTCGACATCCACAAGAACAAGAAGGTCACCTCCCTCTCGGGCGGCCAGCGCAAGCGTGTCTCGGTGGCCCTGGAGCTGCTGACCAAGCCGTCGCTGATCTTCCTGGACGAGCCGACGTCGGGCCTGGACCCGGGCATGGACCGCGATGTCATGCAGCTGCTGCGCGGCCTCGCCGACGACGGCCGCACGGTCCTGGTCGTCACCCACTCCGTGGCCGAGCTGGCGCTCTGCGACAAGCTGCTGGTGATGGCGCCGGGCGGCGCGGTGGCCTACTTCGGCCCGCCGGAGGAGGCGCTGAACTTCTTCGGCTACGACACCTGGGCCGATGTGTTCTCCGCCTTCGAGAACTACCGCGACTACGACTGGGCGGGCCGCTGGAAGGGCTCGCAGCACTACCAGATGTACGCCGCCGACCTCGACGCGGTCGCCGCGCAGTCCGTCACCGCGCCCCCGCCGCAGGCGGTCCGGCCGCCCAAGCCGCAGAGCTGGGGCTCCCAGCTGCTGACGCTGGTCAGGCGGTACGTGGCGGTCATCGGCTCGGACAAGGGCTTCCTGGCGCTGACGGTGATCCTGCCGGCCGTGCTCGGCGCGGTGAGCCTGCTCATCGACCACGAGAAGGGGCTGCTGGTCAATCCGGTCAACCCCCGGACCGGCATACACGTCCCGAACGGCACGGCGACGACCGTCCTGCTGATCCTCGCGGTCGGCGCCTGCTTCGCGGGCGCGGCCAACTCGGTCCGCGAGCTGATCAAGGAGCGGGTGATCTACGAGCGGGAGCGAGCGACCGGCCTGTCCCGCTCGGCCTACCTGATGTCCAAGGTGGTCGTCCTGGGCGCCGTCACGGTGCTCCAGGGCCTGATGGTGGGCCTGATCGGCTTCGCCAGCCGGGAGATCCCGGACCGGGGAGTCGTCTTCGGCGGCTCGACGCTGTTCGAGCTGTGCCTGCCGATCATGGCGCTCGGCTTCACCTCGATGATGTTCGGCCTGGTCATCTCCTCGCTGGTGAAGACCGCCGAGAAGACCATGCCGCTGCTGGTGATGTTCGCGATCATCCAGGTCGTGTTCACCGGCTGCCTGTTCACCCTGCACGGCACGCCGGGTGTCAACGAGTTCTCGTACCTGATGCCGTCCCGCTGGGCGGTGGCCGCGGCCGGCGCCTCGCTGGACTTCAACAACATCGCGCCGAACAGCGACGACCCGACCAGCACCGACCCGCTGTGGGACCACTCGGCGGCGGCCTGGAGCCTGGACATGATCGCGTTGATCGCGCTCGGGGCGGCCTGCGGCTTCCTCGTCTCGCGCTTCCTGCGGCGGCACGAGCCCGAGGTCATGCGCAAGTAGCGGTTCTCGCGGACCCTTGTTCCCGAGTGTCCTCCGAGAGTGACGTGAAGGGCGGCACCCCCGTTCGGGGTGCCGCCCTTTCGGCGTGTCTCAGAGGTCCGCGCCGACCTCAGTACGCGCTGTTGACGTTGTCGATCGAGCCGTACCGGTGCGCCGCGTAGTTGGCGGCGGCGGTGATGTTGGCGACCGGGTCGTAGATGTCGTTCGAGGTGCCCTTCACGTGGTACGTGGCGAACGTGGGCGGGATCACCTGGAGCAGACCCTTGGACGGGACGCCGTTGATGGCGTTGATGTCCCAGCCGTTGATGGCGCGCGGGTTGCCGGAGGACTCACGCATGATGTTCTTGTGCAGCCCGTGGTAGCTGCCCGGGATGCCCTTGGCGTGCATGATGTCGAGGGACTGGCGGATCCAGCCGTCGAGGTTGTTCTTGTAGGTCTTCGCCGCGACCGTCTCCATCTGGGGACGCTTGGCGGACCGGTTCGCGGCCTCCTTGGCGGAGTGCGACTCGGCGGCCTTCTTCGTGGCGGCGGCCTTCTTCGCGACGGCGTCGGCGTGCTGCTCGGCGGCCGCCTTCTGCTTCGCCTTGATGGCGTCGAGCTTGACCTTCTCGCCCGTCAGCGGGCTGCTCAGCGTCGAGCCGAGGTCGCGGACCTGGCCGTGCTCGGCGGCCACCTGCTTGGTGGAGGCGGCCGGGACGCCGGAGGCCACGGTCGTGGCACCGCCGGGGACGGCGGACAGGGCGATGGCGGCGGCACCGAGGGTGCTGACGCCGGCGATGGCGATCTTGTGCTGCTTGTTCAGCGCCGAGAACTTGTCGAGCGGGCGACTGAGACGGTGCTTCAGGATGTTCTTGGGCATAGCTTGATGGACCTCTTCGAATAGCGCGGAGGTCGCTCTCGCGTCCGCCGGGGGAATCGGTTCCTCCAGCACGAACGCCGCGGGGTGAACCGCGGCGCTGAGCGACATGAGCAATTCTTAGCGGCCGCAAAATGCCCTGGCAATGATGTGACGTACGAAGCGCGGTAGTGGATCAGGTCCGGGTAAAACGGGACACATCAGCACATCCGCCCCGTCAATCGGGGGTAGTGTGTCTCCTATGTCCGTTCGTACGTGATGTGCGCCCTATGCGAGGGCTCACACCGGTACGGGCCCCATGTCACTCAGGGGTCGTGGCGTGCTGCTGTGCGTAAGCAAAGCTTTCTGTCAGCAGTAGATGGACGTCTCCGAACTCGTGCCACAGGTACCGCTCGCGCACCGCCTCGCCGTACGCCCGGCGCACCGCGGCCTCGCCGGCCACCGCCCGCAGCATCAGCAGATGCGAGGCTTCCGGCTCGTGCAGCCCGGTGAGCAGCCCGTTCACCACCCGCACCCCGCGTCCCGGCGTGACCACCAGATCCGTCCACCCCGACGCCGCCCGCACCACCCCGTCCGGCCCCGCCGCGGACTCCACGGCGCGCACCGCCGTCGTCCCCACCGCGATCACCCGGCCGCCCCGCGCCCGCGCCGCCCCGAGCAGCCGCGCCGTGGCCTCCGGCACCGCGAACCGCTCCGGATACGGCGGCTCGTGCGCCTCCGCCGACGCCACCCCCGTGTCCAGCCGCACCGGGGCGAACCACACCCCCCGGCTCACCAGCTCCGCCACCAGCCGCGCCGTGAACGGCCGCGCCGCACTCGGCATCTCCGCACTCCCGGCCCAGTCAGGCGCGGGCGTCGAGAACACCGTCTGGTACGCGGACAGCGGCTGGTCCCGCTCCGTGTACGCGTACCGGATCGGCCGCCCGTACTCGCCGAGCACCCGCGTCACATCGGCGCCCGCCGCCCGCGCCCACCACAGCCGGTCCCCGCCGCCCAGCGGCTCCTCCAGCACCAGCCGCGCCCCGCCCGGCAACCACACCTTCGTCTGCGCGGGCCCGCCCGCCCGCGCGCGCGTTGTACCTCGCCCGTCCGGTTCCCGCAGCTCCACCGCCCAGCGCCCGTCGTCCCCGCGCGTGGAGAAGTGCACCACCACGCGCGCGTGCCCGACCCGGCCGTTCACCGCCGCCGCCCGCGTGGGGGAGGTGTTCACCACCAGCACGTCCCCGGACCGCAGCAGCCCCGGCAGCTCACCGAACCCGTGGTGCGACACCGCCGTCCCCCGCGACACCAGCAGCCGTACGGCGTCCCGGTCCAGCCCCGGCCCCCGCTGCTCGGCCGGAACCCGCGCGGACAGCTCCGCGGGCACCCGCCACACCCCGGCCGCCGGGCCGGCCTGCGCCGGGCTCACCGGCCCACCACCGAGGCCGTGTACCGCCCGCTCGGCGGCCGCTCGTCCAGCAGCCGCAGGAACGCCGGTACGACCACGCCGGGCTCCGGCCGGGGTTCCGGGTCGTCCGGCACGGCCGCCGCGTACAGATCCGTCGCCATGTCACCGGGGTCCACCGCCCACACCCGCAGGCCCGGCTCCTCCGCACCCAGCACCGCCGTCAACCGGTCCAGCGCCGCCTTCGAGGCGCCGTACCCGCCCCACGCCGGGTACGCCTCCACCGCCGCGTCCGAACTGACCGCGATCACCGCGCCCGCCGCCGACGCCCGCAGCGGCTCCAGCGCCTCCTGGACCAGGCCCAGCGCCGCCACCACGTTCACCTCCAGCGCCCGCCGCAGCCCCGCGGGCGTCAGCCCCGCCAACGGCACCAGCGGCTCGGCGCCCAGCGCGGACGCGTTGTTCACCAGCAGATCCACCCCGCCCAGCCCCCGCGCGGCCGCCACCAGCGCCGCCCGGTGCGCCCCGTCGGTGACGTCACCGGCCAGGGCCACCACCCGCACCCCGTACCCGGCCGCCTCCCGCGCGGCCACCCCCAACGCGTCCTCGCCCCGCGCGTCCAGCACCAGGTCCCAGCCCCGCGCGGCCAGCGCCCCGGCAAGTGCCCGCCCCAGTCCCTTCGACGCCCCCGTGACGATCGCCACCGGCATGAGAACCATCCCCTCGCAGTCGAGACCGCCCCCGGCGGGCGGTGACCACAACCTAGGAACGCCACCACCGCGCCCGCCTCGGCCGCCGGCCGCAGAACCCGGAGTCCCTTCGGCGTACGCCGCCCGGCCGGGGCCGCAGGGCCCGCGCCCGGGGACCTACGTCCTGCGGCCTCGGTCCAAGGCCCCGCGGGGCACTGTCCACAGGCCGATCCGGCCGTCGCACCCCGCCGGTACCGTGAGGGCATGAGTCAAGGTCCCCGGTCCGGGCTCGCCGCGGTGAGCGCGGCGCTGCTGGCCATGAGCAGGCATCTGGAGGTGCGCGACGTCCTGAAGACGATCGTCGCCTCCGCCCGCGAACTGCTCGACGCCGAGTACGCGGCCCTCGGCGTGCCCGACGACCACGAGGGCTTCGCCCAGTTCGTCGTCGACGGCGTCAGCGACGCGCAGTGGAAGGCCATCGGCCCGCTGCCCCGCCAGCACGGCATCCTCGCCGCGATGCTGCGCGAGGGCCGCCCGGTGCGCCTGGGCGACGTGCGCGAGGACCCCCGCTTCGAGGGCTGGCCCGACGCCCACCCCGAACTGGCCGACTTCCTCGGCCTGCCCATCCGGGACGGGGACGAGATCATCGGCGCCCTCTTCCTCGCCAACAAGAAGTGCCCCAAGCCGCAGGGCGGTTGCGGATTCACCGAGGACGACCAGGCGCTGCTCGGCATCCTGGCCCAGCACGCCGCCATCGCCCTCACCAACGCCCGCCTCTACGAGCGCAGCCGCGAACTGACCATCGCCGAGGAACGCTCCCGGCTCGCCCACGAACTCCACGACGCCGTCAGCCAGAAGCTGTTCTCCCTGCGCCTGACCGCCCAGGCCGCCACCGCCCTCGTCGACCGCGACCCCGCCCGCGCCAAGGACGAACTCCACCAGGTCGCCGCCCTCGCCGCCGAAGCCGCCGACGAACTGCGCGCCGCCGTCGTGGAGTTGCGCCCCGCCGCCCTGGACGAGGACGGCCTGGTCGCCACCCTGCGCACCCAGACACAGGTCCTCGACCGCGCCCACACCGCCCACGTCACCTTCACCGGCCACGGCTTCCGCGCCCTGCCCGCCGCCCAGGAGGAAGCCCTGCTGAGAGTCGCCCAGGAGGCCCTGCACAACGCCCTGCGCCACTCCGGCGCCGACCACGTCCACGTCGACGTGGCCCGGCGCGGCCGGGGAGCCGTCCTGCGCGTCACCGACGACGGCCGCGGCTTCGACCCCACCGCCGTCCGCCGTGCCGGGCGCCACCTGGGCCTGGTCTCCATGCGGGACCGCGCGAGCGGGGCCGGCGGCACGCTCACCGTGGAATCGGCGCCCGGCAAGGGCACCGAGATCGAGATGGAGGTGCCCGGTGGCTGACCCGATCAGAGTGCTGCTCGTCGACGACCACCAGGTCGTCCGCCGCGGCCTGCGCACCTTCCTGGAGGTGCAGGACGACATCGAGGTCGTCGGCGAGGCCGCCGACGGCGCCGAGGGAGTCGCCCGCGCCGAGGAACTGCGGCCCGGCGTCGTGCTGATGGACGTCCGCATGCCGGGCCTGGACGGCATCGGCGCCCTGCGCAGGCTCCGCGAACTCGGCAACCCCGCCCGCGTACTGATCGTCACCAGCTTCACCGAGCGCCGCACCGTCGTCCCCGCCCTGCGCGCGGGCGCCGCCGGGTACGTCTACAAGGACGTGGACCCCGACGCCCTGGCCGCGGCCATCCGCTCCGTGCACGCCGGACACATCCTGCTCCAGCCCGAGGTCGCCGACGCCCTCCTCACCCAGGAGGAATCCGGTACGGGCAACAGCAGGGGGAGTTCACTCACCGAGCGGGAGCGCGAGGTGCTCGGGCTCATCGCCGACGGCCGCTCCAACCGGGAGATAGCCCGCGCCCTGGTGCTCTCCGAGAAGACGGTCAAGACACACGTCTCCAACATCCTGATGAAACTCGACCTCGCCGACCGCACCCAGGCCGCCCTGTGGGCCGTACGCCACGACGTGACTGGCTGAACCCCGCCCGCGGGCTCAGCGCGCCCCGCGCTCCCGCTCCTCCACCACGGAGTTGTACGCCGCCACCCGCGCACGCCGGGCCGTCCGCTCCACCGGGCGCAGCGCCTCGGAGCGGGCACCCATCTCCGAGGCGCTGACCGCACCCCCGTGCCCCCGCTCCCCGGCCAGCGAGACCAGCAGCCCCACCCGGCCCGCCAGCTCCAACACCCGTGCCGCGCGCGACGGATACCCCGGAGCCAGCACCTCCCCGCCCCGCTCGGAGCGCGCCCGGTAGGCGTCGATCGCCGCCGCGGCCACCGGCCCCGAACCGGCCACGTCCAGCCGGGACAGCACCTCCGTCGCCTCCCGCAGCGCCTCCGCCAGTTCCCGCTCCGCCTCACCGAGCGAGGGCACGTCGGCGGGCGGCGCCTCCCGCACCGGCAGCACGTGCCACACCACCTCCACGTGCACATCGCCCGCCGGCCCCGCCTCGCTCACCTCCGGCACCAGCCCGAAGGCGGCCCCGGTACAGACCACGGCCTCACCCGCGTCCAGCGCCCGGGCGTTGAACTCCGGCGGACCGCTCAGCCCCAGCGGATGCCCCGGCGCGGGCAGCGCCACCCGCAGCCCGCTCACCCCGAGCGCCCGCAGCCGCCCCAGCGCCAACGTGAGCCCTACCACCCCGTTCTCCCCGGGCAGCCCGGCGACCCGGTGCACCGCGTCCTCGCCCACAGCGGCGAGTACGGCGTCATCCGGGGAGACAAGTCCGGCCAATAGGGCATTTCCCCAAGCGGCGAGGCGTCCTGAACGCGGTTCCGTGAGCATGCCCCCACCCTAAGGACCGGACCGATGGAATGGAGCGGGGCACTCGTGGCGTAGATTTCATATGGGCTGCGCCCACCGGCGCGGCGGACCGAGCCACAGGCGTACGCGACAGCCGAGAACGGCCACAACGCAAGGGGAGACAACGCGCTCATGAGCGATGTTCTGGAGCTTCAGGACGTATCCGTGGTCCGTGAGGGCCGGGCTCTGGTGGACCAGGTCTCCTGGTCGGTCAAGGAGGGCGAGCGCTGGGTCATCCTCGGCCCCAACGGCGCGGGCAAGACCACCCTCCTCAACGTCGCGTCCAGCTACCTCTTCCCCACCAAGGGCACCGCCACCATCCTCGGCGACACCCTCGGCAAGGTCGACGTCTTCGAACTGCGCCCCCGCATCGGCATGGCCGGCATCGCCATGGCCGAGAAGCTCTCCCGCAGCCAGACCGTCCTGCAGACCGTCCTCACCGCCGCCTACGGCATGACCGCGGGCTGGCAGGAGGAGTACGAGGACATCGACGAGCAGCGCGCCCGCGCCTTCCTCGACCGCCTCGGGATGAGCGACTTCCTCGACCGCCGCTTCGGCACCCTCTCCGAGGGCGAGCGCAAGCGCACCCTGATCGCCCGCGCCCTGATGACCGACCCTGAGCTGCTCCTGCTCGACGAGCCCGCCGCCGGGCTCGACCTGGGCGGCCGGGAGGACCTCGTCCGCCGCCTCGGCCGCCTGGCCCGCGACCCCATCGCCCCCTCCATGATCATGGTCACCCACCATGTCGAGGAGATCGCCCCCGGCTTCACCCACGTCCTCATGATCCGCCAGGGCAAGGTGCTCGCCGCCGGACCGATCGAGCTGGAACTGACCTCCCGCAACCTCTCCCGCTGCTTCGGCCTCCCCCTCGTCGTCGAGCAGGCCGGCGAGCGCTGGACCGCCCGCGGACTGCCGCTGTCCTGACCGCGTAACCGCGCCCGCCGCGCGGTCCGTTCGCACCCTGTCGGCGGCGCGACCCCCGGACCTACCATGGCCGTGTGAACGACATAGACGCATGGGTGTGGTGGCTCGTCGTCGCCGTGGCCCTCGGAATCCCGCTCGTCGTCACCGCCATGCCCGAGTTCGGCATGCTCGCGGCCGGAGCCCTGGTGGCCGCGGGCGCGGCCGGACTCGGGTTCGGCGTCGTCGTCCAGGTCCTCACCTTCGTCGCCGTCTCCGTCGCGCTCATCGCCGTGGTCCGCCCCATCGCGGCCCGCCACGGCAGCGCACGCCCCCACCTGCCCACCGGCATCGACGCGCTCAAGGGCAGACAGGCCGTCGTACTGGAACGGGTCGACGGCTCCGGCGGACGCGTCAAGCTCGCCGGGGAGATCTGGTCGGCCCGCTCCCTCGACACCTCCCGCGCCTACGACGTCGGCCAGGAGGTGGACGTCGTGGACATCGAAGGGGCCACCGCCCTCGTCATCTGACCGGAGTCGTCCGGCCACCGCGCCCGCCCGGACCTGACCTCGCACGACTCAACTGAACCGAACAGCTCCCGAGTTGCCGGACGGTCTGTCAGACTCGACCGGAAAGATCTTTCACAGCCACGACATCCGCCGCGCGCACCGATGCGGAGAGGGGATACGGGGAACACGATGGAACCGGTCATCATCGTCCTGGTCATTCTGGTGGTGTTGGTCTTCATCGCCCTGATCAAGACCATCCAGGTCATCCCACAGGCGAGCGCCGCCATCGTCGAGCGCTTCGGCCGCTACACGCGCACCCTGAACGCGGGCCTGAACATCGTCGTCCCGTTCATCGACACCATCCGCAACCGCATCGACCTGCGCGAACAGGTCGTCCCCTTCCCGCCCCAGCCGGTGATCACCCAGGACAACCTGGTGGTCAACATCGACACCGTCATCTACTACCAGGTCACCGACGCCCGCGCCGCCACCTATGAGGTCGCCAGCTACATCCAGGCGATCGAGCAGCTCACCGTCACCACGCTGCGCAACATCATCGGCGGCATGGACCTGGAGCGGACCCTGACCTCCCGCGAGGAGATCAACGCCGCCCTGCGCGGAGTCCTCGACGAGGCCACCGGCAAGTGGGGCATCCGCGTCAACCGCGTCGAGCTCAAGGCCATCGAGCCGCCCACCTCCATCCAGGACTCGATGGAGAAGCAGATGCGCGCCGACCGCGACAAGCGCGCCGCGATCCTCACCGCCGAGGGCACGCGCCAGGCCGCGATCCTCACCGCCGAGGGCGAGAAGCAGTCCCAGATCCTGCGCGCCGAGGGTGAGGCCAAGGCCGCCGCCCTGCGCGCCGAGGGCGAGGCCCAGGCCGTCCGCACCGTCTTCGAGGCCATCCACGCGGGCGACCCCGACCAGAAGCTGCTCTCCTACCAGTACCTCCAGATGCTCCCGAAGATCGCCGAGGGCGACGCCAACAAGCTCTGGATCGTCCCCAGCGAGATCGGCGACGCCCTCAAGGGCCTCTCCGGCGCCATGGGCAACTTCGGCAACTTCGGCGGAGGCGGCGGCGCCGTACCCCAGCAGAACAAGGGCACGGCCACCGGCACCGACCGCCGCGAGCGCCCGACGATCGACTGAGCCCACCCCGCCACGTCAAGGGGCCCGCTCTCCCGGAAAGGGAGAGCGGGCCCCTTGACGTGCACGACGGTCCGGTAGGGCCTACGCGGCCGCGGGCGGCGCCAGCCACTCCGGCAGCGCCGCGAAGTCGTCCGACCCCAGCGCCAGCAGCATCGCGTCCGCCGGAGTCGGCTCGAAGGGCTGCCGCAGCAACGGCATCCCCGCCTGCTGCGGCGTCCGGTCCGCCTTGCGGTGATTGTCCTCCGCGCAGGACGCCACCGTGTTCAGCCAGGAGTCCGCGCCACCCTGCGCACGCGGCACCACGTGGTCCACCGTGCTCGCCGCCCGCCCGCAGTACGCGCACCGGTGCCGGTCCCGCACCAGCACACCCCGCCTGGACCACGGCGCTTGTCTTCGGAACGGCACCCTTACGTATCTGCACAGCCGGATCACCCTCGGTGCCGGCATGTCCACCAGCGTGCCGCGCATCCGCAGCCCGGTGTGCGCCTGCTCCACCACCGCCTTGTCCTGGAGCACCAGGACCACGGCACGGTTCACCGTCACCGTCGACAGCGGCTCGAAACTCGCGTTCAGGACCAACGTGCCACGCATCCCGCCCACCTCCCGTGCGCCTGTCCGCACCCCCGGCGGACCTGGATCAACTCTGGACGGGCGCATCGAGATGGACAACGAAATAAAAAAACGCCCGCCCCTGATCAATTCCAAGACCAGGGGCGGGCAAACACCGGAGGGGCACTCAGCCCTGCGCGGGCACCTCGTACTCCCCGACGAGCTGGGCACGCGCCAGCGCGTGGAAGCGCAGATGGAACCCGACGACCGCAGGAGTGGCGTCGGAGCCGATACCCAGCTTCTCCTCGTCCACCGCGTACACCGTGAACACGTACCGGTGCGGACCGTCGCCGGGCGGCGGGGCCGCGCCGACGAACCCCGGCGCCCCGTAGTCGTTGCGCGCCTGTACGGCACCCTCGGGCAGCTCCGCGAAGTCACCGCTGCCCGCGCCCACGGCCAGCTCCGTCACCGAGGCCGGGATGTCGAAGACCACCCAGTGCCAGAACCCGCTGCCGGTCGGCGCGTCGGGGTCGTAGCAGGTCACGGCGAAACTCTTGGTCTCGGGCGGGAAGCCGGACCAGCTCAGCTGCGGAGAGGTGTTCCCCTCCGCCTGGACCTGGGCGCCCTTCAGCGTCCCGCCCTCGGTGATGTCCTCGCTCGTCACCGTGAACGACGGCACGGGCGGGTGGAAGTCATGGGGGAGCGGCCGCCGCTTGAGCTCGGTCACGTCGATACCTCCTGCTGATCGTTCCGTTCGGGGCCTTCGAGCCTAGAACCAGTTCCGCTTGCTGCCGACCTCGGACAGCCACTGGTTGAGGTACGCCGCCCAGTCGGTGGTGTGGAAGTCGTGCAGGCCCACCTGGAAGGAGCGGAAGGTGTCCGAGCCCTCGCTGAACAGCCCCGGCTTCTTGTCCATCTCCAGTACGACGTCCATCGCGTTCTCGTCGGCCACGAAGCTGACCTCGACCTGGTTCAGACCCCGGTACTGCGACGGCGGGTAGAACTCGATCTCCTGGTAGAACGGCAGCTGCTGGCGGGTGCCCCGGATGTGACCGCGCTCCATGTCGGCGTTCTTGAAGCGGAAGCCGAGCTGGATGAAGGCGTCCAGCAGCGCCTTCTGCGCGGGCAGCGGGTGCACGTGGATCGGGTCCAGGTCGGAGGAGTCCACCGCGCGGGCGATCTGCAGCTCGGTCGTGACACCGATGTGCATCCCGCGCAGCTCCTGGCCGTCGATCACCGTGACGGGCGTCTCCCAGGGGATCTCCAGCCCGAACGGCACCGCGTGCACCGCGCCGGCCTGGAGCTCGAAGGCCCCGCCGAGCCGCACCTTGGTGAACTCGACGTCCTGCTTGTACTCCTGGTCGCCGCCCTCCACCTCGACCCGGGCCTGCAGACCGACGGACAGCCCCTCGATGTTCTGGTTGACCGAGCCGCCCTGGATACGGACCTCGCCCTGCACCACGCCACCCGGCACCACGTTGACCTCGGTCAGCACCGTCTCGACCGACGCGCCCCCGGCCCCGAGGCTCGCGAGCAGCTTCTTGAACGCCATTGACTCTCCCTTTACGTATGGACCCTCGCCCCGTACAAACGCGAAACGGTCCCAACCGGTTCCGCACGGACGGCGACGCGAGCTGCACTACCCTCGGAGGGCATGATCACGCCCCCGGACCGTACGCCACTGCCACGGGAGTTCTTCGACCGTCCCGTACTGGAGGTCGCACCCGACCTCCTCGGCCGCGTCATCGTCCGGTCGACCCCCGACGGCCCGATCACCCTCCGGCTCACGGAGGTGGAGGCGTACGACGGACCCAACGACCCCGGGTCGCACGCCTACCGAGGGCGCACCCCGCGCAACGAAGTCATGTTCGGTCCGCCCGGTCATGTGTACGTCTACTTCACCTATGGCATGTGGCACTGCATGAACCTGGTCTGCGGCCCCGAGGGCACGGCGAGCGGGGTGCTGCTGCGTGCCGGCGAGATCGTGGAGGGGGCCGAGCTGGCCCGGCCCCGTCGGGTTTCGGCCCGCGGGGACAAGGAACTGGCCAAGGGGCCGGCCCGGCTGGCGACCGCTCTGGACGTCGACCGCGCGCTCGACGGCACCGACGCCTGCGCCCCGGCGGACACCCCGTTGCGCGTCCTCACGGGCACGCCCGTCCCGTCCGAGCAGGTACGCAGCGGCCCGAGGACCGGAGTGGCCGGCGACGGGGGCGTCCACCCCTGGCGCTTCTGGGTCGCCGACGACCCCACCGTGAGCCCCTACCGGGCCCACGTCCCGAGACGCGGCTCACGTTGACTCGCCCCGGGAAGGTGCGTAATGTAGCCCGAGTCGCTTGAACCGGGTACGGCAATCGCCTGCAGCCGGAAGCGGCCACCCACTACCTACGACTTCCCCTGGCGGGGATGATTTCGGCGTGCCCGCACGCTCGAATTCGACTCCGCGAGACTCGATTATGAGGCGCAGCGGAGATCGGCTAACGTAGTGAATGTCGAAAGGCCGAACGGCGAAAGCCGAAAAGCCCAAGACAATCCCGCCGACAGGGAATCAGACGCCGAAAGGATCTGATAGAGTCGGAACCGCCGGAAAGGGAAACGCGAAAGCGAGAACCTGGAAAGCGCCGAGGAAATCGGATCGGAAAAAGATCTGATAGAGTCGGAAACACCGAAGGGAAGCCCGGAGGAAAGCCCGAGAGGGTGAGTACAAAGGAAGCGACCGTTCCTTGAGAACTCAA